>NZ_JAAEDW010000001.1:0-570839 GCF_013346885.1 Gilliamella sp. ESL0232 | reverse complement strand
TTCCCACCGTTTATCTGTTAGCATTGTTCTTGGCATGATGAATCGAGTTATGGTTGTTTTTGACAGAATTATTATAACTCACATCATGCCGTCTAAAAAATAATCACGAAAGATCAACACGCCCTATAAACTCGGCCAGTATTTTTCATTATTTGTAGTAGCTTCTCCCACCGTTTATCTGTTAGCATTGTTCTTGGCATGATGAATCGAGTTATGGTTGTTTTTGGCAGAATTATTATAACTCACATCATGCCGTCTAAAAATAATCACGAAAGATCAACACGCCCTAATATTTTATGATTAAAATACTCAACTGAAAACTTATAAGGCGTTAATTTTGTTTTTATGTATATTCATTGCAACATTTTTTTAATTACTTTAAACAATGCGATTAATTCCTACAGCTTATTTATAAAACTATCAAATGATTCAGATACTAAAACTAATTCTTTTTCATCCATCAGCCATATATATATTTCTCCATAATTTTCATTTTTTAATGAAAGTAAAAAACAATTTCCACCCTCATCATAAGCAAAAGGAATCATATCTTTTAAATTAGAAAAGTCATCAATTAAATTAGTGTAAATATCTTCTATAGTTAAATCGCCATATTTTATTGGATTAAAGCCACCTAATAAAAAGAAATTATGTTCACCGTTTTCGGGAGGGTAACCACCATTAAATTTAATGTAAAAATCAATAAATGAAAGTGGAATTTCTTTATCAAAATAGTTGCTAAATTCTTCAATTTCTTCAAAAGATAATTGTTTTTCCGATTCTTCGATTATTAGTTGCATTTGTTATTATCCTTTTTAACTGGAAATATATACTTTTTGACTGTTTTTGTGGGTAAATATTTTACCTTCATTTCAAACTTAAAACACACCGATTTACAACATTGCATAATAGAAATTAGTTATCGCAATCAAAGTAATAATCTTATAATTTGTGTGAATTTTAGAGTAAAATACAATCAATAAATTATATTAATAATCATACTTTGTTTTAGTCATGAAAATAGAACCGTATTGATCATTAATCAAACAAAAATTATACCAGTTTTACATAAATTATTACCCGTTTCGATACAGAAGTTTCTATTGATTCTGCATTTGGAATTGTAGTTCAACATATTTTGTTTAGCTTGGAGAAAGGAAATGTATTTATTAGAAATGGCACCAAAATTTTTATTAGCTTTAATTATTTTACTTGTTTATGTGAAGTTATCGGGTAAAAGCCAAATAGCACCTATGTCACAGCTTGATCAGGTTGGTAGTATGGTTATTGGTGCGTTGGTTGGGGGGGCCTTACTTAGTCCGACAGTATCTTCTTGGGAATCGGCTGGATTAGTGGCTATTTGGGCTGGCTTACTTGTTTTAATTCGATTTATCAAATCTAAAAACTCACGTTTACGCGATGCTATAGATGGCGAACCAATCCAACTTGTTAAAAATGGGCATTTAATAACGGATAATTTTGTTAAAGCCAACTTACCAGTAAGGGATTTTGAAACCTTAGTCAATATACAAGGCATAGCTTCTTTTGATGAGTTAAAAGAGGTTTGGTATGAATTAAATGGTTCGTTAACTGTTATCAAAAAAGGTGATAAAGATATTGCCGTGCTAATCATCGAAAATGGCGGTATTAGCCATGACAATTTAGAACAACTTAAAAAAGATGAAAATTGGGTTAAACAAGAAATTGCAAAACAAGGTTATGAAAAATTAGAAGATATTTTTTGTGCTGAATGGTTTGATAATAAATTAATTGTTTATCCTTATGACGCTGTTCGTGAAGGTAAAAAATAACTATTGTTTGTATCTTAGGGTGGGTAATAATCCACCCATCTTTTAGCTCAATTGGTTAAAAATGTATCTTCAAATTAACGTAGTTGGCTATCTTTGCTGCCACGACGATTATATAGACTTGATGTTTTAGCTAATTGTTTATCGATTTCTTGTTGGCAAGACAAACAATATTGTACGCCAGGCAATGCTGACCTTCTGGCTTCTATAATAGGCTCTCCACATTCAATACAAAAATGAGCACTAATTGTACCGTGATTGAGTTGTCTTCTTGCGTTTTCGATGGCATCAGCAATAGTGCCTTCGATTTGTTGATTAACGGCATCGTCAGACGCCCATCCACTTGCCATAAATGAATCCTTCTATAACTGAAATCGTTGACCAATGATATGGTGTTTTTTTAAACATTTTCAAGTAGTATGCTAATTTAAAGCAGTGTATTTTAGTGTTAATGATTATGCTGAAGTTAAGCAATAAATAGAAGAATTGTTTAACATATTAAGTGGGAGGTTATTATGCAACAATATGAACAAGCAACATTTGCTGGCGGTTGTTTTTGGTGTATGGTTAAACCCTTTGATCAGTATGAAGGGGTTATTAGTATTGTAGCAGGATATACTGGGGGGAATGTTATCAATCCAACCTATCAGCAAGTTTGCTCAGGCACAACAGGGCACACCGAAGCGGTACAAATTAAGTTTGATCCAAAAGTTATTAGTTATAAAAAATTGCTTGAAATTTTTTGGAAACAAATCGATCCAACGGATTCACAAGGGCAATTTGCTGATCGAGGTGATTCTTATCGTCCTGTTATTTTTTATCATAATGAATATCAACATAAAGTAGCATTATCGTCTAAACAAGCATTACAAGATAGTAAGAAGTTTAATAATCCTATAGGTGTCGCTATCGAGCCAGCAGTTGCCTTTTACCTAGCTGAGGATTATCACCAAAATTATTATACAAAACAATCCCAGCATTATAATCAATATTATCAATTATCAGGGCGATCAAAGTTTTTAGCACAGCATTGGCAAAAATAAAGAGGCAATTGAATTATGCAAAACTATCCGCAATATAGTAGTAAACAAAAATGGAACCATTGGTTAACATTGATACTGATTGTATTAACGTTTTTATTAGTGTTATTTAAGGTGACGTTGTCACATTATTTGGGTGGTATGTTTACTATTTATTTATTACATAAATCTTTTGGCGTGTTGATATTTGTAATAACCTTGTGGCGTTTTACAATTATTAAAGCTGAAGGTGTGCCTAATGTCTTGCCCAAAAATCAAAAACTACAACGTATTTTATCGACGTCCATACAAGGGTTTATTTACATTTTTTTAATTATTGTGCCTCTGTCTGGGTACTTAATGAGTAGTCGGTCGCTGAATTTTTTTGGCATCATTTCTATTCCGGCTATTGATATGCCTAACATGTTTTATGATTTTTTTCATATTATGCATAAGTTCAGCTCATATTTATTAGCAATTTTACTTATTTTACATATAGCTGGCGCCTTATATCATTATTTTTGGATTAAAGATAAAGTATTGCAATCAATGTTAAATCGTAATTAATTCTATTATTTAAAATAAATAACATAAAGGTGACTTATGAATAAAACAATGAAGGAAAAAGCACTGTCCATATTAACACCTATGCAATATCACGTAACTCAAAAAAATGGGACTGAACCACCGTTCGAAAACGAATTTAACTCTAATCATGAGGAAGGGATATATGTTGATATTGTATCTGGCGAGCCGTTATTTACTTCGTTAGATAAATTCGATTCAGGATGTGGCTGGCCTAGTTTTGCTAAACCGATAGAAAAGGGCAATATTGTTGAAAAAAAGGATACCAGTTTTGGTATGCGACGTATTGAAGTGCGATCTGTGGAAGCTGATTCTCATCTTGGGCATGTCTTTAATGATGGTCCAAAAGAGTTAGGTGGATTACGTTATTGTATTAACTCGGCTTCCTTACGATTTATACCTAAAGAGGAACTGGAAGATGCAGGTTATGGGCAATATTTAAACCTGTTTGATAAACAATCACAGACAGCATAATCGTTACAATATAAAAATCCTATCATCTAAATCAGATGATAGGATAAAATTTTAAAAAACCTAGTTTTTTCGTTTAAATAAAATATAACTAATCAATAAAAATACGAAACTGGTTATAAGCGAACCAATAATAGGGTAAATACCAATAACAATACTTACTTGGGCAAACAAATTATCGGCAATATAAAATAAAAAGCCAAAGCTGATACCTATCACCACACGAATCCCCATTGATACGCTACGCAATGGACCAAAAATAAACGATAAAGCTAACAACATCATCACAGCAACTGAAATTGGTTTAATGATCTTTTTCCAAAACAGCAAATCATAATACTTAGAATCTTGCCCAGAGTTTTTTAGATATTGTGAATATTCATAAAGTCCTGAAGCCGACAACGAGTCAGGATCAAATGCGACAATATTTAATTTATCAGGAGTAATGCTTGTTTTCCAAGGTATGGATATCGTATTTACACCAACTACTTTATTGGGCACTGTTAGATCATTTTTTTCAACTTGCGATAATGTCCAAGTATCATTTTCATACACTCCATAAGCAGCATAGGTAATGGATTGAAGCTTATTTTGGTCAACTGAATAAATATAAACATTCGAAATCGAATTATCGTTATTTACATGGCCAATAAAAACATAATCATTACCATCTTTAGCCCAAAGACTGCCTTGTTCAGCCATTAACGAATTACCATAAAGCTTTTCAGAACGCATATTGCGTGCAGTTTGCTCGCTAACTGGAGCAACCCATTCACCAATCGCCATTGTAATTAGTACTAGTGGTAATGCTGTTTTCATCACCGCAAATGCAATTTTGAAACGACTAAAGCCAGATGTTTCCATTACAATTAATTCACTGCGGGATGCTAACAATCCTAAACCAATCAATGCACCCAATAACGCTGCCATCGGGAAGAATACTTCTAAATCTTTTGGAGCCATTAAAAGCGTATAAATACCGACAGAAAACGCATCATAATCAACTTTAATTTTTCGAAGCTGATCAATAAAACGGATGATACCCGACAAACTAATAAGTAAAAAAAGACTAACACCAATGGTGCTTAAAATAGTTTTACCGATATAACGATCTAAAATCGAAAACACGCTTTGCTCCTTAAGATGCCGAATATTTTAAGCGAAGTTTACGCATAAATAGGTTATCCCAACAATTCAATATTATCGCTAACACAAAATATCCTAAATTTAATATATAAAACCACAATTCGGGATCTAACCGACCTTTACCAGCATTAGCCTTAATTGAACTGGCCGATAAAAAGTAAACTAAATAGATCAGTAAAGCTGGTAAAACTTGCGCAAGGCGTCCTTGTCGTGGGTTTGATACGCTCAGTGGAATAACTAAAAAGGCCATTAATGGTACTGAAATAATTAGCGTTATCCGCCAATAAAATTCCGCAACAGCTTTAGGTGTATTAGTGTTAATAAGCTCTAATATTCCCAATTGCTGAACATCGATTTTATCGTTATCCTCGTTAGTATTTAACTCTTTGGGTTTTATGATACCTAAATAATTATGAAAGTTTGAAATTCTAAAATCTTTTAATTGTGCTGTTCCTTCATAACGATTAGCATTTTCAAGCGTAATAATTTGGTTACCTTCGTTATCGTGTCCAGTCTTACCTTTATTAGCAATAATAATAGAAGGTCGTTGATTTGCTTTTGGATTGATTTGAGCAATAAAGACATTCTCTAAATTGTTATTATCCACATTACCAATGTAAATAACTGAATTACCATCTGGCGTTTGTTGGAATTGTCCTGCTAATAATCCAGCTAAACTAGGATTGATCTTAGCATTAGCAACCAATTGATCTTGCTTAACGTTAGACCAAGGACCAAACCAAAGTGAATTCATTACGGTTAATATACTAGTTAAAATGCATAGAAGAAATACTACTTGATAAGTTAAGTTTTTCTTAACACCACATGCATGCATTGCTACCATTTCACTATCAGAATAAAGTCGCCCGAAAGTAACAAGTACACCAAGAAAAAGGCTCAGCGGCAAAATAAGATCGGCCATATTTGATACGCCTAAAACTAGTAACGGCATAATTAATTCACGAGGGATTGAACCATCGATTGCGCTCGACAAAATTCTAATTAATTTTTGAGAAAAGAAAATCAGCAACAAAATAAATAAAATTGCCCCTTGGGTTTTCAATGTTTCTTTCACTAAATATCGACGAATTATCACATCTTACCTTTATCTGTTGGCACAAAACCAGACTATTATAATCTGATTTGTTTCGTTTTAGTTATCTTTTTGTTGCTATCCAACAATGAACCGATAGAATATAAATTATCTGCACTAATTCATAAACGAGAAGCACCATGGAATTTCAAATAAAAAACAGTACTATTATAACTAAACAAAAAACAGAGTGTTTAGTTGTTTCAATTGATTCAAGAAAAAACCAGTCTGATTTTGTCAAAGATATCGATAAATCAACCAATGGTTTAGTTAGTCAACTTATCAAATCAGGTGATATAAGTTGCGAACTAGGTAAAACTACTTTGCTATATCCAAATAACAATTTAAAACAAAAACTTTTATTTGTTGGTTGTGGCAAAGCAAAAACATTTGACTCAGTTCAAGCTAAAACCGTTATTAAAGCGGTAATAAAAGAACTACTAGCCAAAAAAATTAAAAATATTGCATGGGATCTATTAGCGTTCAATGAAGTAAATAGCCTTGAAATAGCCAAACAATTGCCGCAAATTATTAGCGATATAACTTATCGATTTGATGATTTTAAAACGACTAAAGATCCTGTACCAAGCTTAACTAAAGTGACATTATTAATTCATAATAAGAAAGCGTTATCAGCATTAACTGATAACTTGTTACAAGGGCAAATTATTGCTAATGCTATTACCGTAACAAAAACAATTGCCAATATGCCGTCAAATATTTGTAACGCAAAATACTTAGCCGAACAAGGTAAACAACTAGGCAAACAGCATTCATCATTAAAAGTAACCTGCCTTGGCGAAAGCGAATTGGCAAAATTAAACATGAACGCTTATTTAGCAGTAGGGCGGGGTTCGCAAAACGAATCAATCATGACTATTATTGAATACAAAGGTGCTAAAGATAAAAAAGCCCAGCCGTATGTTTTAGTCGGCAAGGGACTAACCTTTGATTCAGGAGGAATATCAATCAAACCATCTGCAGGCATGGACGAAATGAAATACGATATGTGCGGTGCGGCAACCGTTTATGGTGTTATGCAGGCTGTGGCAGAGTTAAAATTACCTATTAACGTTGTTGGAGTCATGGCGGGTTGTGAAAACATGCCTGACGGCAACAGCTACCGTCCTGGCGACATATTGACAACCATGTCAGGTACTACAGTTGAAGTGATTAACACTGATGCTGAAGGTCGCTTAGTCTTATGTGATGCTTTAACATATGTTGAACGTTACAATCCAAAAACTGTTATTGATATTGCCACTTTAACTGGCGCTTGTATCGTTGCACTAGGACATCACTATACTGGAGTAATGGGTAATAACGACAAATTAGTTGCACAATTGATCTTATCATCCAACAAAGCAGGCGACAAAGCATGGGCGCTACCGATTGATAGTGAATTCCAAGAACAAATCAAATCAACCTGTGCTGATATTGTTAATACTGGTGGTCGAGATGGCGGCACCATTACTGCGGCATGCTTCTTATCACGTTTTACCGAAAAATATCAATGGGCACATCTAGATATTGCTGGCACAGCGTGGAAATCTGGTGGGCAAAAAGGAGCAACGGGTCGTCCAGTTGCCATGTTGATTCAATATCTACTAGATCAATAAATCGAGCTAAGATTTTATGAAAAAAGTGATCTTCTATTTACTTGAAAACCAAACAGAAGCCGACGAGTCTGGCGTGCTTTTTTACGAAAAACTAGCATGCAAAAAAATAGTTGAAGCATGGCACGCCAATCAGCGCGTGCAAGTTGCTTGTCAAGATCAGGGTCAAGCAGAACGAATAGACGAGTACCTATGGCAACTCGAAACCGACAATTTTGTTCCGCATAATTTGGCTGGTGAAGGCATGAAAGGGGGATCACCTGTTGAAATTAGCTGGCCACAAAAACGCAGCAGCGGCACACGTCAGCTACTTATTAATTTACAAGAACAATTTCCTGAATTTGCAGGTGTTTATCGTGATATTATCGATTTTGTGCCAGTGGATGAGCAGCTAAAGTCATTAGCAAGGAAACGGTACAAGTTGTATAAAGAGGCAGGATTTAATCTTAAAACGATTTCAATTAATTGCGAATAATATTAGGGAAGTTTTTTTATTTCTTCACTGATTATTTTTTCTAAAACTTAATGTGAAAATTAAATAAAATCAATGGGCTACCTGAATGTTTTTTAATGGTGAAATCTGTGCATTATCCAAAAACTCAAAATTCACGCCAACCCTTTTTTTATTGATGGGTAAAAATTAGTGAAAAACAATAAATTAAAATCATCTTGTAGAAAAGGGTATTTTAAAGTAGAAAACTTGTTTTGCTTTTGCAAAACTATGTTTATAGTATATCTGTTTCTCTATTAACGCCATATAGGTGGTTTAGAAAAATGTAGGCGGTGCATTAAATGGCATTAATATTATTAACGCCATATAGGTGGTTTAGAAAAACGCTCTTTTTTCGTTGTGCTTTCTTATATATTCCATTTTATAATTTGTTAGGTATGTTTAGGTTAGCACTATTACACTTTTATTTTTTAATAGCAAATTTAGGTTTTCTCAAGCTAAATTTTGTTGATTAATATTGCATCGATTATTGACTGTATCAAGACTATTTTGCCAGTTTATGATATGATTAGTGCCAAATTCAATGGCAATGAGTTATGGTGATTATGAGTTATCAAGTTCTGGCACGCAAATGGCGACCAAAATCATTTTCTGAGGTTGTGGGGCAGCAACATGTCCTTAAAATTTTGTCTAATGCACTTTCGCTAGGGCGAGTTCATCATGCTTATTTGTTTTCAGGCACTCGAGGAGTAGGTAAAACGTCAATTGCGCGTTTGTTAGCAAAAGGGCTGAATTGCGAAACAGGCATTACTGCTACACCATGTGGAGTTTGTGATAATTGTCGTGATATTGAACAAGGTCGTTTTGTTGATTTACTTGAAATTGATGCCGCATCTCGTACCAAGGTCGAAGACACTCGTGAAATACTTGATAACATCCAATATTTACCAACTAAAGGGCGCTTTAAGGTTTATTTGATTGATGAAGTGCATATGTTATCGCGCAGTAGCTTTAATGCACTTCTTAAAACCCTAGAGGAGCCACCTGAGCATGTTAAGTTTTTATTGGCAACTACAGATCCGCAAAAATTACCTATAACTATTTTATCACGTTGTTTGCATTTACATTTAAATGTATTAGATACAACATTAATTGGCCAGCAACTTGAACATATTTTAAAATTAGAGCAAATCAGCAGCGATCCGAAAGCGATTGGGTTATTAGCTAAAGCAGCTAATGGCAGTATGCGTGATGCGCTGAGTTTAGCCGATCAAGCGATTGCTCTTGGTAACGGTAAGGTCGATGCAGAATCAGTGTCGGTAATGCTTGGTACACTTGATAAGTCGGTTCCTTTTGCAATTGTTGAAGCATTACATAATAGTGATGGTAATGCCTTAATGCAACAAATTGAAGCAGCTGCTATACAGGGCGCTGATTGGGATAATCTGTTAGCCGAAACCATTACTTTATTGCATCAAATTGCGTTATTACAAGTAGTGCCAACTGCTTTGGGTGATTATATTGATAATGAAGAGCGCATACGTTTTTTAGCACAATATATGGCACCTAACGATGTGCAGTTGTTTTATCAAATTTTGCTAATGGGTCGTAAAGAGCTTTCTTTTTCGCCTGATAAAAAAATTGGTGTCGAGATGAGTTTTTTACGCGCTTTAGCCTTTATGCCAAAGGTGGTTGATGCTGTTACACCACCAGTTATGGCTAGTTCGGCATCTGTTCAAGGCAATAAGCAGACTCAAACTCAAAAGCAAACTAAAGAACCGCCTAATACCCAATCGCAATCACAAGCAGTAATGCATGCGAATGTATCAAGGCAAGCAGAAGCTAATAATCAGGCTGTAAATCAAACTAAAAAACAATCTCGAATTCAGCAATCTGATCCTATACTTGCAACAGTGAGCCAGCCAGTTAATCATACCGAACAGAATACACCACAATCAGTGATAAGTTCGTCATTAACAAATGAGCAAAGTCAGCACAACGACTTAAACGATTTAACCGTTTTGTCTTCAAAAACAGCGTCAACATCTAAAGCCAAACCAGCAACGGCGGATCTAACGATTCCTGATGATGTGTCGTCGGTGACTAAAAGCATTTTAGAAATGCGTATGCAGTTGTTAAAAGAGGAACAATATCCAAAAAAGTCTGAATCGGTTGATGTAATTCAACCAAAAAATTTAGTAATAAATAAATCACTAACACGAATTAAACAGAGCGCTGTGCCAGTAAACGATATCGATAACAACGATAACGGCAATAGTAAAGAAGATATTACCGCTGAAAATTATCAATGGCAAGCCAGTGGTCTAACTGCAATGAAGGAAGAGTTGGTGGTCGATACTAAGGCTTTTCGTGAGTCACTAAATGGTGATAAAACTCCTGAAATGATTAAGAAATTAATTACCGAAATGGCGCAAAAAGATGCCTGGTGTGCCGAGATCGAGCAATTAGATTTACCGCCGTTAATTAAGCAAATCGTAGCTAATTCAGCTTTTGAACAAGTAGATAGTGGAACGATTGTGTTGCATTTGCGTTCAACCGTTAAGCATTTGATTAATTCGATATCGAATGTGATAAAGATAAAAAAAGCGCTATGCAAACATCGTAACCAAGAGCTTGATGTAGATATTATTATTGATGATGTAAATTATAAAACACCAGTTGAAATGCGCGAAGAGTTATACCAAGAAAAACTTGCGCAGGCGAAGATAGCCATTGCCGAAGATTCAAAAGTGGCTACAATTTGTCGATATTTTGATGCTAAGATTGATGAATCCAGTATTCGTCCTGTATAATGCAGACTATATTTTTTAATGAGGAATTATTATGTTTTCAGGTGGAAAAGGTGGTTTGGGCAATTTAATGAAACAAGCCCAACAAATGCAAGCTAAAATGCAACAAGCACAAGAGGAGATCGCTAAATTAGAAGTTACTGGCGAATCAGGTGCTGGTTTAGTTAAAGTCACCATTAATGGTACTCATAGTTGTAAGCGCGTTGAAATTGATCCATCACTTATGGCTGATGATGATAAAGAGATGTTAGAAGATCTTATTGCTGCGGCTTATAATGATGCGGCTCGCCGTTTAGATGAAGCACAAAAAGAAAGAATGGCTCAGGTTACTGGTGGCATGCAATTACCATCAGGTTTTAAAATGCCGTTTTAAGTTAATGCATTAATTCAGTTAGTTAAACTTTTTGCATTGCCGACTTTGAGTACCAAGTCGGCGATATTTTTTTGTTATTGCCTGTCTATTTATACAGTTTTTCTTTATTATTTTTTTGCTATCGGGTAAACTACACCTTATTATTTGCTTATTTGTTATGCTTTATTATTAAGGATATATTGTGATTGGTCGTTTACGTGGTACCATTATTGAAAAGCAACCACCTAAAGTCTTGATAGAAGTCGGTGGCATCGGTTACGATGTGTTTATGCCGATGACCTGTTTTTATGAATTACCCGAAAATGGACGAGAGGTCATTGTGTTAACACATTTTTCCGTGCGTGAAGATGCCCAAATCCTATATGGTTTTAATCAAGAACAAGAGCGTGAATTGTTTCGTGAACTTATTAAAGTTAATGGAGTTGGTCCTAAGTTGGCGTTAGCCATTTTATCGGGCATGTCAGCAGCACAATTTATTAGTGCTGTTGAACAAGGTGAAATTAAAACGCTAGTTAAATTGCCAGGCGTAGGTAATAAAACTGCACAACGATTAATTGTTGAGATGAAAGATCGCCTCAAACATTTTGGTGAGCAATCATCAAATGTTAGCTTGGTTTCTGATGTAGATAGTGTTCAAAAGTCAGCTAATCAAATTGAAAGCGAGGCTGTTTCAGCTTTAATTGCATTAGGTTATAAACCACAAGAAGCTAGCCGTATTATTAATAAAGTAATTAATCCTGATATGGATTGCGAAACGCTGATTCGTGAAGCCTTAAAATCAGCATTGTAAATAGAGATTTATTATGATTGAAGCGGATCGTTTGATTGCACCACAAGCGCAAAAGGAAGAAGAGTCATTAGATCGTGCAATTCGTCCAAAATATTTAGACGAATACATTGGTCAACCGCAAGTTCGTGAGCAAATGAAGATATTTATTCAAGCCGCTAAACAACGCAGTGATGCACTTGATCATGTGCTTATTTTTGGTCCCCCAGGGCTTGGAAAAACTACATTGGCTAATATTGTCGCAAACGAAATGAATGTAAATTTACGCACTACATCAGGCCCTGTTTTAGAAAAAGCCGGCGATTTAGCCGCTATGCTAACTAATCTAGAGCCAAACGATGTGCTGTTTATTGATGAGATTCATCGGCTTTCGCCTGTAGTTGAAGAAATTTTATATCCAGCTATGGAAGATTATCAATTAGATATTATGATTGGTGAAGGACCTGCTGCACGTTCAATCAAAATCGATCTTCCCCCCTTTACATTAATAGGTGCAACAACTCGTGCAGGGTCGTTAACTTCGCCATTGCGAGATCGTTTTGGTATTGTACAAAGACTTGAGTTTTATCGGGTTGAGGATTTGGAATATATTGTTAGCCGTAGCGCTAAATTTTTGGGCATGGATCTGTCAGACGAAGGTGCGCATTTAATTGCACAACGTTCACGCGGTACTCCCCGAATTGCAAATCGACTTTTGCGCCGAGTGCGCGATTATGCTGATGTAAAATCAAAAGGTGTTATCGACAAAAAAATTGCTACTCAAGCGCTAGATATGCTTAATGTTGATAATGAAGGCTTTGATTATATGGATCGCAAATTATTACTGGCCATTATAGAAAAATTTATGGGTGGTCCTGTTGGTTTAGATAACATTGCCGCGGCAATTGGTGAAGAGCGTGAAACGATCGAAGACGTACTTGAACCTTTTTTAATTCAGCAAGGTTATATCCAAAGAACGCCACGCGGTAGAATTGCTACACCTCATGCGTATCACCATTTTGGGATTATTCAGGATAATTGAACAGTTAAAATTATACTAGTTTATGTTAACAAAAAGCGTGGCTATTTGCTCAGCCACGCTTTTTTATTAATCAAGTTTAATTCTATTTGGAATTTAACCGAGCTCTTTTTCAGTAAACATGCCACTAAATAAGTCAGTACTTAAGTAGCGTTCACCAGAAGAAGGTAAAATGGTTACAATAGTTTTATTAGCATTTTCTGGCAATTTTGCTAATCGATCGGCAGCATAAACAGCGGCACCCGATGAAATTCCTGCTAAGATGCCTTCTTTTTCCATCAATTTACGGGCTGTTTCGATCGCTTCTTCATTTGATACTTTTTTTACCACATCAATTAAACTTAAATCAAGATTTGCAGGAATAAAACCAGCTCCAATACCTTGAATTTTGTGAGGTCCTGGCTTAATTGGTTTACCTGCTAGTGCTTGACTAATTACTGGTGAGTTGGTTGGCTCAATGGCAACTGCTGTTATATTTTTACCTTGTGTTTTTTTGATATAACGTGTTACACCAGTAAATGTGCCACCAGTTCCTACTCCAGCAATAAAAATATCGACTTTTCCATCGGTATCTTGCCAAATTTCAGGGCCCGTTGTTTTTTCGTGAATTTCTGGATTAGCAGGATTACTAAATTGCTGTAGCATCAGGTTCTTTTTAGGATCCCTTGCCACCATTTCCTCTGCTTTTTCGATTGCGCCTTTCATACCTTTAGCAGCTTCAGTTAATACTAAGTTAGCACCTAAGGCTTTTAGTAGCTTTCTGCGTTCAATACTCATGCTTTCAGGCATGGTTAACGTTAGCTTATAGCCTCGAGCAGCGGCTACAGCTGCAAGTGCAATCCCAGTATTACCACTTGTTGGTTCAATTAGTTCAACATCAGTAGTTAATAAACCACGCTTTTCAGCATCCCAAATCATGTTTGAGGCAATGCGGCATTTGACGCTAAAACTTGGATTGCGAGACTCAACTTTGGCTAAAATATTACCGTGACCAAAATGTTTTAATCTGACTAATGGTGTATACCCAATAGTTTGTGAATTATCATCAAAGATATTACTCATAATAAAGTCCTTCTTTAGTTCTAATTAGCTCAAGAGAAACTCTCTCTCTCTAATTACTTAATCATATTTATCATTATAAATACTACCTAAAAAGATGGTACTAATTAATTATTATAATGATATTCATTTTAGCTATAAGATGATCTTTGTTTGTAGGAGTTTTTTATAAATGTTAGTAATTGCCAAGATTCTAAAATTGAATTTTTTGTTAAAAATGTGTTATCACAAAATATATGACTTTAAATCAACAAATTCTTTAGTATTTATTGGATCTTATGTAAATGTATGAAATTATCTGATATCAATTAATTTAAATTCTTACTATTTTAGCTCCTTTATACCTATGGTTTATTTATATTCCTATTTCAATAATAGTGTTAATACTAGGGCGTGTTGATCTTTCGTGATTATTTTTTAGACGGCATGATGTGAGTTATAATAATTCTGTCAAAAACAACCATAACTCGATTCATCATGCCAAGAACAATGCTAACAGATAAACGGTGGGAAAAGCTACTACAAATAATGAAAAATACCGGCCGAGTTTATAATAAATCCGAGCATCGGATGACGTTTGAAGGGATCCTTTTCCGAATGAGAACCGGAATTCCTTGGCGAGATTTGCCAGAAGAGTTTGGTGAATGGAGCACCGTCTATAGACGATTTAATTTGTGGTCTAAAAAAGGAATATTAGTTGATATTTTCAAACATTTATCACAACTAGCGGATTTTGAATGGGTGTTCCTAGATGGCTCGATTATCAGGGCTCATCAACATAGTACAGGCGCTGCAACGGAGTATTCCGAGCAAATAGGTCAGAGCTGTGGTGGTAATTCAACTAAAATTCATCTTGCGGTTGATAGTGGTGGTTTGCCTATTTGTTTTGAGCTTTCTGAAGGACAACGACATGATATCACTTATGCAGAAAACCTAGTTGAAAAGCTCGATGAAGTCAATACAGTGATAGCCGATAAAGGTTATGACAGCGAGTCTTTTCGGTGCTTTGTTCGTCAAAAAGGCGGACGAACGGTGATTGCTAAACGTAATTATGGTAAGGATATAGATAAAAGCAGTATGGATAGGTGCCTTTATCGCTATCGTCATTTAGTCGAGAATGCCTTTGCTAGAATCAAGCAATATCGTTCAATATCAACTAGATACGATAAGTTAGAAAGGAATTATGCCAGTATGGTATCACTGGCATTTATGTTAATGTGGCTGCCAATGTATTGTTGAGTAATTTATGTACAGCAAAGATCAACAGCCCCTAGTTATTTTTAACAAAAAATAATCAAATTAATAAGGCAAATATAAATTACTACAGGTTAGGTAATTTTTTACGATGTTTATTTTGATTATTTTTCTCATATCAGTACCAGGGGGTATTGCTAGGGCTTAATATAGCTGAATTCTAATTGAATAGATAATAAACTGGTTTATTTGGATAATTGTAAATAGACCATAATATGGTACGCCCGGGTGGACTCGAACCACTGACCCCCACCATGTCAAGGTGATGCTCTAACCAACTGAGCTACGGGCGTATATTTGAAACACGTAAATATTAACTGTCAAATCGGTTTGTATCAAGTAAAAAAATAAAAAAATAGCTTTTTTTTTAGTCTGTTGAACTAAATTTATTATTGAATTAACATTCTATATATAATAAGTTCTAAAAATTACAATAGATATTGTTTAATGCAGCTGTTTAAAAAACATTTGATTTTTCGGATTGAATTACCAGTTTTCGAAAATTGATGGTGGTTTGTTTACTTTAATTTAGCTATACTCGCTAGCCCAAGTCGGATTTTATATGTTTAGGTTAGTATGTCAATAAAAGATCATATTGAAGATGTTTTACAAAATGTTTTTGGTTACAAGTCGTTTCGAAATCAACAAAGAGAAATTATTGAATCTATTATTGATGGTCGTGATACTTTAACAATTATTCCAACTGGAGGAGGAAAATCTTTATGTTATCAAATTCCCGCAGTTTTATTACCAGGAACAGCAATAGTTGTTTCACCCTTAATTTCTTTGATGAAAGATCAGGTTGATCAATTATTAGCTAACGGTATTGCTGCTGCCTATCTTAATGCCTCACAATCATCTACAGAACAACAAAAAGTTATCAAGCAATATTTGGATCATTCAATAAAACTATTATACGTTTCTCCTGAAAGATTGGGTGTTTACTCTTTTTCTTCATTAATTGATGAGTATCCTCCTTCATTAATAGCTATTGATGAGGCGCATTGCATTTCTCAATGGGGGCATGATTTTAGACCTGATTATAGGCAATTAGGACAACTTTCTATTCGTTTCCCTAAAGTCCCTATTGTTGCATTGACTGCAACAGCAGACACAATGACACAAAAGGATATTATTCATCAACTTAATTTGGTTAATCCATTGGTTGTAGTAAGAAGCTTTGATCGGTCTAATATTCGTTATACAGTTGTTGAAAAATTTAATCAATTTGAACAAGTTGTTTCTTTTATTGAGACGCAAAAAGGTAATAGTGGAATTATTTATTGTTCAAGCCGTTCTAGAGTTGAAGATATGACAACTAGGCTTGCTTCCCGTGGGTTTTCTGTTAAGGCTTATCATGCTGGGTTGACTAATAATGAACGTCAACAGGCCCAAGAAGATTTTATAAAAGATAATGTGCAAATTATTGTAGCTACCGTTGCATTTGGTATGGGAATTAACAAACCTAATGTGCGTTTTGTTGTTCATGCTGATAGCCCAAGAACGATTGAATCTTATTATCAAGAAACAGGCCGTGCAGGTCGTGATGGTGTACCAGCTGAAGCTATACTATTATTTAATAGTAAAGATCTTAATTGGTATCAGCAACAAGTTATTAAAAAAGGGAATGGTCAACATCAAGATATAGAATTACAAAAGATCAATGCAATGGAGGCTTTTGCACAAAGTTTGACTTGTCGGCGCATTGTGTTGCTTAATTATTTTGGTGAAGAGAGGACCGAACCATGTAATAACTGCGATGTTTGTTTATATCCTCCAGAGCTTTATAACGGTTTAATTGATGCACAAAAAGTTTTATCTTGTGTTTATCGTGTAGAACAGCATTATGGTGCTCAATATATTATTGACGTGTTACGTGGTTCTGGGCGATCTCAAATTAAAGAAAATGGTCATGATAAGTTATCGGTTTATGGTATCGGTAAGCAGTATTCATCAGATTATTGGCTTAGTGTTATTAGACAACTAGTTTATTTGGGGTATTTAAGTCAAAATATATCTGCATTTACTACGCTTCAGTTAACACAAAAAGCGCGTCTAATACTTAGAGGTGAAATATCATTATCATTAGCTAAACCACGTTTAGAAATTGTTAAGAAAAGCAGAATTAATCGCTATGCAAGAGCGATTAATTTAACAACAATTCTATCTTACGAAGAACGTATTTTATTTAATAATCTCAAAAGATTACGCAAAAGTATTGCCGATGTTGAAGATATTCCTCCCTATATTGTTTTTAGTGATGCAACATTGCTTGAGATGGTTCAGACTAAACCTGAAAGTAAAAAACAGCTAATTAACATTACTGGTGTGGGTAAAATTAAGTTACAAAAATATGGTAATTTGTTTTTAGATGAAATAAATGAATTTATGATAAAAAATATGTAACAATTTTATACTGAAAAATATTTCTTGAGCTTTTACATCGTTTGGTTCTGGTAATCTTCAAAAGATACCAAATGGTTACATTTCATGTGTTGTTTCCTTCTTTCTGTATCTAATTAATAAAATAATCTACTGTTTTTTCTTTTAATTTTATAATTATTAAAATTATATCTTACTAATTTATTTTAAATGTTATTGATATCTAATTTGATTGAATATCAAGCTGATTAAGCTATAATGCAACGACTTCAAATAATTTACAGTTGTAATGATTATTGGTTTTATCGGTGCAGGTAAAGTAGGTTGTACTTTAGCTAAGTATTTTTCTTTATGTGGAATGCAGATTTCTGGATTTTATAGCCAAACCTATGAACATGCAAAAGAGGCAAGTGATTTTACTCAAAGCCAACATTATACTTTTTTACCTGAATTAGTTAATGATAGTGATTGCATATTAGTCACAGTACCTGATGGTCAAATAGTCACAGTTTGGCAAGAACTTTGTCAATTATCTATTGCTAACAAATGGATTGGTCATTGTAGTGGTCTGTTAACATCGCATATTTTTAGTCAACATAAGGTTGTTCACCCATTTGCGTTTTCGTTGCATCCTTTATATGCTATTTATGATAGATTTAGTTGCTATATGGCAATGTCAGGTATCTCTTTTACTCTTGAAGCAAATGAAAATATTATCCCTCAATTACGAGCCACATTAGCTCCACTAAATAATCCTTTAGCAATTTTACCTGCAAGTAAAAAACCGTTGTATCATGCTGCTTGTGTTATGTTAAGCAATCAAGTTATTGCATTGGTTCAAATTGGTGTTGATTTGTTTAAACAATGTACACTAGATGCTGAATTTAGTGAACAGGCTTGGCATCCATTATTTCTAGGAAATGCAAATAATATTGGTAAAGTAGGAGTGATCAATGCTTTGACTGGACCTGTCGAACGTGGTGATATTGAAACTATCAAACAACATATTATGGCAATGCCTGATGAACTCAAGCCGATTTATCTACAATTATCAACTATTCTACTTAATATTAGTCGGACAAAACATCCAAATAAGGATTATCGACAATTAGAGCTGGAGCTGTTACCTTGAAAAATACAATTCTTACACTACAAAAATGCAAGCAAAATCAACAAAAAATTACCATGTTAACTGCATACGATTACACTACAGCCAAATTAATGGACGAAAGTGGTATAGATTGTCTGTTAGTCGGTGATTCTCTAGGAATGGTGATGTTAGGTTACGATAGTACTGTATCGGTTACTATGGAGGATATGATTCACCATTCCAAAGCAGTAGCAAGAGCCGCTAAGTCAGCTTTTGTGGTGACAGATTTACCTTTTATGTCTTATCACACGTCTGTATATGATGCGGTTTTAAATGCAGGTCGTTTAATCAAAGAAGGGCAAGCTCAAGCAGTGAAACTTGAAGGTGGGCAAGCATTTTATGAACATATCAAAATGATTACACAAGCATCTATCCCTGTTGTAGCGCATATTGGGTTAATGCCACAATCTGTACTTGCTTTAGGTGGGTATAAAGTTCAAGGTAAGGATTATGAACATGCTAAAAATATTGTTCTTGATGCATTAGCGGTTGAAAAAGCTGGTGCTGCAGCTATTTTGCTTGAGTGTGTTCCGGCAGGTTTAGCGAAATTTATCACACAATTAGTTAATATTCCGACGATTGGCATTGGAGCGGGGGGGGATTGTGATGGGCAAGTGCTAGTTTATCAAGATATGTTATCAATGTATGATGGTATTTCGTCAAAATTTGTGAAATCTTTTGCATCGATTGGTGAACAAATGAAACAAGCTTTTAAATTGTATTGCCAAGAAGTTAATAATCGACAGTTCCCAGCTACAAATCATGAGTTTTCTATTGAAGATAATGTTATAGAGAAACTCAAGCTTGAATTTACTATTAACCATAAGGGCTAATACAAATGAATATTGTAAGTACAATTAAAGAAGTCCAAGCACAAGTAAAAGCTTGGCGTCAAGCTGGGTATAGTATAGGACTTGTTCCAACAATGGGATATTTGCATGAGGGTCACCAAAGTCTAATGGCTGCGGCTAAAAAGGAAAACCAAAAAGTAATTGTGAGCATTTTTGTTAATCCTATCCAGTTTGGTCCTTCTGAGGATTTAGCCAGCTATCCTCGTGATTTAAATAGAGATAAAATTGTTTGTGAGCAGATGGGGGTAGATTTGATTTTTTGCCCAACTGTTAATGAAATGTATGTTCCTAATTTTAGTAGCTATGTTGATGTTAATGGTTTAACCAACGCATTATGTGGACAAAAGCGTCCGGGGCATTTTAAAGGTGTTTGCACTGTTGTCACAAAATTATTCAATATTACGCAACCTGATCGTGCTTATTTTGGGCAGAAAGATGCACAGCAGCTAGCTGTAATTAAACGTATGGTAAATGATCTGAATTTTAATATTGAGATTGTTGGTTGTCCGATTGTGCGTGAAGCTGATGGGCTAGCTAAAAGCTCGCGTAATAGTTATTTGTCCGAAAACGAACGATCCGCATCTGTTTGCCTTTATCAAGCTATAGAAAGTGCCAAAGCAATGATAAAGCAGGGGGAAAAGTCAGTAACTGTTATTACAAAAGTTATGCATGAGCTTATAAACAATCAACCCTTAGCTAAAATTGATTATATTGAATTTGTTGATCTAACATCTTTACAATCGGTTGATATGCTTGAGCAAGATAGTTTATGTGCATTAGCCGTTTATATTGGTAAAACACGGTTAATTGATAATTTTATATATCAACATCTCTAGTTATAACAATATTTTGGTGATAGATATATAAAACCGCTTGATATAAAGCGGTTTTTTTGTCATTTGTCGTGTAATAAAAATTTTTTAAGAAGATTAAATCAACGAGTTTATTATTCTGCCAATTTATTGTTTAGCTATTTTACTGTAGAATGGTCAAAATTTTATGCCTTAAATCAGGATTTATGCATTAATTATGAAAAATACGACTTATAATCCACAAGAAATTGAACAACCTATTTACAAACATTGGGAAGAAAGTGGGTATTTCAAACCCAATGGCGATAAGTCCCAACCAAGTTACTGTATTGCTATCCCACCACCAAATGTAACTGGGAGTTTACATATGGGGCATGCATTTCAACAAACTATTATGGATGCCTTAATTCGTTATCATCGTATGCAAGGCAATAATACTTTGTGGCAATCAGGAACCGATCATGCAGGTATAGCAACGCAAATGGTTGTAGAGCGGAAAATTGCTGCAGAAGAAAACAAAACTCGTCATGATTATGGTCGTGATGGATTTATCGAAAAAATCTGGCAATGGAAAGCTGAGTCAGGTGGTAGCATTACAAAGCAAATGCGCCGTTTAGGGGATTCAGTTGATTGGGAGCGTGAGCGTTTTACAATGGACCAAGGCTTATCCAATGCCGTTAAGGAAGTTTTTGTTAGATTATATCAAGAAGATCTGATTTATCGCGGCAAACGTTTAGTTAATTGGGATCCAAAACTGCGTACAGCTATTTCTGATCTTGAAGTCGAAAATCGTGAAGTAAAAGGTTCAATGTGGCACTTACGTTATCCTCTTGCTGATGGTATGAAAACATCAGAAGGAAAAGATTATTTAGTTGTCGCCACAACTCGTCCTGAAACATTATTCGGTGACACAGGTGTTGCTGTTAATCCTGAAGATCCACGCTATAAAGATCTGATTGGTAAATTTGTAGTATTACCGTTCGTAAATCGTCGCATTCCTATTATTGGTGATGAACATGCCGATATGACTAAAGGTACTGGTTGTGTAAAAATCACACCTGCTCATGACTTTAATGACTACGAAGTTGGGCGTCGTCATCAGTTACCAATGATAAATATCCTAACTTTTGATGGTGATATTCGTACACAAGCTGAAGTATTTGATACTAATGGGGAACCTAGCACGTTATATTCAACTGATATACCATTAGAATTTCAGAATTTAGAGCGTTTTGCTGCCCGTAAAACTGTTCTTGCACAATGTGAAAAACTAGGTATTTTGGAAAAAATAGAACCTCATGATTTAACCATTCCTTATGGTGATCGTGGCGGTGTTGTTATTGAACCTATGTTGACGGACCAATGGTATGTGCGAGCCAAAGTGCTTGCAAAACCAGCCATTGATGCCGTCAAAAATGGTGATATTCAGTTCGTACCAAAACAATACGAAAACATGTATTTTTCTTGGATGAATGATATTCAAGATTGGTGTATTTCCCGTCAATTATGGTGGGGACACCGTATTCCAGCTTGGTATGATAAACAAGGTAATGTATATGTGGGGCGTGATGAAGCTGAAGTACGACGTGAAAATAATTTGCCAAATGATATTGAGTTAGAGCAAGATGAAGATGTGCTTGATACTTGGTTCTCGTCAGCCCTTTGGACATTTTCAACGTTAGGTTGGCCAGAAAATACTGACGACTTAACCACGTTCCATCCAACGAATGTGCTAGTGACCGGTTTTGATATTATATTCTTCTGGGTAGCTAGAATGATCATGATGACCATGCATTTTATAAAAGATGAACATGGAAAACCGCAAGTCCCATTTAAAACGGTGTATGTCACAGGTCTAATTCGTGATGAAGAAGGACAAAAAATGTCAAAATCTAAAGGAAACGTTATCGATCCTTTAGATATGATTGATGGTATTTCATTAGCTGATTTGTTAAAAAAACGAACAGGCAATATGATGCAACCACAACTTGCTGAGAAAATTGCTAAGCGAACAGAAAAGCAATTTCCAAATGGCATTGAAGCGCATGGTACTGATGCGCTACGATTTACACTCGCAGCACTAGCATCAACAGGGCGTGATATTAATTGGGATTTAAAACGTTTAGAAGGTTATCGTAATTTCTGTAATAAACTATGGAATGCAAGCCGTTATGTGTTAATGAATACTGAGCAGCATGATTGTGGTTTTAAAGGAGGAGATTTAGATTATTCGCTAGCTGATAAATGGATTTTGGCTGAATTTAATCAAACAGTTAAAACTTATCGTGAGGCATTTGATACTTATCGTTTTGATTTGGCTGCTAATATTTTATATGAGTTCACTTGGAACCAGTTCTGTGATTGGTATTTAGAACTAACGAAATCCATTTTAGCTAATGGCGAAGCATCGCAGCAACGTGCTGCTCGTCATACGTTAGTGACTGTATTAGAAGCTCTATTACGTCTGGCTCATCCAATTATTCCATTTATAACGGAAGAAATTTGGCAAAATGTAAAACCACTAATGGGTATTAAAGCTGATACCATTATGTTACAACCAATGCCTATTTTTGATAACCAGTCTTCAATTGATGAGGCAGTTGCAGATATTAATTGGATAAAAGATGCGGTAATTGCTGTACGTAATATTCGTGCAGAAATGAACATTGCACCAAGTAAGCCTCTGCAGTTATTAATTCGTAAAGCGTCACCAACAGTGCATCGAATTACTAGCAATAATATTAGTTTTATTGAATCATTAGCAAGATTATCTGAAATAGTCTTATTAGATGAAAATGAAACTGGACCTTTATCAGTAACTAAATTAGTTGACGGTGCAGAATTATTAATACCTATGGCAGGATTAATTAATAAAGAAAATGAACTTGCTCGTTTAGAAAAAGAAATTGCACGCATTGAAGGTGAAATTATGCGGATTGCAAACAAGTTATCTAACGCAAGCTTTGTTGATAAAGCACCTGCGGCAGTGGTCACTAAAGAGAAAGAAAAACAACAAGGTTATATTAATGATAAAGCCAAACTGCAAGAACAGTATTTGTTGATAAAAAATCTTTAATATTAATAATAAAAAGTCTCTCAAATGAGAGGCTTTTATACTTATTAAATCAAAATTTGTACCCAACTCCAATCATAGCAACCCAAGGATCAAGCTTATAATTGGCTGTCACTTTTGTATTGCCTAAATGTGTAGTTGCTTTCGTTTCAATATCAATATAACGTATTTGAGCATTAACGAGCCAATTTTCATTGAAAGTATAATCAGCACCAACCTGTGCTGCCCAGCCCCAGGAACTATCAAGATCTAAACCATGGAACCCAGCCTTTTTAGCTTCACCATTGAGTTTTTCATCAAAAAAGAAGGTGTAGTTTATGCCCATTCCAAGATAAGGTTGAAACTCATATTGCGAATCAAGCGGATACCAAACAGCACTTAATGTTGGCGGTAGGTGTTTAATTTTTCCTAAATGAGCACCAGAAAGGCCTGTTGAATTACCACCACCTAACTTAAGCTGATGGCTAAAAGGCGTTGCAGCTAGCAATTCGACACCAATATTATCAGTAACCATATATTGAAAGTTTAATCCAAGTTGGGTATCGTTATCTGCCTTTGCTTTTAGATCGCTTTTTACTCCACCTACTTTAACATGATCACTTTTATCTTGAGGATGAACATAAACCGGTCCTCCACGAATTATAATTTCATTTGCTGTATGAGCATAAGCCAAAGAGCTTACTAATCCCATTGAGATAAGCATTGTAATTGATGATACTTTCATTTTTGCCTCCAAAGTTAAATTGCGAATTAATGTAAATTATGACAACAAGTTTTAGTTAGATAAATAATATTGATTTTATA
This sequence comes from Gilliamella sp. ESL0232, assembly GCF_013346885.1. NCBI lineage: Bacteria > Pseudomonadati > Pseudomonadota > Gammaproteobacteria > Orbales > Orbaceae > Gilliamella > Gilliamella sp. ESL0232. Next base: position 546,277 of record NZ_JAAEDW010000001.1, on the reverse strand, counting down.
ACTAATTTTATTTTACAATATTATAATACTGAATTTGATATTTCTGAGATTTATATCAAAATTCCTGACAAATAAAATTAAATTGATAACTTGCATTATTAATATAATTTATATAAAATAAACGGAAATATTTAAGTGGGTTGTTAGCTCAGTCGGTAGAGCAGTTGACTCTTAATCAATTGGTCGCGGGTTCGATCCCCTCACAACCCACCATTCTTCTTATTTAAACTCTTATCTAATTCCAAAAAAATATTATATGATAAATAGCTAAGCTAAAAGTTATTTGCATCAAGTTGCACTGAATTGTGTATATGTTTTGTATACGAACTTTCTTGACTAAGTTGGCTAGTAATAAACTGTAGGAAAACGCCGAGTTGTTTACACTTCATGGTTAAAATAATCCTTTAAAAACTCATAAGGCGTTTTCCCTGAAATCGCTTTATGTGGTTTAACGGTATTATAAAAATTAATAAAGCGTTTCAGTTTTTGTTTTCTATCTTTTGAATCGCTAAATATATGCTGATTATGCCACATCGCAATTCAAAGTTCGTATCACTCTTTCGGCTTTCCCATTCGTTTGTGGGCAGGCGGGTTTGGTGAATTTTTGATTAGTACGGTGGTTGTTACACGTTTTAACAAATAAGTGTTCGCTGGTGCCTTGATATTCACGTCCATTATCGGAATAAACACATTCAATAGTATAAGGACATTGGGTTAACACATCGTTTTGTAAAAATTGTGCCGCGCTAAATTGGGATTTATCAGGGTAAATACCCGCATAAAGCTCACGTGAAAAATCATCAATACCGACAAATAAATATTCTCTAGTTTGTTGTTTCGTTTCATTTTTAAGTAAAGGTAAACGTTTGGTATCAACGTGTAGCATTTCTCCCGGATAGGTTTTGTTGTAGTGTTTAACTTGTCATCTTAATTTATCTTCAATCGATTTTTCGACTTTAACCAGACGTTTAATTCCATAACAAATGGTTTTATAACGTTCATTCTTACATTCCTTACTGGTTAAAAACACAAACAGCTTCAATCGTGCTTTTTAGTACGTTATAAATGACTTAACGAATGGCAATAAAACGTTTAGCTAAATCAGTGACCGTTATTTTTCTTTTGCTATATCTCTTGTCTATGATAAGGCGTTAATTTTGTTTTTTTATGTATATTTATTACAGTATTTTTTTAATCACTGTAAACAATGTGAGTAAATTTTATATATTTCTAATTAATCACTTTTCTTAATAATTAAATTAATGTTATATTTACAATATATTTACAAAAAATCTAATCATTTCATTTACTTTAAAAAGTTATGTTGTTTAGTTTATAGTTATTTTAATTTTTTTGTGAATAGGTAATATTAGTATTTTATGTTTTTAAAAGCGCAATATTTACTCGTATTTTCACAAAACGTAATTAGTTAATAAAAGAACTTTAATAAATTTTATTATATAAAATCATAGGGTTAAGTGATGAAAAAATTGCAATATGGACGAAGAAATGATATAATTAATAGTAAGGTACACAGGTACACAGGTCACCCTCTGAACAACTTAAAAAGTTATTTTTATACATACTGTTAATTTTCACGTATTCAAGTCTTTATAGTTCCAAGTTGTACTTAATTAAAACTTCATTTTTGCTACTTTGGATAAAACCGAAGTTTCTGACTAAAATAGCAAAGTTTTGTAAACTAATTCCACGGTTAACGCAACCAAATATAAAAAATTATGCTTTTGGAATGATTTTGGTATTGTTAGGTTTAACGATATCAAGTAATGCAATTGCACTATCAGCAATAACAGTAAAGACAATTCAAGGTAGTGCGCCTTATTTATCGTTTGATAGAAAGGGGACTAAAGCAAATTCAACAGAACATTTATTGAGTATTACATTGTCTGATGGTAGGCAATATAGTATCCGTAATAATCCGTCATCGGAAAATAACCCAATTGAGTTGCCTGCTGTAGATCAAAAACTGAAAGATATTAAGAAATTCATTCCCGAAGGGAAATCAGTAGTTACTTTAACAGATGTAGTATCAACTAACAAATTTTGGAAAGATGATGATGGCGATAGTTCGATCTCTGTAACAGGTAATCTTACAATGACCGTGCAAAATGTTGATGGAAAAATAGTTAATGAGAATACAGAATTAAATGCTTGTTATTCGCCTTATAAAATCACTTTAACGAGTGATAGTGGTATTTTATCTACCCAATACGGAAAGCCAAGATCAACTGAGTTTAAAGGTGGAAGCGTTAGTTATTATCTAACACCTAAAGTTGCAGTTCCTTATGCATGCTTTGCTCAACCAACGTTAAGGTATAATGGAAATGTACTTGTTAGTTATCGTGGTCCAGTTGAACAGTGGGATGATGATAAAGGCTTTAAACCACAAGATATAAATTCCCCCGCATCAAATTTCCCAACTATAGGGGCTAAGGGGATGTACTTTGATTTAACGGTGGCAGGAGCATCGGCAAAAGAGTTAACTTACAGCAAATGGCCAACAGATTCAAATATAGATTTAAGTATAAAACAAGGAAGCCGTTACAATATTGCTAGAATAGAATTAACCGGACCTAGTGATTCAAATAAAGGTCAAACCTCATCAGTTGTTCCAACTTACTTTAATATTTATTCAGATAAAGCAAAGACAAATGTTATATACCGTTTTATGATAAGTAAATGGTTTGTTGCAAAGCCGACTTATAGCGGAGGTTTAGAGGCAGCCAAAGCGTACTGTAGTAGTTTAGGAAATGGTTATAGGCTTCCCCATATTGTTGAAATGACAAATGCAAATAATGATATTGTTGCTTGGGCAGGAGGATTATCTGGTCAACCTAATAATTTCCAACGTCGGATCGGGGGAGGATTCTTTGCAGAGTGGGGGTATACGGATAATGAATACTACGTGAATAGTGATTTTATACGGGATGATATCAATTTTGATTACTGGACTGCTGACCCTTTTTATGGTGGAGAACAAAATTATACTGTTTTTTCAAAGCAAGGTAATATTGGGCACTATTATTTTGTGCATAATGAAACTAGAGTTGTGTGCGTACGTTAATTATCAAGAAATGGAATTAAAAATTTTAGTTCCATCACAATTAGGTTTATGAGATAAAAACAAAAAACATCTAGTGTACTAGTTTAAGAATAAAAATGGTTATTGTAAGATAAAATTATGGATTAAAAGACATTTAAGTTTGTAAGGTGATGGTAAATTATTTGGTTACGTGTTGGTAAAATTATAGGATTGTGATTAGTTGTATCGAAGTTAAAGTCAATCGAATAATAAGACACGAATGAATTGTTACTGAAAGTATATATTCAAACAAAATTTCTACGCATCATGATGGAGATTAGACCTAGCTTTCTTATAACCATTTTTTAAGTAAATAAGATAGCAATTGTAGCTATTTTATAAAATAGTACAGCAAAAAATTAGAAAATTTTCTATGATAAAAGTAAAAAAAAGAAAATGACAGGCACTAAATCATATTGATCTTAAAAGAAGTTGAAGACGGTATTCTGGTTAAAGAGTTTTGCTAGAAATAAAGTATGGGAAATTCTATTTTTTATAAATAGTGAGAGAAATCTAACGATATAGAAAGCTTATATATCAAATGTTTAAAAGAATTAGAAGCGGGAAATCACAAGATTAAGTAGAAGTTTGCTGATTTGCAAGGATCAAATAACATGATGTGTTCTTATATTTTTTGATAATTGACTTATATAATTTAAGGAGGGAGAATATGATATGAAAAACAGACAAAATCATATTATGAAAGTACGGCAAACATTACCTGATAATGTAAGCTTTATTGCAGAAGAAATCGATTATTTAGATTGTCAAAAAAAAGATATTTCTAAAAAATTGACAGCCTATGAAGCTTATAAAATGATGACATCCTATCAACCTAGATGGCTAAAAATACTATTTAAAATAAGGGATTGTTTAGTGAAATTAATCGGTGTTAAAGCGATTAATGGATTTGATAGTTCTGCGGAAAATAAGCATCAACCAGACGAAAGCAATATGGCCGATTTTTTTACCATAACAGAGGAAACCAACGATAAACTGACATTAGTTGTAAAAGATTGCCATTTAGATGTATGTGTTTGTATTCGTGTTGTAGATAAAGGTAATGATATAAGTAAAAATACAGTATATTTAATTGCATCAGTTAAAAATCACAATATCTGCGGGAAATTATATATGTTACCCGTTGCTATTTTACATCCTTATATTGTTAATAAATTATTTGAAAATATAAAATAATAAGTCTTTTATTATAAATAACTTATCAAGTTGCAATGAGCATATCAGCTTTATTGCATAATATAATGATGTTATTAATTTCAAATCTATAAATAAAATATAAAACCATCCTGCTTATTTTTTTAGCTTTTATTGCGATTGTTTTATGAACAGATATTATTTGCCATAAACATTTGATACTATTTAAACGATGCAATTGATTAGGCCATAACGATTTGTTATCTCGTTAAAAATTATTATGAATCGTATTAAAAAAATAAGGTGTTATATGAAAAATATAAGCAGGAAATGGATTGTTATTGCAGTTGTTATTATTTCTATTATTTTTATTTTATGGCAGCAATTAAAAACTGATGGGTATGGTTCAGATTTTATTAGTGGCAACGGACGTATTGAAGCGACTGAAATCAATATTTCAGCTAAATTAGCTGGTAGAATAGAAAAAATTAATGTTGATGAGGGCGATTTTGTTAAAGCCGGTCAAGCTTTAGTCGTCATGCAAACTGATACCTTACAAGCACAACTTAATGAAGCCCAAGCACAATACCGCCAAGCGGTTAGTAATGAAGCAAGTGCTAAAGCGCAAGTAGCATTAAAAATGAGTGATAAAGTTGCAGCGCAAGCAGGCGTAAGCCAAAAGGAAAGTGACTTAGATATCGCCTCAAAACATTTACAACGAACTACCGCACTATATCAAAAAGGTGCAATATCTATTCAACAATTTGATGACGATACTGCTAAAGTAAACAATGCTAAAGCAGCACTAGATTCAGCCAAATCACAAGTTACTGCCGCTGACGCAGCGATTGCTGTAGCCGAAGCGGGGGTTGATAGCGCCACATCGGCAATCAATGTTGCAAGTGCTAATATTAAAAGAATTCAAGCTGATATTGATGATAGTACTTTAAATGCCCCTGTTGACGGTCGTATTCAATACCGAATAGCACAATTAGGTGAAGTTTTACCTTCAGGCGGAAAAGTATTAAATTTAGTTAATTTGTATGATGTTTATCTTACATTCTTTTTACCTGAAACGGTCGCAGGTAAAGTGGGTATTGGTGATGAAGTGAGATTGATTTTAGATGCACTACCAGATAAAGCAATTTCTGCCAAAATATCGTTTGTATCAAGCGTTGCGCAGTTTACGCCTAAAACTGTTGAAACTAAAGATGAGCGTCAGAAATTGATGTTTAGAGTAAAAGCGCAATTAAGCCCTGAATTATTAAAATGTTTTATAAATCAAGTTAAAACAGGTTTACCAGGTGTAGCTTGGGTAAAACTTGATCCAAAAGCTTCGTGGCCGTCAGGCTTAGCTGATATTGCAAAATGTCCAACAAAATAATTGGGGATAGCATATGTCAGAATTCGACAATAAAGATTTAGCTTTATCAACCGAAGCTAAATCGTTTGATGATGCAGTGGTAAAAATTAGTGATGTATCACTGCATTATAAAAAGACCCTTGCTCTTGATAATATCACTTTAGCTATACCGCCAAGATGTATGGTTGGATTGATAGGACCAGACGGTGTTGGAAAATCAAGTTTATTATCATTAATTGCTGGTTCGCATGTTATTCAAGATGGGTTAGTATATGTACTTGACGGTGATATGAAAGATAAAACACACCGTAAAAATGTTTGCACACGTATTGCTTATATGCCGCAAGGGTTAGGCAAAAACCTTTATCCGACTTTATCTGTTGAAGAAAATTTACAATTTTTTGCTCGTCTGTTTGGTAATGATGCGGCCGAACGTCGACGCCGTATTGATGAATTAACGCGTAGTACTGGGTTATATCCATTTTTATCAAGACCAGCAGGGCGACTGTCCGGTGGTATGAAGCAAAAAGTTAGCTTATGTTCGGCTTTAATCCACGATCCTGATTTGTTAATTCTTGATGAACCTACAACTGGGGTGGATCCACTTTCCAGAGCTCAATTTTGGCAGTTAATTAACAAAATTCGTGAACAAAGACCCCAAATGAGTGTGATTGTTGCAACAGCCTACATGGACGAAGCTCAAAATTTTGATTGGTTGGTGGCAATGTATGGCGGTAAGATTCTTGAAACTGGCACACCAAAATCCTTACTAGCTAAGACAGGAAAAGATAATTTAGATGATGCATTCATTCAGCTAATGCCAGAAAGTGCTAGACAAGGTTATCAAACTGTCGAAATTCCACCTTTAGATCTTAATAAAGATCTGCAAACAGCCATAGAAGCAAAAGATTTAACTAAACAATTTGGTAATTTTATCGCAGTTGATCATGTTAATTTTTCAATTAAACAAGGTGAAATATTTGGCTTTTTAGGTTCAAATGGCTGTGGTAAATCAACCACCATGAAAATGTTAACGGGTTTATTGCCGATTTCATCAGGAGAAGCATGGTTATTTGGTAAACCTGTTGATGCTAGTGATATTAACGTTAGGCGTCATTTGGGGTATATGTCTCAGGCATTTTCCTTATATAGTGAATTAACGGTCAAACAAAATTTAGTTCTACATGCACGCCTGTTTGGTATTGAAGAAAGTAAAATACCTGCCCGCGTTGAAGAATTACTAAAACGTTTTGGTTTAGAACAAGATGCAGAAAATCTACCCGATAGCTTACCTTTAGGGGTAAAGCAACGGCTTTCATTGTCAGTTGCGGTTGTGCATAATCCACAAATTCTTATCCTTGATGAACCAACATCCGGCGTTGACCCCATTGCTCGAGATGATTTTTGGCGTTTAATTATCGAATTGTCTAGAAAAGATAAAGTAACAGTGTTTATTACAACTCATTTTATGAATGAGGCTGCAAGGTGTGATAGAATCTCATTAATGCATGCAGGTAAAGTATTAGCAAGCGATACGCCAGATAACATTATCAGCTCCAAAAATGCTAAAACACTAGAAGAGGCCTTTATTAACTATCTTGTTGATGCAGGAGCTGATGATAGTAATGCAGAAGAACACTCTGTTGAACCACCAAAAGAAATACTCAATCAAGCAACAAAAACATTACCACATCATCATGTTCAAGGGTTTAGTCTTAACCGTATGATAGGTTGCTTATGGCGTGAAACACTTGAGTTATCTAGAGATCCTTTACGAGCATTATTAGCGTTATTAGGTTCAGCAATTTTAATGTTAGTTATGGGATATGGTATTACGATGGATGTTGAAGATCTGAATTTTGCTGTGCTTGATCGAGATCAAAGTGTAATTAGTCAAAATTATATTCTTAATTTATCGGGTTCTAAACGTTATTTTATTGAAAGAGAGCCAATTACAGATTATAACGATATGGACGCGCGGTTAAGAAGTAATGAAATCGCTTTAGCGATTGAAATCCCTCCCAATTTTGGTCGAGATATACAACGAGGTGATCCTGTTGATATTGCTATTTGGATTGATGGGGCAATGCCGCTACGAGCTGAAACAATTAAAGGTTACGTTCAAGGAATGCATCTTGCTTGGCTAAGTGAAAAAGTAAAAGAAGTAACAGGAAAATCCTCAACTAGTTTGGCAAATATAGAAACAAGATACCGTTATAATCCTGATATTAAAAGCTTACCGTCCATGGTACCGGCTGTAATACCAATTTTATTATTGATGATTCCATCTATGCTGGCGGCTTTATCGGTTGTGCGTGAAAAAGAGATGGGTTCAATTATCAATTTATATGTAACTCCAGTAACTAAAGCTGAATTTTTGCTAGGTAAGCAAGTGCCTTATATCATTATTTCCATGTTTAGCTTTATATTATTGTTATTTATGGCAATCACCATTTTTGCTGTTCCCGTAAAAGGAAGTCTATTTACTTTATGCCTTGCTGCCTTTGCTTACTGCATTATTTCAACGGGTTTTGGTTTGTTAGCTTCAACTGTTACTCGTAGTCAAATTGCTGTTATCTTTTTAACTTGTGTAGGTACAATGCTACCAGCAATTCAATTCTCGGGATTACTCAATCCTGTCGCATCTTTAGAAGGTGGTGGTCGTTATATTGGTGAGGTTTATCCAACTACACATATGCTAATTATTGCTCGCGGTGTGTTTAATAAAGCACTTGGTTTTATGGATTTGCACAATTCAATATTTGCTTTATTGGTCACAATCCCCATTGTTCTTGGGGCAAGTATTTTTCTTCTTAAAAAACAAGAAGGATAGATATTATGCAAAGTTTAATTAATATTTATCGCTTAGGAATAAAAGAGTTATGGGGGTTATTGCGTGATCCTATCATGTTGTTGTTAATTGCCTATTGCTTTACCTTTGATATTTACATTGCCGCAACAGCAACATCTGATTCGTTGCACCATGCTTCGATTGCAGTTGTTGATGAAGATGACTCACCGTTATCACGGCAAATTATTGCAGCATTTTATCCGCCGATGTTTAATGATCCCGTTAAATTATACTCAATGAACGATGTTGATCATGGTATGGATACGGATAATTATACGTTTGCTTTAAATATTCCGCCTAATTTTCAGCGTGATGTGCTAAATAGCCAAAGTCCAGAACTTCAACTTAATATTGATGCAACACGAATGGGACAAGCGTTTGTTGGAAATGGTTATATAACACAGATTGTTACTGGTGAAGTAACTGAATATGTTAATCGTTACAGTAGAACACCTAATTTGCCCGTTAATATACAAGTGCATACTGCATTTAATCCTAATTTAACGCGATCTTGGTTTGGTTCAGTCATGGAAATTATCAATATTGTGACAACATTATCTATTATTTTAACTGGGGCAGCCTTAATGAAAGAGCGGGAACATGGTACGATTGACCATCTCCTTGCTATGCCTGTTACCCCTTTTGAAATTATGCTCTCCAAAGTATGGTCAATGGGACTTGTGGTATTAATATCAACATGGGTGGCATTGTTGTTAGTTGTTCATAGTTGGCTAAAAGTACCAATTGCAGGTTCGGTAAGCTTATTTTTGATTGGAGCTGCATTGCATCTTTTTGTTACAACGTCACTTGGAATATTTATGGCAACAGTAGCAAAATCCACTGCGCAATTCGCAATGTTACTAATTTTAGTTTTATTACCACTACAAATGCTATCTGGGGGTAGTACTCCGCGTGAAAGCATGCCTGAAATTGTGCAAAACATTATGATGTTTGCTCCAACCACGCATTTTGTTGAATTAGGGCAGGCAATACTGTATCGAGGTGCTGGCTTACGCGTTGTTTGGACTTCATTTGCTTGGTTATTGGCAATTGGTGCTGTATTCTTTTTAATTGCTTTAAGGCGTTTTCGTAGTTCAATTGTGAATATGGGCTCATAATGTCCTATATTTTATTGCAAAATTAGTTGTAAGGATTACTCGTATTGTTTACAAAAATTTGAGAAACGACATAATATGGATACTAAGAATTGAATAGTTACAATTTTTTCTGTATTACACGGGATTGGAGTCGGTGATATTCCCAGTATTGATCGCCTGCTTAGCTTAAATGTACCAACTGTTAAAATGAAGTACAGTAAAACACTCAATGAACATTATATGGCAAATGTTTGTCTACATTGTGGAGCCATACAAGGTCATAACTATGTAGTCACTGATCCCCATGAAATCATCAATTCACTGTGGCATAATCATGATATGAATAACTATTTCTTTAAAAACTTAAAAATTGATACAAGCACATTATTAGGTGAATTGAAAAGATGTATGGAATGGAGCTAATATTCTCATGTTTTGTCTGAAATCATCACCTTTAATACCAGTATACTAATTTAGTAAATATCAACAATCCTATTTTCCATGGATATTACCGTGTTCGTAGTACTCAATCATTACTTAAGATTCATTTATCCCTTATCGTTCTATTTTAATAAGATATGATAAATTAGAAAGGAATTATGTCTGCATGTTATCTCTGGCATTCATACTTATGTGGCTACCAATGCATTGTTGATTAATACATGAATACAAAAGATCAACAATCCCTAACAAAGGATAAATATTTTTTAATCGTTAACACATATAACAGTATATATTTTATTGCGTATTTAAGTGTTTGGCTTTATATTATTTTCAATACTAATATTGCAATTTTGCTTTAACCTTTATAAGCCCAATTTATGCATAAAAAACGTTTTTCTTTGATTGTAGCGATCATTGCTGTTATTGCTATGGTTGTTATTATATATTTTGCTTATCAACCTAGTACTATTATTTTGCAAGGTGAAGTTGAATCTAATCGTGTTGATGTTGCTGCCAGAGTTCAAGGTCGAGTAAATCAATTTAATTATGATGTTGGTGACGATGTTAAGCAGGGTGAAGTTCTTCTTACTCTTTCAAATCCTGCATTGTTAGCTCAGCTTGCAACAGCAGAAGCGCAATTAAAAGTAGCAATGGCGAGTCGTGATAATACTTATAGCACTAGACCAGAAACAATTGATGTGCAAAAAGCGCAGTTAGATAAAGCTAAATCAGATTTAGATTTAGCTCAAACTAGCTATGAAAGAATTAATCGCTTAGCTAAAAATGGCACTGTTTCAAAGCAAAGCTATGATGAATCCTTTAATCAATATCAAGCGGCCATTAAAGCTTATGAAGCCGCTAAAGCTAACTTATCACTAGCCGAAAACGGTAGCAGTGTAGAACAGAAAAAATTAGCCGATGTGCAAGTTGAACAATCAGAAGCAGCATTGTCGCAAGTAAAAGCTGATATTAATGAATTAACTTTAGTTTCTCCAATTAACGGTCAAATTACGACTCGAGTCGCTGAAACAGGGCAATTATACAGCCCAGGTACTCCGCTTTATTCTATTATTGATTTAAATGATATTTGGTTTACTTTTAATATACGTGAAGATTTGCTGGGAAACCTTAAAGTTGGTGATACGTTTCAAGTAAGAGTACCGGCATTAAATAATCAGATTATAGATGTTAAAGTCACTGTATTAAATGCTTTAGGTCAATATGCGAATTGGCAAGCGACTAAAGCAACGGGTGATTTTGACTTAAAGACTTTTGAAATGCGTGCTAAACCAATTAATAAAGTGTCAGGTCTCCGCCCAGGAATGAGTGTTACTACAAAGTGGCAATCTCGCTAGCTTGAATAATATCGAGATTTTAGACAAAAAGGAACGATATTAATGTATCACCGGCTATTTCAAGTAATTGGATGGGAACTTCATAAATTAATTAAACAACGTATTTTGTGTTTATTAGTTTTCATCTATCCTTTATTATTTATTTTTTTATTTGTTTATATGTACCATGCCGGTGTTATTACTCAGGTACCTATTGCTGTTGTTGATCAAGATACAACCAAATCATCTCGCTTATTGATTCAACAAGTTGCTGCTTCACCTCAGCTACAGGTAGCTGAACGTTATCAAGATCTTACCTCAGCTAAACATGCGTTGATTAAAGGTGATGTTTATGCTGTGCTTTTCATTCAGCATGAGTTTGAAAAAGATCTTATAGCTGGTCATCAGCCAGAAGTTGTCGCTTTTTATAATAATCAGTATATGTCAGCTGGAACGATTATTTTTCGGGCGATGAGTTCCGCATTGAAAACAGCAAATAGTCAAATAGTATTGCAAGGATTATTAGAAAAAGGAATTGCTTCACCAGTTGCACAAAGCCAAATGCAAACTATACCGACAAGTTTACATCCCTTATATAATCCAACTTTAAATTATTTATATACGTTAATTAGTGGTTTAATTCCTACTATATTACAAATCATTATTATGATGGCCATGGTTACTAGTATTACTCGTGATCGTTTTACTGGAACGGGGTATCAGCAAATATTACAATTAGCTAATCATAATATTTTTATCTTTTTATTAGGACGCATTATTCCTTATTTTATCTATTTTTTATTTTGCTTGATTCTATTTGATACGGTTTTAATTGCTAATTTTAATTTACCTTTAAATGGACATTTAATATTGCTTATACTTGGTGATATAGGCTTTATTTTGACTTCATGTTTGTATGGCATTTTCTTTGGTTTAACGGGATCAACACTAGCACAAGCTTATGGCACTGCAAGCTTAGTAGCATCACCTGCGTTTGGATTTACTGGGCTTATTTTTCCTCGTATTGCAATGAATACCTTTGCTTATATTTGGAGTGCTTTATTACCTGTAACATGGTATATACAAATTCGTCTTGATCAAACATTAAGATCGCCAAATATAGTAACTTCCTTGCAACCGTTTGTTTATTTAGTGATCCAATTAAGTGTTATGGCTATTCTTGTTTATCTTTTTTTACGAAAGATCCGTAGGCGGTTGATATGATTAAATCTTTACTATTAATTTCCTATGATGAATTAAAACGAATTTTCCAAACCAAAGCGATAGTTAGCGTTATGTTTGTGGGAATATTTATCTATTTCATCTTTTACCCACAACCTTATTTACATGAAGCAATCCGAGATGTTCCTATTGCTGTTATTGACCAAGATAATACCAATTACAGTCGAGATCTAGTAAGACAACTTGATGCTAATAAGTCCATCAATATAGACTTACATATTGCAGACTTAGAAACGGCTAAAAAACTTATCGAAGAACGTAAAATATATGGAGTTGTACTCATACCTTACCGTTTTCAAAAGAATATATTAGAAGGAAAAACTAGCCCAGTGTCATATTATGGCGATGCGAGCTATATTTTAATTTATAGTAATGTTGCTACCGCCATTAATACCGTTGCCAGTAATTTTGGCGCTAAAATTTCAATTTCACGCAAAATAGCGCAAGGTGTCGATCCTGCAGTAGCAAATAATAATGTTTCTCCTTTTAATAGCCAGTTAATTAGTTTATTTAATCCTCAATCAGGATATGCAACCTATATTATTCCAGCCGCTTTTATTTTGATCTTAAATCAGACATTATTTATCGGTAGTATTTTATGCCGTCTATTTAGTAAAAATTCTGATTTTGAAATAGCCTTTATTAATAAACAGAATCACACGGTTTCATCGGCATTATTCCTGCTTTCTGGTAAATTATTGACTTATTTAGTGCTTTATTTAATCTATTTTATTATTTATACCGTATTTGCTAACTATTGGTATGACTTACCGCGCCTAAGTCATCTATCTGTTTCCTTACTATTTATTCTTCCTTTTATTTTGTCCACTTCGTTATTAGGTAAAGTTGTTTCACATTTTGTCCATACGGTAAGTGATGTATTTTGCTTAATTATACCGTCAAGTATGATTATCTTTTTTGTTACAGGATTATCTTGGCCAAAAGAATTGATGCCTCCTTTGTTCCATTTTATTGGCTATATATTTCCAGCTGTACCAGCTATAGTTGGGTCAGTAAAAATAAATCAAATGGGAGCAAGTTTTTCCGAATTTAGTCAGCAATATTGGCATTTGTGGATATTAACCATTGTCTATTTTTGTATCGCATTTATTTTAGAAAAACGTTATGTTCAAAAGATAATGTCGACAAATGCTAGGAGAGAAAATTAAATTAGCAATAGTTCATTTATTATAAATAATCAAATAAAAATTGATTGATACAACAACGTCAGCAATGGCACTAATTTGCAGCTGTATTAATATGTTTGAATTTCTTCTTTAGCTTTATGATAAACCTCATTTGTTATATATAAAAATATGTCAGTTTCATAAAGTTAGATATAGAAATTTAGTTTTTTCCTTGAAGGTTAGTGTGTATAGCTATATCATAATTGGCCGACTAAGATCTTAGTTAGCTAGACCCCAAAAAATAGAAAACAAAATAAATGAGTCCCCATGTTAATTAATGCTAAAAATATTCTCGAAAAATTAAATCCACATAATAAAGTAAATTACGATTCTGTTTTAAAAGAAGTGATTAATAATTGGCAATCAGAATCAGTTCGACCAAAGTTATTAATTCATAGTTGTTGTGCACCTTGTAGTACCTATGTTTTAGAGTATTTAGCACAATATGCAGATATTACGATTTATTTTGCTAATTCTAATATCCATCCCAGAGTTGAATATGAGCACCGTAGTGTGGTGCAACAGAAATTTATTGCTGACTTTAATCAAAAAACAGGTAATAACGTTGAATTCTTAGAAGCACCTTATCAGCCAGCAGAATTTATTAAACAAGTTGGTCATTTACGTGATGCGCCCGAAGGTGGCGAGCGTTGTCATATTTGTTATAAAATGCGATTAGATCTGGCCGCAATTAAAGCACAAGAATTGGGCTTTGACTATTTTGCAAGTGCTTTAACACTAAGCCCTAAAAAGAATAGCCAAAAAATAAACGAACTGGGGTTTGAAATTCAAGAGATCTTTTCGGTCAATTATCTGCCTTCTGATTTCAAAAAAAATAACGGTTATAAACGCTCTATTGAATTATGCAAGGAGTATGATGTGTATCGTCAATGTTATTGCGGTTGTATTTTTGCGGCCAAAGCACAAGGTGTTGATTTGAAAAATGTGATTGCGATAGCTAAGCAAGGATTAGAAAAAGGTTTATAACTATTAGGGACATTTAATTATAGACCATACTCAAACGTATAGTTACCTGAAACTTTTTGACACTGTTATTATCTGCGGAAAGATATTTTTTAAACAGAACTATTAAAAAATTTGAACATTTAACTATAATTATCATTTATAAAATTAATTTTCTGATAGTCAGTTATCTTGCTAAATGTGAGTTTATTATGTCAAAACTTTATAAGTTAGGATTGGATGTTGGTTCTACAACAGCTAAATGTGTGTTGCTTGATGAGCATGGCAATTTTGTTTATACCAATTATGTTCGCCATAATACCCATATTATAGCAACTGTGTTGCGATTATTAGATGAGATAGTACAAAAACTTGGCAATAATATTATTTTGTCGGTGAAAGTGATCCTCGCCAAAAAAGTGGACAAAATTCACCTCTATGATATAAACAAAAATCATAGGAGACAAATATCATGGTCAAAAAATTTAGTATCGAATTCAAACAACAATCAGTGGATTATGCGTTATCTAATGCACACCTTTCTATCAGCGAACTTGCCAATCATCTAGGTGTGGGTAAATCAACCCTAGATAAATGGATTAGGCAACTTTCCCCGAATAAAACCAGCCGTCGAGAGTTAACCGCTGAGCAACAGCGGATAATGGCGTTAGAAAAAGAGATTAAAGAACTGAAAATGGCTAATGATATACTAAAAAAGGCGCATATGCATATCATCAACAATCCAAGTCGATGAAGTACGCTTATATGAAAAATCATTTAACCTGCTATCCCGTTACTAGGATATGCTCATTACTTGGTGTCAGTTCATCGGGTTATTATGCTTGGTTAAAAAGAGCAAACAAATCAGCTAAACTCAGCGAGTATATCCAAAAACAGTATTGGCAACATAAAGCCCGTTTGGGTGCGCCAAGCCTGCTTCATGATGCAAGGGAAGCGGGCTATCAAGTTTCAGAAAGAACAATTAGCCGTGTTTTGCAACAATTGGGATTACGTAGTTTAAGATTGCATAGTAAAGCAGCACGTAAATTCAAGTATAAAACAGACACGACTCATCGCAATATTGCGCCCAACACGTTAGATAGGCAATTTAATCCTGATAAGCCTAATAAAACATGGGTAACCGATATTACTTATATTAAAACGGGTGAAGGTTGGTTATATTTGTCGGTGATTATCGATTTATATGGACGAAAAGTGATTGCTAGGCAAACGAGTCGCTACATAGACCGCCATTTAGTGTGTAATACATTAAAACAAGCTTTATTTCGGCGTCAATTTCCTAAAAATGTACTCATTCATAGTGACCAAGGGAGCCAATATTGCAGTGCTGATTTCAAGCAATTATTGTTACAATATGGGCTAAGGCAAAGCATGAGTCGAAGAGGCAACTGCTTTGATAATGCGGTTGTTGAGAGTTTTTTTCATACACTCAAAACACATATTATTCATGACTGTTACTACAAAACGAGGAAGCAGGCTAATAAAGCACTATTTGAATATATTGAAGTCTATTATAATCGGATACGCCGTCATTCAGCCAATGGCTGGGTATCACCTGAACAATATGAACAACAATATTACCAAAACGAAAAAATGATAGAGGTGGGCACTGTCTAATATTTTGGCGAGGATCAACGGTTGAAGGATTTATTGGAGGAACCTTATCAGCAAGTTTAATTGGTGCGTGCCTATTTTGGATCACACCTTTTAGTTTTATCCAAGCAGGTTTTATTTCACTCATGCTTACATTATTGGTTTTTTTGGGTGGTTTGGTTATGTCTGCCATCAAACGAGATAGAGGTATAAAAGATTGGGGAAATTTAATTAGCGGTCATGGTGGTGTGCTCGATCGTTTAGATTCTGTTTGTTTTGCCGCACCGATCTTTTTTCATCTTGTACGTTATTTTTGGGTCTAACTTTAATATTAACTTTAGATAAGCAAACTAGTTTATCTAAATTATACAAATTCACATGCAAAAAAAGAGCAAAATCGTTTAATTTATGATATAAATACAGTTATAGTTTTAACTTTAAAATATAAATAAGGACTTTATTATGTTAAAAGAGCAAATGGTAGTAAAAAATTCAACGGGCTTGCATGCTCGCCCTGTAACAACACTAGTTAAATTAGCTGGTCGTTATAAATCATCAATTGAGCTTGTTTATAATGATAAAGCAATTAAATTAAAAAGTATGATGGGTTTACTTGGTGCTGGGGTTAAAGGTGGTTCAACTGTAGAAATCATCTGTGATGGTGAAGATGAACAAGCAGCAATGGACGAAATCCGTGAACTATTTGCTACAGGTTTTGGTGAATAATTACAACATTAGCTAGCTAATAATTATTTTTTTATTTGATTCCGTCGACTTAGGTCGACGGAGTTGTTTTTTGAAAGGCGTAACTAGATACTTTTAAGTAGACCTAATTTAAAAAGATTAAGTTAATCTTTAATTATTGAATTCAATTCGCTATGATCAATTGATGGCAACGTTTTGGTAAAACCTTTAGTTAGATAAATTAAATAAATAACTCCAATTGCTAACCAAACTAAACCAACAATCATCGCTGTTGCATCAAGACTTGTCCACAACCACAATGAAAGCAAAACGCCAATTGCAGGTAATAGTCCATACTTAAATAGCATTGATGCTGTTTTTGTATTACCACTAAGGTAGCTTTTGATCACACATAGATTGACAAAAGTAAACGCCACTAATGCACCAAAGCTTATCATTGAGAAAACCAAACTAAGATCTAATACTAATGATAGTAATGAAAAACAAGCGACAAAGATAATCGATAAATAAGGCGTTCTAAAGCGTGGGTGAATTTTATAAAAGATCTGTTTAGGTAGCACGCCTTCACGTCCCATTGCATAAAAAATCCGTGATACGCTAGTCTGTGCAGTCATTGCCGATGCAAAGACGCCAGTTAGATATGCCGCTTGGAAGAAATTGTACATAAAATTGTTACTAATTTGTCTAATAAATTCTATACGATTGATTTTATCAAGGTGGTGCATCACATCAAGGCTTGCCGTATCTTGGTTATCAACAAAACTACTCCACATAGGAAAAATCAGATGACCACAATAAGAGACAACCAAAAAGATACAGCCAGCAATAAGAACTGTCCAAATAATGGCTTTAGGCAGAGATCTTTTTGCATCATTGGATTCTTCTGCCAACGTTGCTATCGCGTCAAAGCCTAAAAAAGCAAGGCAAAGTACTGCGGCTCCTGACATTAATCCGCTAAAATCATCAGCATTGATCTTAAGTGGTTTTATTATCACTTCTGGGGTTAAATGGGTATTAGCAAAAGTGAAAAATATAAATAATCCAATAAAAATCATCTGAACAATAATTAAGGTGAAATTTACCGAATTAATCAACTTAATACCCAGATAATTTAAGAGACTAACCCCAATCAATGATCCAAGTACAAATACATAAGCAGGAACGCTAGGAAATGCTTCGTTAAGATAAATACCTAAAACCAAATAATTTAATATTGGTAAAAATAGGTAATCAAGGATTTGTGCCCAACCCACCAAAAATCCAGCTTTTCCACCAAAAGTACGTTGTACATAAGAATAAGCAGAACCAGCAATAGGTAGTTTATTTGCCATACGACAATAGCTTAATGCAGTGAAAAAAATCATGGCAAGGGTGATGATATAGGCTATAGGTAAGTGTCCATTACTTTTAACTGTTACTTCCCCATAAGTGGTAAAGATCCCTAAAGGAACCATATAAGCTAAACCAAATGCAATTAATGCAGGTGTGGTTAAAACTCGTTTCATTTTTATTGCGGACATGACTTACTTTGCTCCTCTGTCCCAAAAAACAATAAAAAACTACTAAGTATAGTTTTGCCTTTTTACCCGCTTAAAGCGGCAGGGAATTCTGCCATATTATAATAATTATGCAAGCTAATTTTTTGTAAAAAATATTAAAGCGGGCAAATTATAAACTTTAAAGTATATTAGCTGTTAATTAAGACCTATTTAATTTAAACTGGTTAGTTAAAACTTTGAATTTCTATTTTTACATTTGAGTAGCAACAGAAATACTAATTTAACAAATCAGTTTATAAAATAAGTATAGATTATTGTATTGATCTTTAGTGGAATTATGAGGTATGGTCAGGAGCTATATGGTATGTGATTGATATGTTTATCGGAGTATTGATTATTGCTGCTATCTTACATTTCACAAAAACGACAGCGGGGAAACAGCAAAAGCAAAAGCAAAAGCAAAAGCAAAAGCAATTGGAGTTGATTAAAGCTTGGATAATTATTTATGCTACACCACTAATAATTGTGGTGTAGTAATTTGACATAAAAAAGTTAAATTTTAAATTACATCATTTTGATAAACCGTTTTACCGCCAACAATAGTTGTTAACACGTTAACGTTTTGGATATCATTAGTTGGTATGGTAAATGGGTTGCGATCTAAAATAATTAAATCAGCAAATTTACCTTTTTCAATTGAACCAATATATTCATCTTGATTTAATACATATGCAGCATTGATAGTAGCACTACGCAATACTTCAGTAATAGTTAAATTACGATCGCTGTCTAATCGTGGATGATCAGCATCAATTTGTCGAGTCATAGCAATTTGGAAATCATACCATTCGTTTAAAGGATCAATTGGCCAATCGCTACCAAATGCACAGTTTACACCAGCATCAATGTATTGCCCGTGCGCTTCTAATCCATTATAACGTTCTGGACCAAATAGAGTTTGATACTGCTCAACCATTGCTGAACTACAACCAGCCCACTGAAAAGAAAATACTACGCAAGCATTTAATTGTTTATATCTGGCAAACTGGTGTGTTGCGCTTAGTTCGTTATGTGCAGTGCTTGGACGGATATCTGCATCAGGTAAGGTTTTTCGCATTTTTTCAATAGCGTCAAGTACTACTTCAATTGCCCCTTCACCAACAGTATGCATATGTGGATGAAAACCTGCTTTTGCGGATTCAAGTATTAATGCATCTAACATTTCAGTGGAATAATAAAGATCACCGTAACGATCTTTTTCGTTTTCTAACTGATATGGTTTAAGTAATCGTGCCGTCATCAAAGGTGCTTGCATTACGCCATCTACAAATAACTTAGTATGTGATATTTTAATGCCTGGTTTAGGTTGCCAGTTTTTATCATCATAACGAGTGGCAAACTGTTTTACTTTCTCAATGACATTTGGAATATCGGTAATTGATGACACATCATCAGGTGGCAATTCCCGAGCGCCGAACAGGCGGATAGAAAGCCCATCTTGTTGCTGTAGTCTTAAAAAGGCATCGGCTTGAGTTTCAGTAATTCGAGCATCCATAACAGCAGTAACGCCTTGTTTATTTAATTCTGCTTGCGATAATTTAGCAATATTAAGTGCTTGTTCATCAGTTAATTTAGAAATACTATCAAAAGCACGCATGGCTGGGGCATCTTCTAATATACCATTTAATTCGCCGTCATCAGTACGACCAATTTTACCATCCGATGGTTCTGGAGTGTTTCTATCTAAACCAAATTTCTCTAATGCTATACTGTTAGCAACCAAAGTATGGCAATCATTTGAAAACAAAATAACAGGGCGTTTTGTATTGAGTTTATCAAGATCAAAACGAGTAATATCTGTACCAATTGGCAACACTTCTTGGCGTAACCAACCACGGACTTGCAACCAATTAGCGTTATGATTGGGATTATCTTTATCTAAATAGTCTTGGATAATAGCTAAAGTCTCATCAATAGTTAAACTTTGGTAATTTAAATTACATGATGATAATTGCATGCCACCCCAAAAGGTGTGTAAATGTGAGTCAATAATGCCAGGCATCATTGTTTTACCTTGCAAATCATAAATTATTGTATGATTATCAACATAGTGACTGTTATTTATTTCTTGCGTGGAGCCTGTTGCAATAATATAGCCATTTTCAATTGCGATAGCTTCACACACGCTGTCTTGCTTATCTGCGGTGTAAATATAGCCATTAATATAAATAACATCAGCTTTAACCATTATGAAGGATTCCTTAAATAAAGATAGAAATGAAAGGCTCACGATAACAGATTTATAAAAAATTTGTCAAACGCAATAATTTTCTTTATTGTGTGAGCAGATTATGCTACAAATAGCTATTTAGTTACAGCGTCACAAGGTGAACGGATGAAATATCAACAGCTAGAAAACCTTGAATGCGGTTGGAAATGGAACTATCTAGTTAAGAGACACTTAGAAGGTGAGTTAATTACACGCTATATTGAAAAAAGTGCTGCGCAACATGCGGTCAATGAGTTATTGTTGTTAGAACATAACCCAACTGGTGTTGTTGATTGGATAAAAAAGCATTTAAACCCTGACTTAGATAATCGCTTGAAGCAAACTATTCGGGCAAGGCGAAAGCGCCATTTTAATGCAGAACAACAATATACTCGGAAAAAATCCATTGATTTGGAATTTTTAGTCTGGCAACGATTGGCTAATTTAGCTAAACGCCGTGGATGCACGTTGTCACAAACCATTACTCAATTAATTGAAGATGCAGAGCAGAAAGAACAATATGCAACAAAAGTATCAACAATTAAAGATGATTTACTATCACTCTTAGATGTAAATATTGATAGTAAATAATACAAACAACAGAATAGAAAGGTTTAATTATGGGAAAATCCCTTGTTATTGTCGAATCACCAGCTAAAGCAAAAACGATCAATAAATATCTTGGTAAAGATTTCGTGGTTAAATCAAGTGTAGGTCATATTCGCGATCTACCTGTGAGTGGTAGTAGCCAACGAGCTGAAAGATCAACAAAAGACAAAAAAGATAAAGCAGATAAAAAAGTTAAACGTTCAGAAAGACAGGTCTTGGTTGATCGCATGAGCGTCGATCCATATAACGGTTGGAAAGCGCATTACGAAATTCTACCAGGTAAAGAAAGGGTAGTATCTGAACTGAAAAAACTGGCTAAAGATGCTGACATGATCTATCTCGCAACCGATTTAGATAGAGAAGGGGAAGCCATTGCATGGCATCTTAAAGACGTGATAGGTGGTGAAGATAGCAAATATCGTCGTGTTGTTTTTAACGAAATTACCAAAACGGCGATCAAAAATGCTTTTAATGAACCATCGATGCTTGATATGGATCGTGTTAACGCCCAGCAAGCACGTCGATTTATGGATCGGGTAGTTGGCTTTATGCTATCGCCATTACTTTGGAAAAAGGTTGCTAGGGGGTTATCAGCTGGTCGTGTACAATCTGTTGCTGTACGCCTTGTTGTTGAGCGTGAACGCGAAATTCATGCTTTCATTCCTGAAGAATACTGGGATCTGTTTGCTGATTTGAGCACGGCTAAAAATGAGCCATTAAGTTTACAAGTTACTCATTATAAAAACGATGCATTCGAACCTAAAGATAAAGTTGCCATTGATATTGCGCTAGCTGAACTTAGTAAAAACCAATATCAAGTAACTAATATTGAACAAAAGCCAACTAAAAGTAATCCAACAGCACCTTTTATTACCTCAACTTTACAGCAAGCAGCAAGTACTCGTTTTGGTTTTGGTGTTAAAAAAACCATGATGTTGGCTCAAAGATTATATGAAGCAGGTTACATTACCTATATGCGTACTGACTCGACCAATTTAAGTCAGGATGCGCTAGCGATGGTACGTGATTATATTGGTAAAAATTTTGGCGATAAATATCTACCAAAATCGGCTAATGTATACAGTAGTAAAAAGAACTCGCAAGAAGCGCATGAAGCGATTCGCCCATCAGATGTTACTATCTTAGCTGATAATCTTAGTGATGTTGAAGCTGATGCCGCTAAATTATACCAACTAATTTGGCGCCAATTTGTAGCTTGCCAAATGACATCGGCTGAATATAACTCAACAACAATTTCGGTTAATTCAGGTGATTTTACTTTAAAAGCCAAAGGTCGGACATTGCGTTTTGATGGTTGGACTAAAGTGCAGCCACAGCTAGCCAAAAATAATGAAGATAAAATATTACCATCACTATCGATAAACGATAAGCTTGATTTAATTAACTTAAATCCAAATCAACATTTTACCAAACCACCAGCAAGATATAACGAAGCATCTCTTGTTAAAGAGCTTGAAAAGCGAGAAATTGGGCGACCATCGACTTATGCAACCATTATTTCGACAATTCAAGATCGTGGTTATGTGCGTTTAGATAATCGTCGGTTTTATGCTGAAAAAATTGGTGAAATTGTTACCGATAGACTTAGTGAAAACTTTAATGATCTAATGAGTTATGATTTTACAGCACGTATGGAACATGCTCTGGATGAGATTGCTCATAAAAAACAAGAATGGCGTGAAGTGCTTGATCAGTTTTTTAGTGACTTTAGTCAGCATCTTGAGGTTGCTGAACAAGCACCAGATAAAGGTGGAATGCAGCTTAATCCATTGGTGCTAACACCTGAAATTAAATGTCCAAATTGTGGGCGTGAAATGGGTATTAAAACTGCCGGTACCGGTGTATTTTTAGCTTGTTCAGGCTATGCGTTGCCACCTAAGGAGCGTTGTAAACAGACCATTAACTTAATTCCTGAGCACGAAACATTAAATATTCTAGAAGAAGCTGAAACAGCAGAAACTGATGCTTTAAGAGCCCGTAAACGCTGTCCAAAATGCCACACGGCTATGGATAGTTATCTACTTGATAATGAACGAAAACTGCATATCTGTGGCAATAACCCGATTTGTGATGGTTTTATTGTCGAAAAAGGTAACTTTAAGGTTAAAAGTTATGAAGGGCCAATTATTGAATGCGAAAAATGTGGTTCAGAAATGCATTTAAAATCAGGGCGATTTGGCCTATATATGGGCTGTACTAATCCTGATTGTAAAAATACGCGTAAGATCTTAAAAAATGGTGATGTTGCACCACCAAAAGAAGACCCAGTTGATCTACCAGAACTAAAATGCACCAAGTCAGATGCACATTTTGTATTACGTGACGGTGCTGCGGGTATCTTTTTGGCGGCGCATAATTTTCCAAAATCAAGAGAAACACGCGCACCTTTGATAGAAGAGTTACAACGTTTTAAAGAGCGCTTACCCGAAAAATTCATTTATTTGACCGAAGCACCAAATAAAGATCCTAATGGTAATCCATCAATTGTTCGTTTTAGCCGTAAAAATAAACAACAATATGTTACTTCTGAAGTTAATGGAAAATCGACAGGTTGGGTGATGCAATATGTAGATGGCAAATGGATCAATAGCAAAAAGTAG
This sequence comes from Gilliamella sp. ESL0232, assembly GCF_013346885.1. Classification (NCBI taxonomy): domain Bacteria; kingdom Pseudomonadati; phylum Pseudomonadota; class Gammaproteobacteria; order Orbales; family Orbaceae; genus Gilliamella; species Gilliamella sp. ESL0232. The sequence goes on along the minus strand of NZ_JAAEDW010000001.1, from coordinate 522,221 downwards.
GTAGGCACGTCTGAATTTTGTTAAAAACTTTCAGGAAAGTATGCGTTTTAGTATAAAATAATTATTCTTTTGCGCTAAGCTGTGAAATGACTTACCTTAGCAATTCTTCCTTTTGTAATGTTATTAAAAAGGAAGAAAGGCATACAGTTAAAGGAGCGTTTGAGTGTTATGAAATTGCAACAATTACGCTATATTGTTGAGGTCGCAAATAACGACCTCAATGTATCGCTAACATCCGAAAAACTGTATACCTCTCAACCCGGTATAAGCAAACAAATAAAATTATTAGAAGACGAGCTCGGCGTTCAGATATTTACTCGAGTGGGTAAACACCTTTCTCAAATCACACCGGTTGGTGAAAAAATCATTGCTCTTGCCCGAGAGATCCTCAATAAGTCCAATGATATTAAGATTATCGCCAAAGAGTTTAGTCAACCAAATCAAGGCTCATTAACAATTACCACTACCTATACTCAAGCTCGTTATACATTGCCAGTTGTGATTCAACAGTTTATGCAGCAATATCCAAGTATTACATTGCATATGGAGCAAGGATCTTCTCCTCAATGTATTTTACAAACTCAAGAAGGTCTGGCTGAATTTGCGATTGTGACCGATATCTCACAGCTTAGCGATGATATGATAGCCTTACCTTGTTATCACTGGAACCAGGCTGTGATTGTGATGAAAGATCATCCGCTTGCCAAAAGTAAATTAATTTCGATTGAAGAGCTTTCAAAATATCCGTTAGTTAGCTATGATTTTTCTAATGATGGTTCAGATTTAAATCAAGCTTTCTTGCGTGCTAACCAATCACCTAATATTGTTTTTAGCACAACGGATGCCGAATTAATTAAAACTTATGTTAAATTAGGTGTCGGCGTTGGTATTGTAGCAAAAATGGCGGTGATCAATACATCAGATGACGATTTAGTTGTACTTAATGCTGGACATATTTTTCCTTACAGCACGACCTATATTGTTTTTCCTCGCTCATTATATTTACGCAGTTATATGTATGATTTTATCAGTCAGTTTTCACCTCATTTGAATCGACAAGCTGTAGACAAACTTATGTTATGTGAAAACAATTCCGAAGTATTAACGATGTTTAACGGGGTAAAATTACCCGTTTACTAATTTATTCTATCTTTTTTTATGAGAATAAAAAATTGAAACAAAGTGCGACATAACTCGCACTTTGGATGGGTTATAACTATTTATGTCTTGCTTTTAAAATACCAATGACATCTTGTAAAGACAGATTCTGGTCTTGGAGTAAAACTAATAAATGATAAATTAAATCGGCAGATTCATTTTTTAGTTCCTCGCTGTCATGAACTGTTGCTGCAAGGGCTGTTTCAACGCCTTCTTCTCCCACTTTTTGAGCTATGCGTTTAGTGCCGTCATGATACAGTTTTGCGGTATATGATGATTTAGGATCGGCATTTTTACGCCCTGCAATTATCTGTTCTAATTCAAATAAAAATCCCCATTGAGTTTTAGTCGAAGCAAAACAACTTGTTGAGCCGGTATGGCAAGTTGGGCCAACTGGATCAACTAAAATCAATAACGTATCATTATCACAATCCGTTGAAATACTCACAACATTAAGAAAATTGCCAGAAGTTTCACCCTTTGTCCAAAGGCGCTGTTTGGTTCGTGAATAAAAAGTGACTTTGCCGCTATTTTGTGTTTGTGCTAACGCTTCTTGATTCATATAGCCAAGCATTAACACATCGCCCGAAACATAATGCTGAATAATGACCGGCATTAAATTATCCACTTTTTGCCAATCCAGTTGTTGTAAATCTAATTGGGTATTGCAATTTTGCGTTAACATAATCGAATATTTACTCCATGCTGTGCCAAATATTGTTTAAGTTCACCAATATTAATAATTTGTTTATGAAAAACTGAGGCAGCTAATGCTCCATCAACTTGTGCTTCATTAAATGCCTGTAAAAAATGCTCAATAGTACCAGCACCGCCTGAAGCAATTAGTGGCACGTTGCATACTTCTCGAACGGCGTTTAGTTGAATAATATCATATCCATTACGAACACCGTCTTGGTTCATCATATTAAGAACAATTTCACCTGCACCACGTTTTTGTACCTCCTGTACCCAGTCGAGAGTGTTCCATTTTGTGGCAACGGTACGTTTTTCGTCACCAGTAAATTGATAAACATGATAATTGTTTGACTGTTTGTCATACCAGCTATCAATGCCAACTACAATGCACTGTACTCCGTAACGATCTGCAAGCCGTGTAATTAAACTAGGATCAGCAAGGGCAGGGGAATTAATCGAAATTTTATCAGCTCCAAAGGTTAATATTTGACCTGCATCTTCAACCGTTTTAATACCACCAGCAACACAAAAAGGGATATCAATCACTTCGGCAACTTTTGCGATCCAACTTTTATCGACAACACGGCCATCTGACGAAGCGGTGATATCATAAAAAACGAGCTCATCTGCGCCTTCTTCTGCATATCTTTTTGCTAAGGGGACTATGTCTCCAATAATTTCATGATTACGAAATTGTACACCTTTAACCACTTGTCCATCGCGAACATCTAAACAGGGAATTATTCTTTTGGCCAACATGAAATTGCCTCCTGAACTGTAAATTTTTCTTCAAGTAAAGCACGGCCAACAATGACACCTTTAACACCACTGTCTTTCAGTGCTTTGACATCACTCAATTGACCAATTCCGCCAGACGCTTGAAAAGCAATCTGTGGGTATTTACGACTAATTTCCTGATACAACTTAACGTTTGAGCCACTGAGTGTGCCATCTTTGGAAATATCTGTACACAATACATGCCTTAAGCCATAAGGAAGGTAATCATCAATCACTTGTTCTAGTGTCTGACAGGAATCTTCTTGCCATCCATGAATAGCGACATATTTATTTCCTTGGTTGTCAATGCGGACATCAAGAGCCAATACTAGCCTTTCTGCACCATATTTTGAAAACCACTGTTTGACCAATTCGGGTTGCTTAATAGCTGTCGAACCAATTACTATGCGAGCAGCGCCGGCAGATAGCAATGATTGTATATCTTTTTCAGTACGAATTCCTCCACCAACTTGAACTGGTATTTGCACACCATTAATCAGATTTTGTATTAGTAAAATTTGGCGTTTTTGGGGATCTTTCGCACCTGTTAAATCAACAAGATGTAACAGTTTAGCACCTTGTTTTTCATAATCCTGTAAGCGTAAAAGAGGATCGTTACCATAATCACGTTTTTGTCCATAATCACCTTGATGTAATCGCACCACATTGCCATCAATTAAATCAAGAGCAGGAATGATGGTTGGAAAAGTTGTCATAGCTACATCTCCAAAAAGTTTTTTAGCAATTTTGCACCGGCCAAGCCAGAACGCTCGGGATGAAATTGCACGCCGTAAAAGTTGTCTTTTTGCACGGCTGCGGTAAAGCTTTCGCCGTAATTGGTTTCTGCTATTGTTGCTGAGCATAATGGCATCGCGTATCCATGTACAAAGTAAAAATAAGCATCATCAGGAATATCTCGAAATAGATGATGACCGGCTTTAGGTGAAACCTGATTCCACCCCATATGTGGTAAAGGTAAACCACAATCAGGAATTTCTCTAACTTTTTCGTGAATAATTCCCAATGTGTTAACATGTCCTTCGGTACTATAATCGGCTAGAAGTTGCATACCAAGGCAGATCCCTAATACAGGTTGAGTACAGACTTTGATAAGTTCAATTAAATGACGCTCTTTTAATTTTTCCATTGCTGAACTTGCGGATCCTACTCCAGGTAAAAACAACTTATCTGAGCTGAGCACGATATCAGGGTCAAGGCTAATTATTGGATCATAACCTAATCGTTGCACGGCATATTTGACCGAAGATAGATTAGCACAGCCAGTATCGAGGATGACAATCTTCATTTATAGCACTCCTTTTGAGCTTGGTAATCGGTCACTTTCAATTTTGATGGCTTGTTTTAATGTTCTAGCAAAAGATTTAAATAAACTTTCTACTTTATGATGATCATTATCGCCTTCTGTTTCAATATGCAATGTAATAGCCATAGCATAACTTATTGAGTAAAAGAAATGTTCTACCATTTGCGTGCTCATATCGCCAACTTTAGGGTGAGTAAACTCTGCTTTAAATTTTAGATAAGGGCGTCCTGAAATATCTATTGCACATCTGGCCAAACACTCGTCCATAGGGATAACAGAGGCATAACGGGTAATACCACGTTTATCACCGAGTGCTATTTTTAGTGCCTCTCCTAAAGCTAGTCCAGTATCTTCTATGGTATGATGATCATCAATATGTAAATCACCATCAACTTGGATATTGAGTTTAATTCCACCATGAGTCGCAATTTGATCGAGCATATGATCAAAAAAACCAATTCCAGTATTAATTTGACTGCCACCTTGGCGATCAAGCCACACTTCAACAAGTATTTTAGTTTCTTTGGTATTGCGTACAACTTTTGCATAACGATCTTTAGTGGTTAATCGTTGGGCGATTTCGTCCCAATTTAAATTTTCAGGATGATATCGTAATCCTTGGATTTGCATGTTTTCAGCCAATTGAATATCTGTGACCCTGTCACCAATAACATAACTGTTTTGTTTATCTAATTTACCACTAGTAAGATATGGCAAAACTAATTGGATTTTCGGCTTACGACACTCACAATTATCTTCTGGAAAGTGTGGGCAAATTAAGACATCCTTAAAATTAACACCTTGCGATTTAAAAATCTGCATCATCAAATTGTGTGGACCATCAAAATCAGCCTGTGGATAGCTACTAGTCCCGAGCCCATCTTGATTGGTGACCATCACTAAATGGTATCCCGCAGTTTGTAGCTTGAGTAGGGCTGGGATCACATTAGGTTCAAAAGCCAATTTTTCAAACTGATCAACCTGAAAATCAACTGGAGGTTCAGTAATTAGTGTGCCATCTCGATCAATAAATAAGTACTTTTGTAACATTTTTGCTCCTATTTAATTGTTTTGAGCGCAGAAATGACTGCTTCGCACTCGGCTTGGGTTCCAATGGTAATACGAATAATATTTTGTTGCCCAATAGATCTACTTTGATCTCGTAAAATAATACCTTGGCGCCATAAAATATTAAATACATCTTTATCATGTTGAAATTTAACACACAAATAGTTGGAATAACTTGGATAAACTTTTTCGACAATTGGCAATTGTCGAAGTAAATTGGCAAATTTTTCCTTTTGATTATTTAAATTTACCACATGTAGCTTCATGGTATTCACACCATCTTTACTCAATGCTTGAGCTGCAATATCAGCAACAGGGGTTGCTAGAGGGTATGGTGCAATAACCTTCTGTAAGGCTTCGATCACAGGTTTATTAGCAATGGTGAAACCGCAACGTAATCCAGCCAAAGCAAAGGCTTTGGATAATGTTCGTAAAATCACCAAGTGAGGATAGTCATTAAGCCAACTAACGACACTAGATTCAGGCGAAAACTCAATATAAGCCTCGTCAATAATGACCAAAGCACGATCTTTGGCAATATTAAGTAAAGCTTTGATATCATCAGAATCGATTAAATTACCGGTCGGATTATTTGGTGAACAGACATAAATTAGTTTTACAGTATCAATATTTTGTTTTATACCCCCAAGATCAAGCTGCCAATCAGAAGTGGTTGGCACAGTTTTGGTTTTAATACCTAATGTCTCAGCACTTACTTGGTACATACCATAAGTTGGTGGACAGTACAAAATGCTGTCTTTTTCAGGCTCACAAAATGCACGCATTAATAGCTCAATACCCTCATCCGCTCCACGGCTAACAATTAACTGATCGGCTTGCACGCTTGCATATTGAGCATAACGCTGAATTACTTTTTCAGGCTGTGGTTCTGGATAACGGTTTAAAGTTTGCTCGGACAACTCAAAATGCGGAGCAACGGGATACTCGTTAGCATTCAGCCACACATCGCCTTGACCACCAATACGGCGAGCAGATTGATAAGGCGTTAATTGCTGAACATTTTTTCGAACTAATTGATTGATATCCATTTAAGCCACCTATTTTTGATTTATTGAATTTAATACCGCAAGCCTAAGGCTAACCGCCTGTTTGTGGGCAGTGAGTTGTTCTGCTTCTGCCATCAACTCAACCGCATGACCAATGGCTTTTAAACCTTCTGGTGATAATTTTTGCACCGTCATACGTTTTTGAAAATCTGCCAAACCAAGGCTAGAGCAGGTTGCGGTATAGCCATAAGTTGGCAAAACATGATTCGTTCCTGATGCATAATCACCTGCTGACTCCGGTGACCAATCACCCAAGAAGATCGAGCCAGCACTAGTAATTTGCTCAACTAATTCATCCGCATTCGCAGTTTGAATAATTAAGTGTTCTGGACCATAGCGATTGCTAATAGCAACACATTCATCCAAATCTTTAGTTACAATAAGGCGACTTTCTTGTAATGCTTTTTTAGCGATATTTTGGCGCGATAGTTGCGTAAGTTGCTTATCGACTTCAATCGATACTGCTTGTGCTATTTTTTCATCAGGTGTTAACAAAATAACTTGTGAATCAGGACCATGTTCAGCTTGCGACAAAAGATCAGCAGCAATAAAAGCAGGATTTGCTGAACTATCTGCAATCACTAACACTTCAGACGGACCAGCTGGCATATCAATGGCTGCGCCATCAAGTCGCTGACTGACTTGTCGTTTGGCTTCGGTAACGTAGGCATTTCCAGGACCAAAAATCTTATCGACTTTAGGAACCGACTTGGTGCCAAGCGCCATTGCGCCAATGGCTTGTGCACCGCCTAATTGATAAACCTCGCTAACATCACATAATTGTGCCGCAAATAAAATTTCGTCAGCAATGGGCGGTGGTGAACATAAAATAACTTGACGACAACCGGCAATTTTAGCAGGTGTTGCAAGCATTAACACAGTAGATAATAAAGGGGCAGAACCACCCGGAATATAAAGCCCAACTGAATCAATAGGGCGCGTTACTAACTGACATTTTACGCCCGGCATTGTTTCGACCATAATGGATTGATAGGCTTGTGCTTGGTGGAATTTTTCAATGTTGGTAACCGCTAATTGCATGGCTTGTTTTAATTCAGGATTAACACGATTTGCGGCGGTTTTTATTTCTTCTTGTGTAAGCTTTATTTGCTCAATTTGAATTTTATCAAATTTGCTACTTAGTGCTTTTAATGCCTTATCACCATCTTGTTTAACTTGTGCCAAAATATCTGCAACAGCTTGGCTAATCGAATCAGAGGCTGTAATTGCTGGACGCATTAATAATGCTGTTTGTTGTTCATTTGTACATTGTTGCCAATAAGAGAGTTTCATATTATTACTCCATCATTTTTTCAATTGGTAATACAAGAATTGAGCTTGCACCTAACGCTTTTAGTTTTTCCATCGTTTCCCAAAAAAGCGATTCACTGCTCACCATATGTAGTGCAACCCGATTTTGCTCGCCAGTTAAAGGCAAAATGGTAGGATTTTCAGCGCCGGGTAATAGTGCAACAATATCATCTAACACCTCGGTAGGGGCGTGGAGCATAATATATTTGGATTCACGAGCTTGAATAACGCCTTGAATGCGTGTCATGATTTTATCGATTAACGCCTGTTTTATTGGCGACATTTCACCTTGACGTTGAATTAAGCAGGCTTTTGATTTATAGATAACTTCGATCTCTTTTAGTCCATTGGCCTCAAGCGTTGCACCACTCGAAACCAAATCACAAATTACATCGGCAAGCCCAGCCCGAGGGGCAACTTCGACCGAACCATTAAGCAAACATGTTTTAAAGTTAACATTATATTGAGCAAGATAACGGCGGAGCAGGTGAGGGTAAGTGGTGGCAATACGCAAATCATTTAAACATTCTGGTCCTGTATACTCAAAATCACGAGGTGCTGCGATCGACAACCGACAGCCACCAAAATCTAAACTGCGCAATTTTTTAAATTGTGGATCTTCGCCTTCGGCCTGCCTATCTAATACTTCCTCTTCTAAAACATTTTCGCCGACAATCCCAATATCGACAACGCCATCAATAACCAGTCCGGGGATATCGTCGTCACGAACACGCAAGATATCAATGGGCATATTTTCAGCAAAAGCGATCAAACGCTGTTCTTGAAGATTAATTTTAATACCACATTGGGCAAGTAACTTTTTTGATTCGTCACTTAATCGACCTGACTTTTGCATAGCAATGCGTAAACGCGAATTATCCAACATATCTTTCTCCAAAGTTATCTAAAAATTTATAAACTACAAACAAAAAACCCTCGGAAGTTTGATCTTCCGAGGGTTTCTGTTTGCTTTTGCGACATCACCGGAAGACCAAAGTCTTCCAGCACCAATTGCCCGAAGACTATTCAGGAATGATGGTGATGATGTGTACTAATAGCATTAGTAATAAAAACGCAAAAACAATTCATAAAAATAAAAAACCTTTAACTGAGTTGATAATTAAAGCTACTGAACAGAATATAACAGAATTTATTTGCTCGCAACTTTTTTTGTTTTTTATGTAAAAAAATCTTTATACAAAAAATAGTCAACAAGTTTAGGTGTAAATTTTTAAAATAGCGTTATTTAATCACTTTTGACTGATGACTAACTTTATAACGGCAATAGAGCTCAAGTTTGTCTAAAAAATGTGGTAAGTTTTGGTCTGTAAATTCACTTTTTATAAAATAACACCCATCGCCTGTGATTTTATAAAATTCGATGATTTCTTTAAACGACATGACCATGTTTTCGAACGAGGTGAATTGATTTGAATTCATATAAATCGTTATAAACTGAAGCTGATTTGTTTTTTCTTTAATAGTAAATTTTTCAATAATATGATTATTATACAATTCTTGAACTCGCTGTCCAACAGCCTGTCCTGACAAATATACTTTTTCGCCAATTTCTTTCCATGATTGACGACTATTTTTTTTAAGTTCATCTAAAATAGCGCGATCTTTTTTATCCATACTTGTTTATCTTTTTCATTTTGAAAGTAGGTAAGTAATAATACTTTCAATTCATTATGTAACAGATAGCGTAATTATCGCATAATTATCAACTCAAACATAATTTAAGGACAAAACAATGAAACAAGGGTTAATAATTATCGACGTACAAAATGACTATTTCCCAACGGGTAAATTTACTTTAAACAATACAGAATTAACTTTACAAAATACCTTAAAACTACAAAAACACTTTAGAGCACAACAATTACCGATCTTTTATATTCAGCATATAAAGTCTGATCCTCATGCGGATTTTTTTGCTAACGGAAGTTTAGGCGCTGAAATTCATCCAAGTTTGTTACCGCTTGGTAACTTGCATGAGTATCTTGTCAAAAAAACATTCCCTAATAGTTTTTATCAAACTGAGCTACAAAAAAAATTACAACAAGAACAGATCCAGCAGATGGTTATTTGTGGAATGATGAGCCATATGTGTGTTGACTCAACAACACGTCACGCATCCGAACTAGGTTATCAACCGATATTAATCCACGATGCTTGTACAACTTGTGATCTCGAATTTGATGGTAAAACGATTCCATCCCAAGTGGTACATAACAACTTTATGTCTGCCTTAACCAATTTTGCATCGGTTGTAAGTTGTGAAATGTTTGTTCAAACCAAACTGGCTATTTTATAAATTATAGCATTGTAATTAAATGATTATGGATAATGGATGCCAAAAAAGCGATAACATAATTATAAACAATCTAAATTGGCTCGATTAACCCACTCAACCCTAAGTAAAGATCAGTCAGAAAAAGTATTTATTTTATTGAGGTTTTTATTCAACTGTTTTGTCAAAAAAACAACTAATATCTCCCCCTCTAATACGCCAAATATTTAGCTAATACACTAAAGCGACCACTTCCTAGCAATGCTAAACTGAGTGCTGTTAGCGCCATAAAGGCAGGATATTCCCAACCGCCACCTGCGTTACTAAATGACCAACCATTCACTGAGTGAATAAATGTAATAACAATCATTTGAATCACTGCCAATAAACTAACAATGCGGGTTAAAAGACCTAAAAGCAATAACAAACCGCCGCCAATTTCAAACATAATCGCTAAATAACCAATGAACCAAGGAACCAAGGAAAGCCAAGTGATTGAAAATATTGCGCAGTACCTGAGGGAGTAAAGACGAGTAGTTTAGTAAAACCGTGCGCCAAGAACATGACACCCAAGGCAATTCGTAACATGAGTGAAGCTAGATCTGTTTGATATTGTTTCATTTTATTTTTCCTGTAAGTTAATTATTGTGATTGGTTAGCACCATTTGTTTATGATAATGGTTATTATTTTGTAGATAAATAAGCTATTATGTGATTTATTGTCAAAATAAGTGGGACAATTGTTTGGTGTTGGTGAAAGGCAGATGGATAGATCTAATAAATTACTAGAAATGATGGTTTTTGTGGCGGTAGTTGATTGTAATAGTTTTGTTGATGCGTCAGTTAAGTTAAATATGTCTAAGCAGGCAGTGTCACGTTATATTCAAGCATTAGAAAATCGCTTGCAAGTTCGGTTGTTACAACGTACAACTCGCAAAATGGTCATTACCCATGAGGGGCAAATTTTTTATTTGCAAACTAAAGCCATTATTAATGCTACTACAGAAGCAGAAAATAGCCTCACTTTAGATCATGCAAGTCCACAAGGTATTCTTCGGGTTAATGTGCCTGTTAGTTTTGGTATTTTGCATTTGGCGCCTTTATGGCAAAAATTTATCAATAAATACCCTAAAATTGAGCTAGATATTACGTTGTCAGATCGTGTGGTTGATCTGCTTGAGGAGGGCTACGATCTTGCTGTTCGAATTGGTCGGCTAGAAAGTTTGTCGCTGATTAGCCGTAAGTTGGCAACTACGCAAATCATAGCCGCCGCGTCGCCTGATTATATTGCTAAATATGGCATGCCGAATGATCCTGATGATTTGTTGAATCATAAAATTGTGATGTATAGTCAGTGGGCAAAAAAAGAGCAATGGCATTTTTATAAAGACAATGCCCATTACTCGGTGAATTTAAAAGCGAATATCTATTGTAATAATGGCGATACTTGCCGCCAAATTATGTTACAAGGAGGTGGTATTTCGTTGCAACCTGATTTTATTATTGGTAAAGATATTAAAATAGGCCGTTTAGTTCGTGTTTTGTTGAATTATAAAGTCGAGAATTTGAATATTTATGCCGTTTATCCAAGCCGTAAATTATTACCGCTCCGAACTCGATGTTTAATCGATTTTTTAGTTAGCGAACTAAAAAATTATCAATGGTCAGTTAGTTAAAACATAACCGTTATTATTTGATATGTAAAAAATCTTTAGACAAAAAATAGTCAAATGTATTACTGATTTTACAATAACACAGAAATGATTTACATTATACTAGTTATTAATTGATTATTCAGAAACAATCTTTACTATATATTGTTTTCAAGATTTATTGTCATTATATGAATATCAATAATAAGGCTTTGTGGCAGCAATTCTATATAAATAAAGTAAATCAAATTATTATCTATAATAGGTATGTTTTTTTATAATGAATAACACATTATAAAAAAGCATCATTTAAGAAATTTTAGTGCAATATTAATTTTTACTATAATTTAACACTCATGTTTTATATTTTCTTATTGATTGTTTTTTAAAGAAATAAAACTCTATTATTAACAAGCTTAGAGCAAAGTTTTAATGTTTTTTTGAGTTTTTAAGACAGTTAGTAGATCTTGATTTACACAAGATCGAAAAGAATAAGTATAATAATACCTAAGTTACTATATTTTACATTTGAATATAACAAAGGTTTTCATTAAAGAATGTCTTTAATTAAACATAATGAGTGCGAAATCGCATTTAATAATATCAAGTTTCAACAACGAAAAATATCGTTTTACATGTAATAAATATATTTGATTTTGTTACCCACTTATTTTAGCTAGGTCTATAAATATAATATCTAATCTGAAGTTACCGACCATTTACCGAATTTGTATTTTTAGTAATATTATTTTAGGAGTTTTAAAAAATGAATCTGATCTGGTCAGCAGTTGGGCAAGTTGTTAGTTCTTGTCTTCCGGTTTTTTTGTTAATTTTTCTTGGTTGGTTATGTGTGCAGCAAGGGATCTTTTCGAAGGATTCTAAAAAATTATTATCAGGACTGGTATCAAACTTTGTCTTTCCTGCTTTACTTTTTGTGCATACGTCTCATGCTAAGCCATCGCAAATATTCAATGGCATTTGGATGATTGCATTTTTCTGTACTATGTCATTTTTATGGATAATTTGTTTTTTAACCAATAAATACATTTTGCATAAAGAGTTAAAGTCAACAGCTATGAATGCAATGCTATGCTGTTTTCCAAACATGGGCGGGATGGGTGTTCCTTTCTTGACGTTAATGTTAGGAGCCGCATCAACTATTTCCGTTGCGATTGCTAATTTTGTTGTTGCATTATCATTGATTCCAATGACAATATTTTTATTAGAACTTTGTGATACTAAATTGTCTGGTGGTAAAGTCACCGGTGGTATGATCTTTAGTGCAGTAAAAAATTCACTTATGAAGCCAATGTTTTTAGCCGTTATTTTAGGGTTAATTGTGAGCGTTACCGATGGAACTAAATGGCTACCACATTTTGTGTTTAACACTTTTGATATTATGTCAAATGCCTGTAACTTCATTTCACTTATTGCGGTCGGTGTTGGTATTCATGGTGTTAAATTGAAATTATCTAAACCATTAATGATTAATGTTGTGTTGAAAAGTTTTATTACACCAATTGTTGCACTTATTTCCGTATATCTATTTGGCATAACAGGTATGGAAGCAGAAGAATTAGTTTTCTTATTGGCAATGCCAACGGCATCAACAGCGGTTATTTTGGCTTACAATTGGAATGTTGAGCAAGAACAAGCATCAAGCATTTTCTTTGCATCAACAGTTTTATCTATCTTCATTTTACCAACCTTATTGCTTATTATGGACTTCACCATTCCAGGTGTTGCTTAATTAAAAGCTAAATATAAATGCTCTCATTTAATTTTAGATGAGAGCTTTTATTATCAATTACACGTTTCTTTGGCAAGCCATGCTGGAATTACTCGGGTTGTTTACAGTAATAATAACCACCGTATTTCAAAAATCAACTAAACTTGCTGCTTACAAACGAATGGAAAAGTAAAAAGAGTAATACCAACTTTGGATTAAAATACGGCATAATCAACAAGTATATAGTGATTCAAAAGGTGAAGACTAAGTCTTAATTGATTAATTATTATAATTTTGTTAACCCCCATAAGGTGATTTTAGAAAAAACGCCTTATGGGGTTTTGGAGTGGTTACTTAACCATGAAGTGTAAATAACCCAGTTTTTTTCTACATATTAACAGTAGCAAGAAATGTAGCGATAATATTGGTAACTAAACTAAAAAGAGCCATTGTTTTTTTAGTTTATTAATTAGAAGCTATAGCGAACACCAGCTAATAAATCAATTGAACTTAGCTCAGCACTAGCATTAGTTCGATAGTATTCATTATGTTTTTTGATGTTTACTTTACCTGCATCCACATAACGAGCAGTGAAATCAACAACCATATTATTATTCAACTTATAAGCTACGCCAGCAGCAACATTCCATGCAAACTTTGTTTTTGTTTTTGATAATGAACGTTCATAATCAACACCATCAACAGAAACGTTATATTTTTCCTTATGGCTATTTTCTAGTTTAGTGAAGGCAACACCAAATCCTGCACCAATAAATGGAGTAATTGGTGAGTCAATATCAATATCATAATAACCATTTAACATTAATGTATTCATGCGGGCTTTGACTTTTTGAGTAGTACGAAGACGATATTCTTCATAATCAGTGTATCTATTTTCTTTTTTATCTGTATTGCCACGTAAGGTAAGAGATAATTCTACACGTGCAGGAATATCATAATTAGAAAAGTTGTAACCTAAATTTAAAGCACCTGCTAATTTAGTTTTATGCATTGAGTCAAAAATACCATCGTTGATAACACCGCCGTGATTATAATGTAAGGTATCCTTAATATTTTTCACTTTTATTATAGAAGCTCCTAATTGACCTCCTAGGTAAAGTTCATTTGTTTCAGCATAAGCAAAATTTGAAAAACAAGCAAAAGTTGTTAGTGCAATTAATGTCTTCTTCATTTTATTTCCTTTATTTATTATGGTTGTTTAAGATTTGCCAATTATAAAGCAAATAAATTAAAAATCAATTTGAGGTATTAGGAAATTATTTCAACGAAAAACAAAAGCCGTAACTGTAACTATCCCTTAAAATAGTACAGCAAGAAAGTAGAAAATTCTCTATAGTAACAAATGCTTGCCGAGTTAAATCTAAAATCGCAGCCTCAGGAAGAAATCATAAAAGCTGTAGTGCCCACAATGCAACGAAAAACATGGGCAAGAGAGCTACAAGCCACTAAATTAATCTCAATTGCCATTAGCTGTCACATTGTGTAATTAAGTCGTTGTGTCTACTATTATCAACCTCACACAGTATTACCATATTTTATACTTGAATCTTGTACTAAGTTTGAGGTATTCACAATAGTTACAAACTTACAAATATACAAAATTTAGGGTGGGTTTAGTTTACTATGAAGTGTAAACAACACGTTTTTTTCTACATATAAATTGATTTACAGGGGCTTTTATAATTAACAGACTACAATCGATAGTTTCCAATCCTCAATTTCTTTCCAATATTTTTTTTCTTGTTCTAAATCAAATAATATCAATTTATTATTTTCAACAAATTCCCGATTAATTTCTATAGTCACTTTAGTTAGTTTATTTTTTATTAATTTTAAACGAAATGCTTGTAAATTAATTTCTGTATTTCGCTGATTATTGATGAGTATAGATAATCTTAGGATTTGCATTAGCGGTATTATATGTTTGTATTCGAACAAACTAAAATAGGGTAGTGTATCTATATTGATAGTCTTTCTATGGTAACGTACAAGAGTAGACAAAAGTAATTGCTGTTCTTCGTTAAATCCGGGTAAATTACTATTTTGTAAAATATAGCTTGAATGTTTATGAACTGAAGAAAAGTTAATTTTTAACCCTACCTCATGTAACAAAGCAGCCCAATATAAAATAGATTCAAGGCTTGCCGGAATAGATGTTGGTGCTTGTTGTTGCCATTGAGAAAATAAATATTTTGCAGTTTTAACAACTTGCGTAGCATGGCGTTGGTCTATATTGTAATGTTCAGAAAGAGTTTGCGCGGTATTTTGTCTAATATCTCGGAAATTAAGACCTCCAACCAACTCATAAAGCACCCCTTCACGTAATGCGCATGGGCTAAATTGTAAAGTATTTAACCCAAATGCGTTAAAAACCCCACTAAATATAGCTAGCCCGCTGACAAATACACTTTTTCTTTCACTAGAAAGTGAAGGGTAGTCAATATCTTGAAAAGAGTTGAATTCTAAAACATAACTAATTAAATCATCGAGCCTTTTTTGGGTAATAATTCCATCACAAACCCCAATATCTAATAAGATACGATAAATAGACTTGATGGTTCCCGATGTACCAAATGCAACAGTAATATTTTGTTTTTTTATAATATTAATCAAGCTTTCAATTTGTTGTTCGGCGGCAAGCTTTGCTTGTTCGAATGAAATAGCGTTAATTTTTTTTTCATGAAAAAACTGTTTAGCATAAGTTATGCATCCCATAGGGCGACTAGCAACAATCAACGGTTTTAGATCATTTCCTCTACCTATTGCAATTTCTGTAGATCCTCCACCGATATCTATTACAAATTTAGTATCATTTGACGATGTTGGTTCTGATGTCATAGTACCTAAATAAATAAGACGTGCTTCTTCTTGTCCCGATATGATTTCTATAGGAAATGGAAATACTTTAGCCGCAGCCATTAAAAATTTATATCTATTTTTTGCAACCCGTAATGTATGAGTTGCTACAACACGAACATTTTCGGGAGGAAAGCCAATTAATCTTTCGGAAAATAGTGTAAGACATTCCAGACCTCGCATAATGCTTGATTCACTTAGATGGTTATTAGCATTAAGCCCTGTGGCAAGATGAATATTTTTTTTATTTTTATAAATGATCTGTATAGCACCATCTATAATACGAGCAATAACCATGTGAAAACTATTTGAACCAAGATCAACTACCGCATATTCATTGAATTTATTCACTTTAAATCCCTTATTCAACCGTTTCTAACTGATTCAAATAATCATAAATGGCATATTGTGCTCTAATTTTTTTCTTATTACCTCTTTGTACATAATTATTAGTTGCATCTTTATCAATAATACGAGCCTTTACATTATCATTGCATTGAATATTAAAAATATTATGGATAGTTGATTTTATTATTGGATCGAAGATTTTTACACCTACTTCAATACGATTATCTAGGTTACGAGGCATCCAATCAGCAGAAGAAATATAAGTATCTTTTTTCCCATCATTTTCAAAAATATACACACGAGCATGTTCTAAAAACTGATCAACAATACTTGTGACAGTAATATTTTCGCTTAAATTAGGAATTTTGGGTATCAAGACACAAGTTCCTCTTACTACAATTCTAATTTTTACACCTGCACAAGATGCACGGTATAATTGGTCTATCATATCTTTATCGGTTATTGCATTGAGTTTTAAATAGATACCAGCTACTTTACCTGCTTTAGCATTATTTATTTCTTGTTGGATAAATTCATAAAATCTCAATCGGGTATTTTGTGGAGACACAAGTAAATGATGGAATGAAACTGGTTTAAATGGGTTTTCAATGAAATTAAATACATTTTTAACTTCATCTGTAATTACAGGATCTGCAGTTAATAACGAAAAATCGGTATAAATTCTTGCAGTCCTTTCATTAAAATTACCTGAACCAATATGGGCGTAACGAACAATTTCGTTATTCTCTTTACGATCAATCAAAAATAATTTAGCGTGGATCTTTAGTTTTGGTTGTGAATAGATAACTTTAATTCCACTACTAATTAATCGTTTTGCCCATTTTATATTTGCCTCTTCATCAAACCTTGCTTGCAATTCAACAACTACATTGACCTTTTTACCATTATTGGCAGCATTAATGGCCGCATGAATAAAGCGGGAATCTTTTGCAACTCTGTAGATATTCATGCGAATATGCGTAACAGATGGATCAAACGAAGCTTGGCGCATAATCTCTAATACATGTCCAAAAGAGTAATAGGGATAATAAAGCAATACATCTCGATCTTTAATCGCATCAAACGAATTACGAAATTGTTTAAATCGATTATAGCTTAGGCTTGGAATTTTTTTATTTAATAGCTTTTTTTGACCAAAATCAGGAAATTTCACAAGATCTTTAAAATTAGGATAGCGTCCACTTGGCATTGCGTCTTGTTCAGTTAATAACAATTTATTAATCAATAACTCAAATAATGCTTTTGGCATATCTTTTTGATAAGTAAAACGAACTGGCTGAGCAGTCAAACGTTGTTTTAAACCTTGTGACATAAGTTCAAGCAAACTGTCTAATTCTGTGTTTAATTCGTATTCAGCATCTCTATTAATATTAATAGAATAGGCATTTAATTCTTTGGCATCAAAAAACACTTTAAAAATATCGGGTAAACAGTAACGTAATATGTTATCCAAAAAAATGATCGATTTATTTTTAGTTGAAACTTCTGACGGTAATAAAACAAAACGAGAAATATTATCCGTCGGTAACTCAAGTAACGCATAATTGGTTTTATCTTCACAAATAATTTCTACAGCCAAATAGGCATGATCATCTTTTAAAAATTGAATAAGTTCGGTATGACTATCGAGTAAAATAGGGGTAATATATTGTCTAAGATTTTGTTTATAATAGTTTTTTATCCAACCTTCTTGATAAGAAGAAAGTTGTCTTTCGTTAATCAAAAAGATTTGATTTCTCGCCATTTCTAATAATAGTTCATTATAAAGCTGGTCAAACTGTAATTCTAGTTGAATAACTTTTTGGTTTACTTGGCGTAATAAGTTTTTAGAGTTAGAAGATGAGTTGGCTTGTTCTTGTTCAATAAGTACATATTTTTTTAAGTTGGCAAACTGTACTTTATAAAATTCATCAAGATTACTTGAGTATATACCTAAAAAATGTATCCTCTCTATAAGTGGATTACTTTTATCAGCAGCTTCTTGTAAAACTCGCTGATTGAAAGATAACCAACTTAGTTCCTTAGGTAAATATACTTTTTCTTCAATCATTTTAATCTTTCAAATTCTATTAATAGTATTTTATACAGGATATCTTATGTAAAAAAAAAAGCTAGCATGTAGCTAACTTTTTTATTTCAGGACAAATAATAAGTATGCCGTTTTAAATACGGTGAACAGATGTTGTGTTAGTAGTTCCACTTGGTACTAAAGCACCAGATACCATTACAATGATATCACCTTGTTGTAAACCGCATACTTTCACAGCCATCTCTTTACCTAAACGATAAAAATCGTCAGTTGAGTTAATTGAATCAATTAAAATAGGCTCTACACCTTTTGTCACGGCTAACTGATTAACTGTCTTTTGACTTGAAGATAATGCTAAAATACGAGCTCTAGGAAAATAATGACGAACTTCCCTAGCTGATTTACCGCTACGAGTTGCTACAACAATTAATGGAGCATTTAAACGCTCAGCAATTTCTACAGCACCACAGCAAACAGCTGAAGTTATACTCAACTTTTCTTCTTTTGATGTCAATTCTAACGATGCTGGAATTATGCTATCAGTTCGGTTACAGATAGTTGCCATAACATTCACAGTTTCGAGCGGATATTTACCTTTAGCACTTTCACCCGAAAGCATAACTGCATCTGTACCATCAATAATTGCATTAGCTACATCACCAGCTTCCGCACGAGTTGGACGTGGGTTTTTAATCATTGAATCAAGCATTTGTGTTGCTGTTATGACTGGTTTAGATGCTTTATTACATTTTTTGATCATCATTTTTTGAGCAAAAATAACTTCTTCAACAGCGATCTCAACCCCTAAATCACCACGTGCAACCATAATACCGTCAGAAGCATCAAGAATTTCATCAAAATTATCTAAACCTTCTTGGTTTTCAATTTTAGATATAATTTTAATGTTTTCACCACCATGAGCTTTTAAGTGAGTACGAATATCATCTACATCAGAACGTTTCCGAATGAATGATGCAGCAATAAAGTCAACACCTTGTTCACAACCAAAAATCAGGTCATTTTTATCTTTTTCTGCTAGTGCTGGCAATTTAATTGAAACGCCAGGTAAATTAATACCTTTATTTTCACCGAGTTCACCGTTATTTAAAACAGTACAAATAACCTCATTACCTTTAATTTCTTTAACGTCCATAGCAATTAAGCCATCATCAACTAAAACACGATTACCTGGTTTAAGGTCATGCGCAAAACCATCGTAAGTTACGGCTACACGGTCTTTGTTTCCGATAACATTTTTGTCTGTAGTAAACGTGAATGTTTGACCTGCAACTAGGGATACATCATTACCGCCTTCTAATTTAATAGTGCGAATTTCAGGGCCTTTGGTGTCTAGCATAATAGCTGCTTTTAAACCAGTTTCTTGCATTACTTCACGTAAATTTTTGATGCGGTTGCCATGTTCTTCGTAATCACCATGCGAAAAATTTAAACGCATAACATTCATGCCTGCATTTAATAATTTTGCTAACATTTCTTTTGATTCAGATTTTGGTCCGATCGTACAAACAATTTTTGTCTTTTTCATAATAGTATCTACTTAGTAATTTATTTAATGTTAAGGTTAATGTTTTAATTCAATTTAAAAAATTCGATAAACCAACTTTTTGCAAAAAAAAAACCAATGGCAAAGCATTGGTAGTTTTATTGGTTAAAAAAGGTATTTGTAGCTCAATATGGCTACCAAAATCACATAAAATCTTTGAAGAATATAATAATTTCATCAATAAGTTAAACCCTTTAAAATTCTTCTTATTATATTCTTAACAGTATTTTAAATAAAGTATTTTATCTTTAATATATTTTGTTATTTATAATAACATACTAAATTATAGCAACTAAACATTTGGCTTACATTAAGTCTTTAAGTTGATAAATTAGTTCATTATTGTTATTTTTCAAGGTTAGTTGATTATTTTTTAAATTGATTTTTGTACCTTCAGTAATTAAGTTCTCAATAATATAATCTAATTGATTTAATTGATCATCATTACAAAGCATTTTAGTCATCACAATTCCACTACCTTTTATGCTACCGTTGTCTAAAGTAACTTTACCAGAAAAATGGTTACACATTTTACCTGTAATTGTCATATTTTCCCCAAATATAAGCTCTGCTTGATCATCTAACGGAATATCTTGACCATTTACTTTAGTGAGTACAAAACGGTGGTGCATGAGGTCGGTCTCTTGTAAAGTACTTGAGTCATTACATCCTGATAAAGCCAGTAAAGCCATAAATAGAGCAGTTAACAAAAACGTTTTTTTCATTTGAACTCCTAATAATAGGTTAAATTTGTTATAATCGTGCATTAATGTAACTATAATTGAAATATCTGAAACGCTATGCTATCTCAACAGCAATTAAAAAATCTTGATTCAATGACTTTCTTAAATAAGCATAAAATAATCAAATTAGCTAAGAAAAGTCAAACTATAGCTGATATAGATTCCGCCATACAAAATGCTAACTTACATTATCAAAGCAGACTAGAGTCGTTACCGAAAAATATTATTTTTCCCAAAAATTTGCCTGTGACTGAAAAAAAACAAGAAATTTATGATGCTATTAAAAATAATCAAGTAGTTATAGTTGCAGGTGAAACTGGCTCGGGAAAAACAACACAGATTCCCAAAATCTGTTTAGAATTAGGCTTAGGTGTCAAAGGCTATATTGGTCATACCCAACCAAGACGATTAGCAGCACGTTCAGTAGCTAATCGTATCGCTGAAGAGCTAAAAACAGAGATAGGGCAGTTAGTTGGTTTTAAAGTCAGATTTTCTGATCATGTCAATGACACAACTCTGATTAAATTAATGACTGACGGAATATTGCTTGCTGAAATTCAGAAAGATAAATTCTTACTACAATATGATACTATTATTATTGACGAAGCACATGAACGCAGTTTGAATATTGATTTTATTTTAGGCTATCTTAAGCAGTTATTATCTAAACGTCCAGACTTAAAAGTCATAATAACATCAGCGACTATTGATGTGGAACGTTTTTCTAAACACTTCAATGAGGCTCCAATTATTGAAGTATCGGGTCGTACCTATCCAGTCGAGGTTAGATATCGTCCCCTAATCCTGAAAGAAGATGATAATAATGATAAAAGTTTTGATTTTCAACCGATTATAGATGCCATTGATGAATTATCAACTGAAAGTCTTGGGGATATATTAATCTTTTTAACAGGAGAACGAGAAATTCGAGATCTTGCCGATACACTTAATAAGTTAGAACTCCGTCATACGGATATTTTGCCATTATATGCAAGGTTATCAGCATCAGAACAAAATCGAATTTTTCAATCACATACTAAACGTCGAATTGTCCTTGCTACTAATGTGGCAGAAACATCGTTAACCGTTCCGGGTATTAAATATGTGATCGATTCGGGGTTAGCCAGAATTAGTCGTTATAGTTACCGAACTAAAGTTCAACGTTTACCTATTGAACCAATATCACAAGCCTCTGCCAATCAGCGTAAAGGACGTTGTGGACGAACATCTAATGGTATCTGCATACGTTTATATGATGAACAAGATTTTTTATCTCGCCCCAAATTTACCGAACCCGAAATATTACGGACCAATTTAGCTTCAGTAATATTACAAATGACATCATTAGGCTTAGGAGATATTGCCGCTTTTCCTTTTGTTGAAAAACCTAATTCAAAATATATTCGTGATGGACTTCGCTTATTAGAGGAACTTGGGGCAATTCATACCATACAGAATAGATATCATTTAACTGAAATAGGTAAAATTTTAGCACAATTACCAATTGATCCAAGATTAGCTAGGATGCTGGTTGAAGCAAGGCGCCTAGGGTGCATTAAAGAAATAATGATAATTACTGCTGCTTTATCGATTCAAGATCCAAGAGAAAGACCTTATGATAAACAGCAAGCTTCTGATGAGAAACATCGTCGTTTTGTTGATAAAGAGTCAGATTTTATTTCTTTAATTAATTTATGGAACTACATTAAAGAACAGCAGAACGTATTATCAGGGAATCAATTTAGACGATTATGCCAAAAAGAGTTTTTAAATTATCTTCGAATCCGTGAATGGCAAGATGTCTATACGCAAATTAGACAAACAATTAAGCAATTAGCGTTTCCGATTAATAGTAAAGAGGCTGATTATAATTCATTACATATCTCGTTACTAAGCGGTTTACTATCTCATATTGGAATGAAAGAGCTTGAAAAGCGTGAGTATATAGGTGCACGTAATATAAAATTTGCAATTTTTCCTAATTCAGCACTTTTCAAAAACCAACCCAAATGGTGTATTGCTAGTGAACTTGTTGAAACAAATAGATTATGGGGAAGAACAGCAGCAAAAATTGAAGCTGAATGGATTGAACCTATAGCTAAACATTTAGTGAAATATGACTATAACGAACCTAGGTGGTCTAAAAAGCAGGGCACAACAATAGCAAACGAAAAAGTAACTTTATTTGGGTTACCAATTGTTACTAATAGAATAGTAAATTACAGCAAAATTGATCCTATTCTAAGTCGCACTCTGTTTATTCGACATGCATTAGTTGAAGGTGATTGGTTCACAAGTCATAAATTTTACAAGCAAAATCAAAAATTGATTAATGAAGTTGAAGATTTAGAACATAAATCACGTCGTCAGAATATTTTAATTGATGATGATGAATTATTTGATTTCTATGATAAACGCATAGATAAATCCGTTATTTCATCTAAACATTTTGATAAATGGTGGATGCAGAAACAAAAATCTGATCCTGATTATCTTAATGTACAAAAAGAGATGCTGATCAGGCAATCAGCACAATTAATTAACTTAAATGATTTTCCTGATTTCTGGTATCAAGATCATTTTAAGCTAGCACTTAGTTATCACTTTGATATTGGTCATAACCGTGACGGCGTCACTATAAAAATTCCACTTGATATCTTAAACCAAATTAAAAACAAGGGATTCGATTGGCAAGTGCCAGGTTTTAGAAAAGATTTAATAATTGCATTAATCAAATCATTGCCTAAATCTTTACGACGAAACCTTGTCCCTGCACCAAATTATGCAGATGCATTTTTAGATAGGGTAGATACTACAGAAAAACCGCTTCTTGAATGCTTAGAAAATGAATTTCATAAAATGACTGGTGTGAAAATTACATCAGAAAATTGGCAATTAGAGCAAGTCCCTGAACATTTAAAAATGAATTTTAGTATTATTGATAGTAATCATAAGGAAATTGCTTCAAGTAAAGATCTTGATATGCTAAAACAGCAACTCAAAACTCAACTTCAACAAGCTTTATCATCTATTACTATTAATAAAAAAGATAACTCAATTGAGCAAAATAATTTGACAGATTGGACATTTGGAAAACTTCCTGATGTTTATGAAGAAAAACAAAAAAACTATACTGTTAAGGCTTATCCAGCTATTATTGATAATCAAAATTCCGTAAGTATAAAGTTAGTTGATAATCAATCAGAGCAACAAAGATTAAATAAATTAGGTTTAAGACGCTTATTAATGCTTAATATTCCTTCTCCAATCAAGTATTTACATGAAAAATTACCCAATAAATCGAAATTAAGTTTATATTTTAATTCGTTTGGTAACGTGTTAATGCTTATTGATGATTGTATCGCTTGTGGTATTGATTATTTAATTGAAACAAATAATAAAGCAATACATTCAACTGATGATTATCAGCAATTACTTGATTATACTAAAACTCATATTAATGAAATAGTTGTTGATATTGCTAAGCAAGTCGAATCAATACTAACTTTGCATTTTAGCATTAATAAAAAGTTAAAAGGGCGCGTTGATTTATCTTTAGCATTTGCCTTGTCAGATATCAAACATCAACTTAATAGATTAGTTTATAAAGGATTTGTTACTCAATCAAGTTATAGAAGATTGAATGATATCTCTCGATATTTATCGGCAATTGAGAAAAGAATTGAAAAATTATTTCAAAATATGGCAAGAGATAGGCAATCAATGAGTATTATAGAAGATGTTCAGAATCAGTATGATAATTGGATTAATAGTTTACCAAACAATCAACGATCGGACACTAAAGTGACAGATATCCGTTGGATGATTGAAGAATTAAGAGTAAATTTATTTGCGCAACAGCTTGGTACATCATATCCAATTTCAGCAAAACGCATCAAGCAGCAAATTGATGTAGTTAAATCACAACTATAGCTTCATACAAAAAAATAGGGCGCTTATGCGCCCGATTGTCTATATAAACTATCGATACAGATCTACAAAAACAGTTATATTTGGACCATTTGAATCATGGGCAATTCTAGCAATATGATAATACTTGGCCCCAGCATCAATAGCTCGTTTACCCGCTTGATAAGAAATTTCCTGATCAGTTACATAGTAACCTCTGAATTTAATTGTATCAAACGCAACCATTTTTGCTGCAGTTGCATCATTCAATTCTTGGATCTTTCGTCCATCGGGTAGAGTGACAGTGTAACGTGTAATGCGTTGTGGCTCAGTTGTTATCGTCGTAACTTGAGATGCAGAAGCATTAGTTGTTGCAGAAGTTGTTGCTTTTTGTGTGGCTTGATTAATGACTTTTACTTTATTATTAAATTTATCGGCATAAAATTTTTCATTAAAAGCTGAAGAAGAATAATAGCCAGGTTTTTCTACCTGCATAGCCGCATCACCACCTTGTGCAAGAGCTTGTTGACCAGCTTCAGAGTCATATGGAATTGCATCCTCAGGTTGAAGTTTACGTTCAGGTGCATCTTTCTTAAACAAATAAGCAGCAACTTGTATATTACTACCTAATTCACTACGTGAATCAATATAATAAGCATAAGCACCTTTTGCTGATGCTTCTCTAGCAATTGCTTGGTTAATATCATATTCACTAGGAAAATAACCACGAATACGCACAATGTTGAAAGGCTCTAAACGTATGGCTTTAGATTTTGGATATTCATAAATACCTTCAAACTTGCGAAGGCTTTCAGCTTGTTCTTCTGCTTTAGGAGCATCGGCTTTATATAATTTCGCATACACAATCCTTAAAGTATCATTAGAAGGACTGATATTAGTTGTGGTTATATAAAAGGAAGCAGCTCCTTCTTTATCCGCAGCTCTCGACATTGCCATGATATAATCACTATCAGTATAAAAAGCTCCGCGGATAGTTATACTTTTAAATGACTGTAAACCTTTAGCTTGTTGCTCCGTTAATTGTTGAGCAGCAAACGAAGAAAAAGAGGTTAGGGACATAGCAACTACAATAAGCGTGTTCTTTAAACTTGCCATATATTAAGACCTTACAAAATTTATTCTGATTATTTTAACATAAATAAATCTAATTACCTAAATCTATTAAACCGTTTAAATTTTTGATAAATAAATATTTTCCTCTAGCTAATAAAATATTTTGTTCTTGCAACTTTGATAAATTTCTGCTAACTGTTTCAATTGTTAAACCTAAATAATTAGCGATATCGGCTCGGCTCATCATGAGCTTAATATTCAATGAAGAATGACCTTTCTTTTCATAACGCTGATAAAGTGAATAAATAAAAGTTGCTACTCGTTCATCAGCCTTTTTTTGAGAATAGCATAATACTAATTTTTGGTAATTATAAATATCAGAGCTTAACAAATTAAACACAAGGTCTCTAATATTTTTTTGAGTATCAACTAACGACATCAGCTCATCATAATAAAGCTCACAAACCAATGTATTACTAAGAGCTTGAATATTATTATTATACACTTGAGTTGCAATTGAATCTAAACCAACAATATCTCCTGGTAAATAAAAGCCATTAACTCGTTGATGATTATCAGAAGTTGTAACAAAAGTTTTTAATGCACCCGAATGAATAATATAAAATTTAGTAAAGGGCGTATTAGATTTTGCTAGGATTTCATTTTTAGCATAAGATATTTTTCTTTCTAATATACTGTTTAATTTATTGTTAAGCAACATGGGAATGCAGAAAGATCCCATACTACATAATTCACATGGAACGGAATAACTTTTTGAACGTAATGTCTTAAAAATATTTTGCATATTAACGAAAGGAAATAATTAAAATTTATTAATTTATTAGAGTAGCATATTTTATAATAAAACAACAATTGCTCATTAATTAATATTTATATTTATTCGTTAAAAAACATTATTTAACATAATATACATTATGCGAACCACGATAAACGTACGTAAAACTAGACGATGAAACCTGTATAATCATGACCTCAATTTAAAAAAACACGATTTACCAGTAAAATGTTAAATTAATCAATCTACTAACAAATTAACAAAAATAAATAATCATTAAAATCAATATGTTACAATAATGTATATTATGTTAAATAATATTTGGTATTATGAACTTAAACCACCATTTTTAAATACCTTATTTTTTTGCCATAAATATAATCTCACTTCCAGAAAGTGGCATTTTTAAAATGTGTTTTTTTATTTTACCCCATACTTGCATTTCGCAAGCTTTACAATTGAACTTTAACAATAATTCTTCATTATTTTGAATTAATTTCATTGGCGTAACTTTAGTTTTAACACCTTGAATTCCTTTTGCTTGTTTTGGACATAGATTAAACGCAAACCGTAAACAATGTTTGGTTATCATTAAGGGCGCATCGTTTTTAACTTCATGTGCTTCATAGGCACTTTCAATTAATTCAACTCCATGTTGTGTATAAAATTCTCTTGCTTTATGATTATAAACATTTGCCAAAAAGCTCAAATGATTTTCAGGATAAAACGGAACTGGGTTTTGTTCTGGTTTACGTTTTTGGCGACAATAACTTGTTAATCTTTTAGCAGTCAATTTATTAATAGTATCCCTTCGAAGCTGATTTAGTTGACTACTTGGAAAAAAATAAATTTTTGATAAATTTAAATCAAAATCAGTAAGATAATATATAGTTTTTCCTAATTTAGATAAATTATCTCTAATATTTTTTAATGATTTATCTGGTTGTTCCGCAAGTTCGAATTCCCCATTAAGTTCTACCTTGACACAAACGCCCTCTTCGCTTTTTGCAATTAGCTCTATACCTTTTTCAATATTATATAGTTTAAGTAACACACCAATTCTGCGATTACTTGATGCTTTCAATAAATTTTGTTGCCACACATGATCAAGATTTCGATTCACTATATAAGGTAATTTAACTGAAAAAAGCGGCTTAGGAATTTCATTTGGATAAATTCGATATTGATTAGCCGAAAGTTTCTCCACCTTATCAGCTCTAAACCCAAAGATCTCTCGTTTTATTAGTACATTTAAGCCATCTCCATTAGTTAATATTTTCTCAGATTTAATATCGATAGTTTTAGGTGTAATTTGAGTTATCTCACCAATTTGCAAACCAATGAATTTAGGTGAATCGAATGCACCTATATTGGATTTTCTTCCATGTACAAAATAATCTGTACTTCCTCGATGAAATGTTTGGTGAGGATCTGGTATAAAAAAGTGCTCAGTTCGACCACTTGATGCTGATTGTAAATTAGACGAATTTGACAAAATAGTATCTAATTTTTGACGATAAAAGGCTGTAATGTTTTTAACATAACTTAGATCTTTATAACGTCCTTCTATTTTAAAGGAGCGTACACCTGCTTGAATTAATTCGTTCAAATTATCTGATTGGTTATTATCTTTCATTGATAATAAATGTTTTTCATAAGCAACAATGCGCCCTTGATCATCTTTTAAGGTAAAAGGAAGTCGACAAGCTTGGGAGCAATCTCCTCGATTTGCACTACGCCCTGTCTGTGCATGTGAGATATAACACTGTCCTGAAAATGCCACACAAAGCGCACCATGTATAAAAAATTCTATTTTTGCATCAATTTGCTCATGAATTTTAGCTATCTCAGTTAAATTAAGCTCACGAGCTAATACTATTTGTGAAAAACCAACATCAGATAAAAATTTGGCTTTTTCAGGTGTCCTTATATCCATTTGAGTGCTAGCATGTAAATCAATAGGAGGAATATCCATTCTCAAAATGCCCATATCTTGCACAATTAATGCATCAACACCTGCGTCATAAAATTGCCATATAAGTTGTCTTGCTGGTTCAAGTTCATTATCGTGAAGAATGGTATTTAAGGTTACAAATACTTTTGCATAATAATGATGAGCAAATTCAACTAACTGGGCAATATCACTAACCGAATTACCAGCATTATGCCTAGCACCAAAATTTGGCCCGCCAATGTATACGGCATCTGCGCCATGTAAAATAGCCTGTTGTGCAATCTCAATATTTTTAGCGGGACTAAGCAATTCTAATTTATTATTGGTGACAAGATTTGACATTATAAACTCTTTGAAAATCTAACTAGTGAATAATTTGGTTTTTATTTTACAAGCATTATTATAAAATTAATAATACTTGTAAAAAACTTTCAGGAAAGTATGTGTTTGAATATAAATTTGATATAGATCATCTAGCCTTAGTTGCGATAAGTTTCATTCCTTAAAGCTTCTATACGTTTTTCTAATGGCGGATGAGACATAAACAATTCAGAAAATTTTGCTTTTTTAGCTCCATTAATGCAGAATGCTAAAATTGAAGTATCTTCACTTGGTTCATGGCTAGTTTTTAGTTTTTCTAACGCGGCAATCATCTTTGTACTGCCTACTAATTTAGCCGAACCAGCATCAGCGTGAAATTCTCGATAACGAGAAAACCACATAGCTATAAGGCTTGCTAAAATACCAAATACGGTTTCAAAAACCATAACTATCAAGAAATAGGTTAACTGTGATAAACCACGATTACGATCATCCAATGCTTGAGCTACAACGGATGCTAACATTCTTGAAATAAAAATAACAAAAGTATTAAGAACTCCTTGTAATAAAGTCATTGTGACCATATCACCATTAGCAACATGACTCATTTCATGACCGATTACTGCTTCAGCTTCATCTTGAGTCATAGTACTTAATAAACCAGAACTTACTGCAACAAGAGAACTATTTTTAGTTGCGCCGGTTGCAAAAGCATTAACATCTTGAGCATGATAGATGGCAACATCTGGCATTTTTATATTAAGTTCCGTTGACAATCGACGAACAACATCAAGTAACCATTGTTCTTGACTATTACTAGGTTGAGTAATGATTTGTCCCCCTACTGACCTCAAAGCCATTCTCTTAGATAATAGAAGAGATATAAAAGATCCTCCAAAACCGAAGATTGCTGCAAATATAAGTAATCCTAAAGTACTATGCGCATCAACGCCTAAAATACTTAAAATGATTCCAAATACAAACATAACGGCTAAGTTAGTTAGAATAAATAATCCAATTCGCATCATGAAAGTGTCCTTTTTTATTGGTGTTAATGAAACTAATAATCAATAAGTAATATTTATTAGCAACCTATCTATTAATAAATAGGTTGCCTTTTAAAAATAAGTTATTTTTTATTGTCCGCAAATTTAATGATCTTTTCTAAATTAGCTATTTCATTATTTACAAACATAGTCAAACCTTGAATATAATCAGCTAAAACTGATGGTGGCATTGACTGATAATTATTATCAAATAACCTATTCAGTAAACTTATAACTTTCTGGTGATCCTTCTGAGAGAGAGCTAGCTTTGCCATTTGTATATGATTCTCCACATCATTTGGAGTATGTTGTTCAAATTCAATTAATAATTTATTTGATTTTTGGTATTCTCCTAAATTACGAAAAATATTAGCCAAAATTAATTGAGGTAAATATTTTCTTAAAAAATATTTGCATGTATTGGAATTTATTAAATGATTAAATTGGGAAATCGCTTTTTCCCATTTTTGTTGCGTAATATATACAAGCCCATTTAACATATATAATTCTTTTTGTTCAAATAATTCGTTTTTTAAATAATTTGAACTAATTTTTATTGCATAAGAAGAATCCTGAAGATTATAACAACAAATTAGCTGATAAAAGAGGTTTATTGCTTTTTTATTAGTAATTTTTTCCCAACATTGATAAGCTTCATTCCATTTTTCTTGTGTCATAAAAAGAAATGCTTTGGTTTTTTCATCTTTAATATCCTCAATTTTTTCCTTTATATTATTAGTAAATAAAGATATTTTATATGTTCTATAGCTTGCTTCAGCTAACATTTGCTGTGCTATAATTTTCCAATATCCATCTTTCTTCAATAACGCTTTAGAGAAAGCTATAATTTCTTCCCAATTTGCCGACATTTTTAAAGCTTCAATATAATTAATTAAAGCTGAATTAGGAATTATCATAAAATTATTTTTAAATGTTTTTTTTAAATAGGAAATTACGTTGTAATATTCTTTTTTAGCTAAATCTAGTTTAACTTTTTGTAACTTATATTCAAAATTATCAGTAGTATGTTTTTCAAAATTAGCTAATTGTTTTTGACAGTTATCTAGTTTATTAATTTTTATATATACATCTGCCAAAATTAATTCAGGAAAATATTTCCTCAAAAAGGATTTAGTTACATTACTCTTAAGTAAAAGATTTAATTGTTCTATAGCCCCATTCCAGTTTTTATTAGATATGAATATTAATGCATTGATTAAATATAACATTTTTTTATCATTATTAAAGTTTTGCAAATACTCATTTTTAACTGTAACAGCATAACTACTGTTGGTTAAATAGTGGCAACAACATATTAGCTGATAAAATAAATCGGAGCTTGATTTATTTATTACTTTACTCCAACTTTTATAAGCATTTTTCCACTCTTCCTGTGCCATAAAAAGAAATGCATCAATTTTATTATTTTTAATACTATTCTTATTAACATTATTAAGAAATACTGAAGGTTT
Source organism: Gilliamella sp. ESL0232 (assembly GCF_013346885.1). NCBI lineage: Bacteria > Pseudomonadati > Pseudomonadota > Gammaproteobacteria > Orbales > Orbaceae > Gilliamella > Gilliamella sp. ESL0232. Next base: position 490,992 of record NZ_JAAEDW010000001.1, on the reverse strand, counting down.
TCTCAGATAATAACTTGCCTCAGATAATACAAGTTGGGCAAGTTCTACTTGTTCTTTATTACCTGATAACAACAATTTTGCTCGCTGAATTGCTATTGGCCAATTTTGCTCTTCGTACGCTCTTAACATAAAATCAGCTAAAACTGTAAAATTAATTATTTCTGGGCTTTCAGATTTTTTATCCAACGCTTGGATAGCATCAAAAGTTCTTTTACAGCATAGTCCATCTCTATAAGGGTAAACATTCTTAATTCTTGATAAAAATGGTTCTTCAATAGTAAAACCATTTTTGATAATAGTTTTTAAAGTATTATTTAAATCATCCTCTGTAGTAACTACAGGACCAAAACCATGTTGTCTATAATCAAAATAACCTTTTGAAAAAGTATGTTTACCTGAAAAGAAATCATGCTCATCAAATTGATAATATATGATTTGTTTTTCTAAATATGCCATATCAAACGCTACCGATGAATAGTCAGTTATAAGGAGTGTGGATTTCAAAAATAATTCTTGAATACTACAGCTGTCAGAGTGCCATTGCTCAATATAAGATGGAATATTAAAATCATCTAAATATGGTTCTATGTTTTTATGAAGAGCAAAAATAACTTTTATTCCTTCATTTGTTATTTTTTTCAATACTTCGTTATGTAAAAAACTTCGCCAATGTATAGCATAATCTGTAGTTATAAAATCAGGGTTTATATCTCGCTCAGAACAATCTGTTTTCGCTTTCGGTAAAATAGAATCACGCCATGTTGGCATTATTAAAATAGTCTTATTATTAGATCCAAATTTGTTTTTTTGCGAAAACAAAGCATCATGCCTAGCTAAACCTGTTAATATCACTTCCTTATTAGTTAAATAATATTTATTATCAAATGCAATGGAGTTAAACTCTGCTTCGGTACTAGTGATCATCAAACTTATATTTTTCTTTGTATTGATCCAATTTGATAAATCGTCTTTAATAACACCATGTTGTAAAAATATAAATTGTTGCTTTAACATTAAGCCATCAGAAAAATAATCATTGACATATTTATCAATATGGCTACTAATCACTTTTGACGCTGTTTTTAATAATTTTTTATGTTCAAATGATCCAAAATTTAACAAATTAAAATTATCTTTTTTTAAACGATTCCAATCATGAGATTTATTTGACAATACATAATAAATTTCTTGCTCAGGGTGTTGAGATCTAATATATCTATACAAATGTTCTGCATTATCATCCGCTTTAGTATCTCTATCCATAAGAATCCAATGATCCTTTTTATTTTTTTGAACAAAATGACTTAAATGTTCCATCATTTTTTGATTAGAAACTCCTGTATAAAAAAAAGTTCCTTTAATAAAAATTTTTGAATGAACACCATTAAATTTGATTTCAAATTTGCTAAAATTATCTGGTAAACTAATCCATAATTTATACGTTGTTACAAAATATTTATCGCCAAATGTATGTTTTTTCTTTTTTTGATACTTAGGTATTGTATCTTTATTATCAAACAATATAGAAATATCACTTTCTCTATAACTGTGATATGAAATCAAAATTTCTCTTTTAGTTTGATCATATTTTTCAATATATGCTATCTGAGTTATATCAGTTATACCCTTGAAGGAGCCTAGTAAACCTACTTTATATAAGAACCAAATTCCAGCTAAATCAAAATTTAAAATTGTTTTAATATCAATAAAGGATAAAATCTTTTCAGCATTTTCATAAAATTTTATTTTTTCATCATTACTCAGAATATTTAGAGGATTAGGATTATTAAGTAAATGTCTACAAATCCAAGCAAAATCATATAAAGCTTGTCTTTGTATAAACTCTGGTATTTGTTGTAATTTTTTTTTGTAGAATTCCAAAACAAAAATTGGACCATATTCTAAAGCATCTAAAAATTTACGTTTATCGTTCCATGATGTATCTAAAGTCGATGAACTATCTTCTCTTTTCCTGTAATAATATCTAGCAGATGGTAAAAAAACCACTTTTGATGATTTGATATAATATATGTATTCTGAAGCAAAGCGAGCATCTTCAAACGAAGGTCTTAGCCTAGGATCAAAAAATAAATCATTTTCAAAGATTACCTTTGCAGAAAATACCCCTGAATTAACAGACATCACTATATTTTTACCAAAATCAAAATTTGAATTATATGTAATTCCTTCAGTGAAACGATATTTTAATGGATGTGAATCACTGTATTGATCAATACTTTCACGATAAAAAATAAAATTACAACTAACTAGTCCAATATCTTCAGGATTTTTATCAATTACCTTAGCTATTTCTTCAAAATAGTCCAAACTAACAAAGTCATCGGGATCAATGAAACTGACCCACTTGGTTTTTACATAATCCATACCTAAATTACGTGCAGAAGCTTGTCCACCGTTTTCTTTATGAATATAAGTAATATTATTAGGATATTTTCTTATCCATTCTTGAATTATTTCCGAAGACTGATCTGGAGAATCATCATCAACTAAAATTAAATTAATATGTGTTTCAAATCCAATAGTTTGATTTACTAAGCTTTCAAAATAATCTTTCAAATATTTATCAACGCCATAGACTGCAGATACTACAGTAAATTTTTGTTCGGTCTTATATATCCTTTTTGGAGAATATTTTAATATATTCTCTCTCCTATTTTGATACATATCGTAAAAAAAAAGTTTAGGATTTTTTTTGAATTTTCTCCATTTCTTACTTATTGACATAGTCGTACAATTCCTATCGTAATACAAAAAAGTTAACCTAATATTATTATAGTAAATAGGTATGTTATTAATAAAAAAATCACTGCATATAAAAAGATTCTAAAAATTTGATTAAATTCTTCCGGTATAGTAATTCTGTATTTATTGTAGTCACAAAATCATTCGCACAAATAGAATGAGGAGATGTTTTGCTTTTATAACTTAATATATCATAATAAGTATTAGCAGAGCTCGATCGGATATTGAAGTAATAACAGATATCTCTCGCTAATACTGATTGCTGTTCAAAATACATAATCCATGGAACTAAAAATGTGGCTAAATTAAGATCATTATCATCCCTAAATCGATTATTAATAAAAGAGTTAACTTCAAAATTAAAAAGTGACCATGCAAGAGTAAAATAAGATTTTTTTAATGGGATATATGTATGCGCTAAGGGAATGCATACATTTTTTTGATACTTTTTAAGTAATAATTTTCTTGAGTTAAAACAAGCTTTTAGTGTTGGAGTTGTTACACCTTTTTGCAACATTTCATCTAAATTTCTTTTATTTAAAAAAAGAGAGGATATATTATTTCCTGACAAAAAGTGGGATTTTGGTAAATATCTAGCAACAAATACATCATCATTAAAGTAAATGAAATTTTCAGATAATTCTGGAATATTATGTAAATGAGCCTCAATAACATGGGAATTGAAAGTAGGAAGATATTTTTTATCTATAATTTGGCTATGATCAATAATCTTAACTTTGCTAGGGAGATCAAAGGTGGGTATTTGATTATCTGTAATTAAAAAAATTGTTCTTACCCATGGCATATGTAGTTGAATACTTCTAATTACGTAAAATAACTCCCCATGATCTTCAAATCTCGCATCATCTACAGAAATAGGATTAATATCATTAATTTTTTGATTTTTATAATATTCAAACTTTGCTAACCAATCAGGATCTTTATTATTTACCCATGTAATAACTACATCAACAGGTTCATTACTTTCATTTGCAGTAATATCATATAATCTCAAATCATTTTCAATTAGAATATTTTCATGCAATAAATTATGGTCTTGTTCATCTAAGGACAAGGGATATTTTTTTATAAAATAATCTCTAAAAAATATTCCTGGTTTTTTTAAAAGTTTATTAAGTTTACTCATATTATGAATCTAATGTATATTGATAATAAATTTATTATATTAGAATTTTGGTTGTTTTTTCGAAATAAATAATATTTTGAATAACATATAGTTTTAATATTAATTCATCATTTTGATAAAACGATTCTTTAAAATTCTCACATTTAAGATCAATATAATATTCTAATTTATTGAAAGTTAATTTTATCTTCAATTTATAAGTCCCATCAGGAATATCATCAATTGATAAACCTTCATTTCTAAAACTGAACATACCTGCTTTATCATAACTAATATAATCACCATTAAATAACTTCCTACTAATATTCGGATCTGAAAATTTTGCTAATTGCTTTGAGTGACATGAACTTTCATTGATAAATAATAAGAAGTTTTTTATACTTGGACTATATTCTGGACAGGGAATTCCAATAATAGCCGCAATTCCCTTTAAATAAATTCTATTTTCCTGAAGAAATATATAATATAATTCAACATAAGGATGATATTTTGTTTTATTAGTGGATTCTTCAAAGGGATTTAATTTGTGTATATTATGAAATACGCCTTGACCTACATAGATGGGTTTATTTTCAATTGTCTTATTCCAATATTCCTTTTTAGATTTTATTTGATTTTGATGGGTTCTAATCCAAGGTTCTCTGAGCATTACATGAGGTCTTTCCCAAGCAATGTTATATTTAGTAGCTCTTGCGGGAGCTCCTACAATTATACAATTATTTAGGTATTTCCCTTTTACTATGCTAGCAAACCCGACAACTGAACCTTCTCCAATTTGACTTCCAGATAAAACTACTGAATTAAAAGCAAACCATACATGTTCACCAATAATAATATCTTTAGATTTATTTACTCGTTCTCCTGAATTAACATCATAAATTGCGTGAGCATCATCAGAACGAATTTGGTTACCTGTAGCAAACATACAATCATCGCCAATGATGATTTTTGTTTTTTCTGCTGATGTGATATATATTTTATTTGTACAAGTAACATTATCACCAATGTTAATGTGACAAGAATAGCCTGCTCTTATTTGTCCTGATAAGTTTCCATTTTTCCCTATTAGGATAACCGCATTATGCGATGGAAAATCAAAATTAATATTACGAATTTTACTTGTATCCGCAATAATTAACTTATTATTATCGCCAACAAAATTTACTGTTACATTATGCAAATTTTTTGGTGCTACAATCAAATTTCCTTTATCATCTGAATAATCACCATCCACATTGATATTTGCCACTGTATATTTCATTTATGTTTTCTCGTATGAATAAACTATTCAATATTTAACTTAAAGTCAGCATAATAAATAGATCCCTTAATTTGGGACTTATTACACAAATAACTACGATATCTTTCAAACAACTGAGTATCGGGTTTATGCCCTTCCATCCAAAAACGGTCAAGTCCATTTTGAAAAGTTAACCCTTTTATATCATAATGTGCTTTACCGAGAGCAATAACAGGTAATCCATGAATCAAAGCTGAAAGTCCACAAGTGCTGTTAACTGTTACCAATCCGATTGCTTTTCTAAGTAAAATTGGCATAGGAACGCCATGGATATATATCACCCGTTTACTAACACCATAACGACTAGCCAGTTTTTTTATTAGTCGGTTATAATTATTAAAACCTTCATCCATCGGATGATGCTTGATTAGTAAATAGCTTTTTTCATCAGCAAATAAAGAAAATGAGCGTATAACTCTGAAAATATATGATTTCATAGAGTGATAATGGCTATGCTCTTGAATTTGAAAATCTTGATTGCATTGTAAAGGAAAAATGTAGAATGGTTTATATTCATTGTCAATAACATTTTTTATCAATCTAGGCTCTATTAACTTTGATTTCAATTTTCTAATTAAAGCTAAAGCCCAATGAAAAGCATAAAAAGATAATGATGTTTTCCTATGATGTATATAATTAGAATATTTATATTTCTTTAATAGCATAAAAAAATAATAAACAATACTGTAGTAAATCATTGAATAATAATGAGACTTCCCATTACTATCATCTATAGAGGTAATTTCAATATTTTGATAAAAATCATGATTTTTAGGTAAGAGAGAAAAACCATTAACCCCATCTTTCTCAAAAGTAATATAATGCGGTCTAAGATAACCTTCTTCAAACACCCAAAATGATAAATTTGGATTAGAATTTACTATTGACTTAGCTATTTTGTGGTATATCCGACAATCGCCAAAAACAATAATTGCGTCGATAGAATGTTGATAGATATAATCTTGTAAAAATTGAGGGAACTCTTCAACTGATTTACAGAAAGAAACACTATTTTTTGAATAAAAATACTCATCACCTCCATTTAAATTTATTTTATAAACGTTACATCCTGATTTTTTCAACCACTCTGCAACGTTTTTAAAAAAAGGACCAATAGGACCTTGTAGAAATAATATATTTCTTTGAGTATGGATTAGTTCGTATAAATAGTGGTTCATTGCTTCATTGAAAGTAACAAATTATATATCAAAAACTATTTACTACTTGAATAATTTATTTTATTGTAATAAAAAATATTTATGAAAATTTAATTTATTAATCTATTCCTATAATATTTATTTTCAATTAGTCAACAAAATTAAACGTCCACATTGAAACATGAAGAAACAAAGAAAGATTAACTTCAGATTCTGGGTAATTAATTAAAACGTTCTATTTTTGCATATATTTTGAATATTCTAACATAAAAATACTAATTTGTAATTTTTTGTTAAAAAATATAGAAATCTTATTTAATCACATAATTGTATGGTTAAACCCAATAAAAGCGATTTAGGAAAAAACGCTTTATGAATTTTTAGTGGATTATTTTAACCATGAGTGTAAATAACTCTATTTTTCCTACAATAAAAAATTTATAGTTGTTTAATTTTCTTTAATTTTAATTTACAAATAATAAAAACAACTTGTTTTAACTTGTTAAATTGTTTTTTTAACCAAACCTGCCTAATTTCTCTTGAAGCTTTTAATTTTTTATCATTTAAATAATTTATTAAAGTTTCTGGATCGGTAAAATTTAAAGAATCAGGATGAATATAAATCGGGTAATCATACATAACTATATAAATTAGTTCATGGAGTGTTAATGACCTATTTCTTCTAACATTAGGATATATATCAATTGTTAACCCCCAGCCTGAGTAAAATGGTTGCCCATAACACACTACTAGTTTATTTCTGATTAAAGCTTCAAAACCTGCTAATGAAGTGATTGTATGGACTTCATCAACTTGCTCAATACAATCGATAATATCAACAAACTCAATAATATTATCAACATATTTTTTTATTTCAAATGCATCAACTTGACCTCTTCGATTACCACTTAAAACATCTGGATGAGGTTTATAAACAATATAATCGTCAGGGTTATTTTGTCTAACAGCTTTTATTAATTCTAGATTTGTTTTTATAACAGGAGAACCATATAAAATAGATGCGTCATCCTCAACCTGTCCAGGTATTAAAATGATTTTTTCCTTATTTCCAATAGGTCTAATATTCATTTTCTTACCAACATTGTATTTACCTAATTTAGTTACAATTAGTAAGTTTTGTAGTGAGCTGGCTTTTTCTTTTTCCTTTTTAGTAACTTTTTTATTTGTTAATAAAATCTCTAATTCACTAATATTTTGGGAATTAAAATAAATACCTAGTTTATCAATAACCAGTGAATATGGCATAACTAGATTGGATCCTAAACCAATAGAACGGATAAAGCCATCCTCAATACGAAATGGATTCATACTGTTAATAATTGGAAGTAACTCTTTTTTTCCTTGCCCCCATATTAATAATTTTTCAGTTTTAAGTTTATTTTTTGCATCTTTGTTATTGAGAATTTTTATATATCTACGCACTGAATAGAATCGACCTTTTACAGAAGGTAGCCTTAAATAAGGTAACAGTACTTGTTTCTTCCAGAATGAAAACCCAACTAAGTCAATATTACCTCTAAGTTTATTATTGAGTGTTTTGATTTTGATTAAATAGTTAATAACATCAAAAATAGTTCCTTTTTTGCCTGTATAAGGATTAATGTATTTACAATATAATATGTAGCTTGCGATAAAAAGCTCTAAGACTGTGGCTTGAGTTCTTCTATCATTTGCTCGTAAATGGTTTATATTTTTATGTCGATCATCAGTACATCCCCAACCAGCATACCAAGGTAAACCAAAGGTAACAACATGTTTACCCAATAAAAGTGCTTCAAATCCCATATGCGATGTAACGACATACACTTTATCAAAATGTTTAAGCAATGAAAGAGGGTTTACATCTTCACTAAATAACATAACAGACTTTTGGTTAACTATTTGAGTTAAATAACCTTTTTTATATCCATTAATTACATCTGTATGGGTTTTTACATAAATTGTTGAAAGTGGGTTCTCATTGACTGCGCAATTTAGCATTGATATAAAGGTTTGTTGATTTGCTCCACCTAGCTCGACAGCCATATCTCCAAATGTTTGATCAATAACTAATACTTTTTTATTTTTATTATTGGTTTTATCCTCGAAACCACAAAAATCAGGTGCATGATTATATTTTGATAACTGTGCTTCAATAATTAATTTTAATGCAAAGGTTGCTTCATTTATATATTTATTTAAATTTGTTTTATTTTTAATTAATATTTCTAATTCTGAAGGCTTTCTAGAATCATAATAAATTCCAATTCTATCGGCAATAAGTGATAGTGGAGGATAGCCTTCTAGACCTAAACCAATAGAACGTAAAAAGCCATCTTCAAGAGCAATAAATGGTAGTAAATGTTTAGTTGCATATGCCCTAGCTTTTATTGTTGTTGGGCGATATCCCCACCCTGCAACTGCATCAATTTTCTTCTTAGTATTTTTTTTACTAAATGACAGATCAGAAAAAAAGTGATTAATACTTTTTATTGTCAGGATTTTTTTTGAAAAGACTAGAACATTTTTCATTTAGAATAATTCTATTAATAATAAGCTTATGTAATTTTTTGTTGTTTATTATGGTAAATATAAGCTTGTTCAATTGTATCAAATTGATATAAGTAACCAGCATCAAGCACCATAGCTTTATCACAATAATTTTTTATAGCATTCATATTATGTGAAACTAAGATAAGAGCGCGATCTTTTTTATTTTCAAATAATTCTGTTTTACATTTTTCTGTAAATCTAGAGTCACCAACAGCAATTACTTCATCAATTAAATAACAATCAAACTCAATTGATAAAGACAACGCAAAAGCTAAACGAGCTTTCATGCCAGAAGAGTATTTTTTTATTGGTTCATATAAATAATCACCTAATTCCGCAAAATTTTCAACATACTCTTTCGTTTTTTCGATATTACATCCATAAATTCGACAAATAAATCTTAAATTATCCATTCCCGTCAAACTACCTTGAAAAGCACCAGAAAAAGCTAATGGCCAAGAAATTGACATATTCCTTATTATTGAACCTGTAGTTGGTTTTTCTATTTCACTTAGAAGTCTAATTAGTGTAGATTTACCTGCACCATTACGTCCCAAAATGCCAATTTTTTCTCCTCTATATAATGAAAAATTGATATTATTTAGGACTGTTTTATATCCTTTTCTTGTTGAGTACCGTTTACCTACATTTTTAACAATAATCATCAATTATCCTCAAGAATATAATTCTCATTAATTTTTACCATGGTTAATCCCACAAATAATAAAACTATATTACAAAAAACTAAATAACTTACACTTTGATGTGTTATAGTTGAGGGGCCAAAATAACCTGCTCTAAACATTTCTGTTCCATTAATTGGTGGAATATAAAGCAGTAACTTTTGTATTTCATGGGGAAAGGTATCAACCCAAAAGAAAGCTCCAGATAAAGGCATAAGGATAAAACTTAAAGTACCCCACATTTTATCAAAAGCACCATATTTGGCAGATAAAACAAAAATGATTAGACCTAACCCCAGAGAAAACCAACACATCAACCCCCATGCACATAACATATAAAAAGGATCATAGGGTATAGCAATTAGCCCAGCAAAAATAAAAATTGATATAACAAAAACTTGAGCAGCACTTGCCCCAATCACTTCAAGAAATACACGTGCATAGACTAGATCTAAAATTTTGATATTACGATGATATAACAATGCTTTATTGGCAGTTACTGAACCTTTTGCTCGAGATGAAGCATTACGCCACATCATTACCATTGGATAGCCTGTTAATACAAATGCAATAATATTAAGATTGGATACAGAATTTATTTTAAAAAAAAACCACATTAAGCTTATTAACAACGTTAACGACATAGGTTCAACAAATAGCCAAAGAAAACCGATATTATTACGTCCATAACGGGTAATTATTTCCCTTAAAATTAAAGCATTCAATACATTAATTTGTATTTTTAATGAACGCATAAATGATGTTTTACTAATTACTTCCGTCATCAATCTTTATGTTCTCTTATACCAGCTGAAAGTAAATTAATAATACCATATACTAAAAAGCTAATTATAAAAGTTGCAATGATATTATAAATGCGTGCGGGTTTAAATGATACATCTGATATACTCGGCTGCTCTATTCGCTCTAGATAAAGTTGCTTTTTAGTTATTTCCACCTGAGCATTACGTAATGATAATGTGGCTGCCTCAAATTGTTGTTTAGCAACCGTATTATTAATTAATATCTGTTGATACTCAGCTAAATTAGCATCTCTATTTTTATTTCTTTGAAATTCAGCTAGAGCATGAGCTTCTTTCTTCATCTGTGATTCAGCATTTTTCAGTTCTGCTAGCGATGCGGTTATGAGATCTTGTTTGGCTCGTAAATTTATTTGGTTTACAAAACCTTCAGCTTGTTTTAATAATTGTTCATTTATTTTGAATGCATCTTGCATATCAAAAGCATTTACACTAATTGTAGCAATACCTGTAGAACTGTCAAAATTGACACTTATCATATTACTCATGTATCGATAGAAATATTCTTTTTTATTATACGAGTCAAGATTAAATCCATTAAATCGAGATATTATATCGCCTTTTTGAGTATACCACTTTTGTACTGGTAAAACTTTTTCAACAGAGGATAGAGCATCTCTAGATTTTATATATGACAAAACAACATATGAATCATCATTAGAGCGTGAAATTCCAACTTTTGAAAAAAAACTTCCCAATCCTCCCAATGATGATTGAGTATCCGAAGAACGTATAATATATGTTGCTTCAGATGTATAAATATTTTCAGCAATTAATCCAAAATAAATTATCGATAATAAAGTTGGTAATGATACAATTAGATGTAATAACCAACTTTTTTTTCTTTTAAAATTTAAAAACATAAAATCTCACGAGTGCAATAATTAAAAACTTATTCACTAATCTGGTTAATTTGATTAACAACTCCAACACCTGGTGAGAAAATCGCATATAAGAATTTTTGTAGTTCTAGAATTGGTGCAGATGCAACATAAACAATATCATTATTCTTAATTTGAAAATTCTTCATTATGAAGAATGAATTAGGATTATTTAAATCTATTTGGTAAACAGTTGGTACAAGCTCTTTCTTATTATCTATCGACAAAGTGTCTTGATATCTAAACACAAAAACACCTCGGGCATCAGATTGACTATCTCGTAAACCACCAATACGAGCTAATGCTTGTGACAAATTAATTCCAACAGCTTCAAATCTGACTTCTTTTGTTGAGCCTATTGCCCCCATAGAAATAAAAGAACTAGGCTTATTAATCAAAGTAATAACATCATCTTTTTGAAGATGAACATTAAATTTAGGATTAGATAATACTAAACTTAGTGGAATTTTATTAACTTTATTATTCCTAGTGACTTGTATTAAAGTATCTTTAATATCATACATATTGCTACCTAACATGGTAACGGCATCTAATAAACGCTCCCCCTTAGCTGTTATAGGCATTTTACCACTAAATTTATCACCAATAACTGTAACATTTGAAGAACGTTTTTCTAAAACAGTGACAATTACTTGGGGTCTATTTGCAATTCCAGATAACTTTTCAATTATTTCTTTTTGTAGCTGAGTGGGAGTTTTATTAGCAACTTTCACATTTCCAACAAACGGCAAAGAAATAAACCCTTTAGAATCAACAATTACTATTGGTAATTCAGTTAATCCAGTTTTTGGAGCACCTGTATCACCTGAACCTACAAACAGTATTGCTGGAGGGGTTTCAATTACAGAAATCTTTATACTATCGCCTTTACCTATATTATCAACTTTTTTATCTTGGCTATCCCTTTCATTAATAAGCTTTGTAAAGTTAAATAAATTAGTTTGCGCTTCTTTTATAGAATCAGATGAAATATTTAAATCAACGATTTTTACTTTATTATAAATTTTATCTAATTCAGCATGTTGTTTATTTATATTTTTTATAGATAAAAAATTTGGTCCTGAATGAGGTAAAACAGTACAACCACTCAAAATAATTGCTAGCGTTATTGGAAGAAGGGACGGTAATTTCAAAATAAATTTCCTTACTCATCAATTAATTATATATTTTTAAAAGTTTTGGATTAGAAATTTACACATGTATTTTAGTTGATAAAATATATTTAATTTTATTTATAATTAAAAAATAGGTAAATTTACTGCAAACATGCATTGGAGGAGACCCTATCAGCTACATCCCACACACATGTATTTTACTTTGGCTGCTTCCTTCCGGACCTGACCTAGTGAGCAAAAAAATGTTGCAAGAGAACCCATAGAGCCTCCATTGAATCGGAGGTATCATACTCGAATTATTAATTTTTTACAACTACTTTTTAGTATAACACAACTGTTCGGCTTTTCTTTAGATGCTATATCAAAAGAAAAGCCATTATTTGAAATGATAGTATGTAATTAAGAAATTAGATTACTAGATTTTTCTCAACACGCTCTCTAAATTTTATACCTGGTCTAAATGTAACAACTCTACGAGCTGAAATATCAACACTTTCACCTGTTTTTGGGTTTCTACCTGGGCGTGAATTTTTATCACGTACTGTAAAATTACCGAATCCAGATAATTTAACTGGTTCACCTTTTTCTAAAGCCACCCGAATCTCTTCAAAAAATAGCTCTACAAGGATTTTAGATTCTTGTCGATCAATATTAAATTTTTCGGCAAGACGATCTGCAATATCTGCTTTAGTTAATGTCATATTATTATTCTCTTAATAGGGCTTTAAAACGATTTTGTAAGGTAGTAACGCATTTGCTTACAATGTTAGTTATATCTTCTTCTTCAAGCGTACGTGATTTATCTTGTAAAACCAAACTAATAGCAATGCTTTTTTGATCTTCTTTGATATTTTCACCTTGATACACATCAAAAAGAGTAACTTTAATAAGTTGCTCACCACCCGCTTTTTTACACTCTAAAATAATATCCGCTGCTGGTATTGTATTTGAAACAATAATAGCTATATCACGTTTATTTGACGGATACTTGGATAAATCCTGAGCTACAGGTACCTCTTTTTTACTAATTTTAGCTAAATTTATTTCAAAAACAAGCGTTTTACTATTTAAAGACAATTTTTTTTCAATTTCTGGATGCAAGACTCCTAAATGACCTAATAACTCATCATTTAAATAAATCGCAGCACTTTGTCCAGGATGTAAAGCTGGGAGTTCAGATTTTTTAAATTGTATTTGATCACCACACCCTAAAAGAGAAAAAATTGACTCAAGATCACCTTTAAGATCATAAAAATCTACATTCTTTTTAGGGAGTTGCCAGTGTTCTTCGTATAAATTACCAGTAACAATACCAGCTAACATTAACTCCTGACGTACACCAAATTCACAATTTTCATCAGGAATAAAACGCAAACCAGTTTCAAATAATCGGGCACGCGTTTGCTGACGATTTTGGTTATATAGTATCACATCTAATAACCCAGACCAAAGTGATAAACGCATAACTGACATTTCACTTGAAATTGGGTTAGGTAATTTGATTTCTGAATGTTCAGGATATAATATTTGCTGAACTTTTGGATCGACAAAGCTGTATGTTACCGCTTCTTGATACCCTCTATCGACCAATAAATCCTTTACTCTACGTAATGGGATTTGACTTTCTGGTTTTGGTTTCATTACTGATTCAATTTTCAAATTAGCATTTGGGATATTGTTATATCCATAAATGCGGGCAATTTCTTCAACTAAATCCTCTTCAATTTGTAAATCAAATCGCCAACTTGGTGATTTTACAATCCAAATGTTATTGTTATTGTTATTGTTATTGTTATTGTTATTGTTATTGTTATTGTTATATTCAACTTCACAACCAAGTCTGTTTAAAATATCACTGATCTTTTGTGTTTCAATTTTATAACCAATGATACGATCAATTTTATTGCGGTGTAACTCAATAGTTGCCTGTGTAGGAAGATCATTTTGATTTGTGACATCAATAATTGGACCTGCTTCACCACCACAAATTTCAATTACTAATTGACTAGCTCTTTCCATTGCCACCAACTGTAAAGCAGGATCAACGCCACGCTCATAACGGTGAGAAGCATCGGTATGTAGACCATACTCACGAGCTTTTCCTATTATTGCTAATGGATTAAAAAATGCTGACTCAAGAAAAATATCTTTAGTTGATTGTGTTACGCATGATTTTTCACCGCCCATAATTCCTGCTAATGCCAAAATTTTTTGGTGATCAGCAATAACTAAGGTTTTATTATTAAATTTAACTTCATTACCATTGAGTAAAACTAGTTTTTCATTTTCTTTAGCATAACGGACAACAATGCCCTTTTCTATCTGAGCCAAATCGAAGGCATGCATTGGATGACCAAGCTCTAATAACACATAGTTAGTAATATCAACAACGGCATCAATTGAACGAATCCCACCTCTACGTAATTTTTCTTTCATCCAAAGCGGTGTTGTAGCATTAACATTAATATTTTTTATAACTCTACCCAAATAACGTGGCGCAGCTTTAGTTTCATCAACCTGAATGGGTAATGTATCGGTCATTGTTGTCGGAACGCTGTCTACTTTCATTTCTTTCATAACTATATTGTTAACTGCAGAAATATCTCTAGCAATCCCAACAATACCAAAACAATCTGCACGGTTTGGTGTTACACTAATATCAATTATTACATCATTAAGATTTAAATATTCGCGAATATCCATACCTAAAGGAGCATCATCAGGTAATTCAATAATACCATTATGTTCATCAGCAATCCCTAATTCTGAGTATGAACATAGCATGCCTTCTGACGGTTCACCTCGTAACTTAGCTGATTTGATTTTAAAATTACCTGGTAAAACAGCTCCCACTGTAGCACATGCAACAGTCAAACCTTGTCGGCAATTTGGTGCTCCACAGACAATATCAAGTAATTCTGGTTTACCTATATCAACTTTTGTAACACGTAATTTATCTGCATTTGGATGCTGCATACATTCAACAACTTTGCCAACAACCACACCAGAAAAATCACCTGCAACCTTTTCAATATCATCAACTTCTAAACCAGCCATTGTTAATTGATCGGCTAGCGTTTCGCTACTAATTTCTGGATTGATCCATTCACGTAGCCAACTTTCACTAAATTTCATGCTTTGATCTCCAGAATCAATTAAATTGTTTTAAAAAGCGTAAATCATTTTCAAAGAAAGAACGTAAATCAGTGACACCGTAACGTAACATAGTTAATCGTTCTATCCCCATGCCAAATGCAAAACCGCTATATACTTCAGGATCAATACCAACATTACGTAATACATTAGGGTGAACCATTCCACAACCTAATACTTCTAACCATTTACCATTTTTAGCTTTAATATCAACTTCGGCTGAAGGTTCAGTAAATGGGAAATAGCCTGGTCTAAAACGAATTTCCATATCATCTTCAAAAAAGCAATGTAGGAAATCGTGTAATAATCCTTTTAAATGAGTAAAGCTGATATCTTTATCAACAAGCAACCCCTCCATTTGGTGGAACATTGGTGTGTGAGTTTGATCGTAATCATTACGGTAAGTCCGCCCTGGAGCAATAATTCGAATCGGTGGTTTTTGATTTTCCATTGTACGAATTTGTACGGTTGAGGTTTGTGTTCTTAATAATCGTTTTGCATCAAACCAAAATGTATCGTGATCAGCACGAGCTGGATGATGAGCAGGAATATTTAATGCATCAAAATTATGGTAATCGTCTTCAATTTCTGGGCCTGTTTCAACAACAAACCCTAATTCACCAAAAAAATCGACTAAGCGATTGATTGTTTTAGTAACGGGATGCAATCCACCTAATTCAAGAGTTTTACCTGGTAAAGTAATATCTATTGTTTCATTAGCTAATTTTGCATCAAGAGCCTGACGCTCTAAAAAATTGCGCTTTTGATTTAATATTTCAACGACTTTTTGTTTTGCGTCATTGATTTTTTGACCGACTGCTGGGCGCTCATCAGCAGGAACATCACGTAATGAGGCCATATGCATTGTAAAATGGCCTTTTTTACCAAAATATTCTACTCTAATTTGTTCGATCATATTAATGTCATTAGCACTTTCAATAGCGGATTTGGCTTTATTTACCAGTTCAACTAATTGAGACATACAGTTCTCCTGCTTATTGTTCATTATATAAAAAAAGCCTCTTTTTGAGGCTTTTATAATCATTTTTTGTTTTTTCTTTGCCTCACGAATTAGTATTACTAAAGAAGCCAAAAAAGAAACAAAAAACAACTAAATTCATAATTAAATTACTCTTTATGATAAAAATCAAAAATTAAAATAATAAAAGCCGAGATAACTCGGCTCTCATAAATATTATAGTGCAGCCTTAGCTTTTTCAACTAATGCAGCAAATGCATTTTTATCAAATACTGCAATATCAGCAAGGATCTTACGATCGATCTCAATTGAAGCTTTCTTTAAACCATTAATAAAACGGCTATATGAAAGACCACATTGGCGTGCTGCAGCATTGATACGCACAATCCATAATTGACGGAATTGACGTTTACGTTGACGACGGTCACGGTAAGCATACTGCCCAGCTTTGATTACAGCTTGGAAAGCAACACGATACACACGTGAACGAGCACCATAATAACCTTTTGCTTGTTTTAAAATTTTCTTGTGACGTGCACGAGCAATAACACCACGTTTAACACGAGCCATAAACTATATCCTCTAAATAATTAACCAATAAATTAAGCGTATGGAACACACGCAGTAACTAAACCTAAATCGCCTTTTGACACAGTTGTCAAACCACGTAAATGACGTTTACGTTTGGTTGATTTTTTAGTTAAGATATGACTCTTGTTAGCTTGCTTATGCTTAAAGCCACCAGAAGCTGTTTTTTTAAAGCGCTTTGCTGCGCCTCTTACAGTTTTAATTTTAGGCATTTTATTAATTTCCACTTCGCATTGTTAATAAAAATAAAATAATGGTGTAACTTTCAATAAATCAAAAATTAGCTTGTAAAACCATTATTTCTTCTTCGGCGCTAGCACCATAATCATTTGTCGACCTTCAATCTTAGTTGGATAAGATTCAATAATCGCCAAATCAGCTAAATCCTTTTTAATACGATCAAGCATTTCAGAACCTAACTGTTGGTGAGCCATTTCACGACCACGAAAACGTAACGTGACTTTAGCTTTATCGCCATCTTCAAGAAAGCGAATCAGGCTGCGGAGTTTTACCTGATAGTCGCCTTCGTCTGTACCAGGTCGGAACTTAATTTCCTTAACCTGAACAACCTTTTGCTTTTTCTTCTGCTCTTTTGTTGCTTTACTCTTTTCATAGAGGAACTTGCCATAATCCATAATTCGACAAACAGGTGGCTCTGCATTAGGGCTTATTTCAACTAAATCTAAAGTTGCTTCTTCAGCTTGTTTTAAAGCTTCATCTAAGCTTACTATACCGAGCTGCTCACCATCGACGCCGGTTAACCTCACCTCACGAGCTGTAATTTCATCATTGATTTTATGTGCTCGTGTTGACTGAATTCGTTTACTGACTTTAATATCTCATTCCTCCAAATTAATTTATCATTAATTCATTTGTTCTAATGAACGACTATGAATTTCGTTAAGCAACAATTCTATAACATGTTTCACTTCAAAGCTACCAAGATCTTTACCTTGACGAGTTCGAACTGAAATTGTTCCTGATTCCATTTCTTTGTCTCCACAAACAAACATATAAGGAACACGTTTTAGAGTATGCTCGCGAATTTTAAACCCTATTTTCTCATTTCTCAAGTCCGCTTTTGCTCTAATGCCAACTTTTTGTAATTGTGCGGTTAATTGTTTGGCATATTCAGCTTGATTATCGGTAATGTTAATTACTGCAACTTGCAATGGAGCAAGCCAAGTAGGGAAAAGACCTGCACAGTTTTCAGTCAAGATACCCATAAAACGCTCCATAGAACCTAAAATAGCTCTATGAATCATAACCGGGACATGACGTTCATTATCTTCACCTACATAAGTCGCATCTAAACGTTCAGGTAGCATAAAATCAAGCTGAACTGTACCGCATTGCCATGCTCTACCTAAACAGTCATGCAAGGTAAATTCTATTTTTGGGCCATAAAAAGCGCCTTCACCTGGTAAATATTCGAATTCAATGCCATTTTCTGTTAAACATTCAGCTAAATCTTTTTCAGCAAGATCCCAAGTTTCATCCTTACCAATTCGTTTTTCAGGACGGGTTGATAACTTAACAGTAATATCATTAAAACCGAAAGTACTATAAGTATCATAAACCATTTTGATACAGCTATTTACTTCACTGCGAATTTGATCTTCAGTACAAAAGATATGTGCATCATCTTGTGTAAAACCTCGAACGCGCATCAAACCATGTAAAGATCCTGAAGGTTCATTACGATGGCAACTACCAAATTCCGCCATACGTAATGGTAAATCACGATAAGATTTTAAGCCTTGATTAAAAATTTGTACATGTCCTGGACAGTTCATTGGTTTAATACAATATTCACGATTTTCAGAAGAAGTAACAAACATTAACTCTTTATAATTACCCCAGTGACCTGTTTTTTCCCACAAAACACGATCCATCATAAATGGACCTTTTACTTCTTGATAATCGTATTCTTTCAATTTAGTGCGAACAAAAACCTCAAGTTCACGGAAAATAATCCAACCATCATTATGCCAAAACACCATACCAGGCGCCTCTTCTTGCATATGATAAAGATCTAGTTGCTTACCAATTTTGCGATGATCTCGTTTAGCGGCTTCTTCTAAAAATTGTAAATAGCTATCAAGTTGTTTTTTATCTGCCCATGCTGTTCCATAAATACGTTGTAACATTTTATTATCACTGTTACCGCGCCAATAAGCTCCAGCAATTTTTTGCAATTTAAAATGATGGCAAAAACGCATATTAGGTACATGTGGTCCACGACACATATCAATATATTCTTCGTGATGATAAAGAGCTGGTTTTGAATCTTTTGGAATATTTTCATCTAAAATAGCAATTTTGTATGGTTCATGTCGCTCCCAAAAAACTTCTCTAGCGCGCTCCCAACTAACCACTTCTTTTTTTACTTCATAATTTTTTTTAGCCAACTCATGCATGCGTTTTTCTAGTGCATCAAGGTCTTCCTGAGTTAAAGAGTGATCTAAATCAACATCATAATAAAAACCATTATCAATTGTTGGACCAATAGCCATTTGTGTATTAGGCCATAGTTGTTTAATTGCGTGACCCAATAAATGTGCACAAGAATGACGAATAATTTCGAGTCCATCTTCATCTTTGGCTGTAATGATGGCTAATGTTGCATCTTGATCAATGACATCACAGGCATCTTTACGCTCGCCATTTACACGCCCAGCTATACAAGCTTTAGCAAGACCTGCTCCAATACTTTGAGCAACTTCTAAAACAGTAACGGGTTTATCGAATTGACGTTGGCTTCCGTCAGGAAGAGTAATAATTGGCATAACAAATCCTTATAACAGTGGTGCGCCACACGAAAGCGCACTTGCTTACTTAAAAAATAGGTCGAATATACTACCACTTATCATCTGGATTTAAAATAGAAAGAATCATATTAATATGAAGCTTAATAAATATACTAAAACACATAGTTACCGGAAACTTTTTTACAAATAAATGGTTATTTTTGTATAACAAAGATTATAATCATTAACTAATAAAAGTTTATAATATGAACACATATGCTATGAATATTTGGATTGATGCTGATGCCTGCCCTAACCCAATTAAAGAGATTTTATATCGAGTTGCAAATCGAAAAGCAATAAATACAACATTAATTGCAAATCAATGTTTAACTATCCCCTTGTCACCTTATATTAAAACTTTATTAGTTGAAAAAGGATTTGATGTAGCAGATAGAAAAATAATTGAGTCGGTTCAAAAAAATGATTTAGTTATTACCTCAGACATTCCACTTGCATCCGAAGTTTTAAATAAAAATGCATTAGTGCTCACGCCACGAGGTGAACAATATACACTAGATACAATTAAAGAACGATTAATTATGAGAGATTTTATGGAAACCATGCGAGCAAGTGGAATACAATCTAAAGGTTCAGCTCCATTTTCCAGCAAAGACCGAGAAAAATTTGCTAATCAGCTTGATATATTACTTAATTCAACATCGAAATGAATTTAATAACTCTTTTAAATCGAGCAGCCAAATTAGCAAAACTAAATTTTTAGAAATAGCTCTCTGCTTTTGAATGGTTTTGATCCTACATAAGGTTTCAACGCCATCCTAGTAAAGCGTTTAGCTGCTTTTAACGTATCGATATTATCAAATTGACGTTTTCCTAAAGCTAAAACCTGCTCGCCAGTAAAGCTGATGCTATTTTGTAATAAACTACTGATAAATCCTTTTTCCGATTGATATTGATAATACATCGATTTAACAATGTCATCGCCAGTTACACAGCAGTGAAAAAAATCAACGTGATATCCTAAATTTTCTAATAACGATAATTCAAAAGCTCGCAACACATTTTCAGCAGGAACCTGTTGGGCTAATTGTTGCAGACTTTTTAGATAATCATCAAAAAGAGTTGGCAATTCTGCTTCTGCAACTAAAACTCGATGTAATAGTTCATTTAAATAAAATGCGCTATACAAAAAAACAGATACCAATGGCAATGCAAGCGACATAGCTTCAACCTGACGCAATGTTTTTATTTCACCTTGGCCTGAGTATTGCACAATAAGTGGAGTAAAAGGTTGCAACATACCTTTCAAGGCAGAGCTTTTTCGTTTAGCACCTTTAGCTAATACCTTTACTTTTCCGATATTTTCAACAAATAGATCGACTAATAAACTAGTTTCAGTATAAGAACGAGTATGTAGTATAAATGCTCTTTGCCAATTTTCCATTCAAAATACCTTTCAATTACACTACTGTTTCTTGGTTAATAATTGTATCTGAGTAAAATTTAGATAAATCTATGAAATTTTCAACTGAAATTTAGTTGAAGATCCGATATAATCAATGTAAACAATAGGATTATAGGATAAATAAAAGAGGAACTATGGATCTTTTTTCAATAATTTTACTACTAGTTTTAATTGTATCACTTTCTGGTGTTGTTATTAAAATGCTACCAATACAAATCCCATTGCCTCTAATGCAAATATTATTAGGTTGTATATTGGCTGCCTTTGGAGTTTATGTCAAATTTGACCCAGAGTTATTTCTTGTTTTATTCATTCCACCTTTACTCTTTGCCGATGGGCGCAAAACATCGGTAAAAGATTTTGTGCACAATGTTAGAGAAATTGTTGGGCTAGCGCTAGTTTTAGTTGTAATAACAATTGTAGCTGTTGGTTATTTACTTTATTGGATGTTACCAAAAGGAATCGATCTAGCTGCAACATTTGCATTAGCAGCAGTTTTATCGCCAACAGATGCCGTAGCATTAAGTGGAATTGTAGGTAAAGGTCGTATTGAAAAAGAAAAGATGGAAATCATCGAAGGTGAAGCATTGATGAATGATGCTTCAGGTTTGGTTTCTTTAAAATTTGCTATTGCTATTGCCGTTGGTGATGCAGTATTCAATATCTTTGATGTTAGTGTCCAGTTTTTTGTAGTTGCTATTGGTGGATTAGCTATTGGTGTTTTATTTACTTGGTTATATGCACGTATCTTACGTAAAATAAATAAGCTTACTCACAATGATCCCGCTATTCAAATAGTATTACTATTTTTACTACCTTTTGCCGCCTATATCATTGCTGAGGAATGTCATTGCTCTGGTATTTTAGCAGCAGTAAGCGCAGGTATGACAGTCAATCATTCTGGAATGATGCGAAACGCACCTTTAACTGCACGTTTGCAATCAGATAGTACATGGTCAATGTTAACCTTTGTGTTTAATGGATTTGTATTTGTTTTATTAGGTATTCAACTACCAAGCATTTTTAATAATACTTTTGTAGAAAACCAAATTGATACCTCAATTGAGGTATGGCAACTATGTTTAATTGTTTTATTCGTTTTTGCTGTATTGATGGGAACTAGATTTGCTTGGTTATGGTCAATGAAACATATGCCAACGATGCCTTTTGGAACTAAGAGACCTCTTGCATTTAGGGCATACTCAACCAGAGATCTTTTAATTTCAACATTTGCTGGCGTTAGAGGAGCTATCACTCTAGCTGGTGTTTTATCTATTCCAATGACAATTAATGGACGTTATCAACTGGTCTTTATTGCGACAGGTATCATATTAATATCATTGATTGCAGCGGTGATAATCTTACCTATCTTGTTACGAGGTAGTGTAATTTTAGATAATTCTGAACAAAAAAATGAAATTTTATCAGTTAAAGGTCAAATGGCAGAAGAAGCGATTATCAGTCTTGAAAAAATGCAAAATAATTTATTGCAAGAAACGTCTGAATCTGGCTTAGATCAGGAAATTATACATGAAATTGGTTCTCGTGTCATTGGTTCATTAAGACGCCGAACTGGACTTAAAGATTTAGAACAAAAAGCACTAGAGGCTGAAAACTTAGAAAGACGTATGCGTCTAGTTGCAATTGGTGCAGAACGTACAGCTTTACTACAAATGAAAGTTCGTAATGAAGTGAGCGAAGAAGTTTATGAACATTTAAATAACGATCTGGATATTTATGAAAAAATGATTTCTGGGGATGCATAAATGATTGGAGCAAAAAGCCAAATTCTAAACAAAATTCATTCACAGTTTGTCAATAAAGCGCCCCATATTTTGGGGCTTACCTTACGATACATTCCTTTTAATGTCAAAAAACAAACCATAGAACAATTATTGAAATTACAATTTGAACATTCTCTACAAGATGGTGATCTAGATTTTTTAGAAAATCGTTGGCTTAAAATTCAAGTTACTGATCTAGAGCTTGTGTGGTTTGTTAGTTTAATCGATAACAAATTAGTTGTTAGCCGGGAAGAAATTGCTGATGTAAGCTTTATAGGTAATGCTAATGATTTGATTATGATAGCAACTAGACGACAAGATCCCGATTCACTATTTTTTCAACGTCGCTTGATTGTTGAAGGTGATACTGAATTGGGGTTATATGTAAAAAATTTAATGGATTCTATTGAGTTGGAAGCTATGCCAAAATTTTTAAGGCTAACACTCGAAAAACTAGCAGATATTATCGAAAGTGCACCAACTAATTAAGAATAAATTATACTCATTTTAAATCATTCAAAATTTTGAATTGATTAATTTCTACCTTGCTAATAATAAATTATTCTAAGCCCCCTATAAAATGGGGAAAAGAAGCTGATTATTTTGAGTATATATAATGAAATTTATGAGTTTCTTGACAGAAAACATAAAATATATGGTTACACAATGAAAAATAACCAAGAACAGCCAACTTTTTACTTCCACGATTATGAAACATCTAACGTATAACTTTGTTTATTATAGATTTTAACTTCAAACGCAATTAAATCTGTACTCAAATATGTACTCACTTTTATACTTCAATACAACATATATATGATTACACGATTTCGAAATAGGGCTATCGGGAAGTGCTACATTATCAACAACGAAGAAGATCACAATTACGTGTTCTATCAAACAGCAAAAACGCTATACGATATCGCCGATTTTGTGATGCTACATGACGCCGTTGAAGATTGATAGTGTGTTTGTTATCGATAGTTACCAGAGCCGAACAATCTAACAGCGAAATATTTTACATATCTTCGCCAAAAACTAACATTCAGTTCAGTGTTAGCTTGCAGATAAATATCATCTGCAATTTTTCGAGTAAATAGTGCTTTCCCGTACATGTAATCGTGCAATATTGCCGCTTTTAACGCTTTATTGAATTTCGGAAACATGAATTTAGCATACTTTGTTGAATCACCGTCGCTAACAAATCCTTTTTTAACAACAATTTCAACTTGCTCACCATTGATAATTGGACGTGCAATTAGCGGTTTTAAAATGCGGATTTTTTCACCACCCTTTAAAAAAGCACAATGAATTTCATCTGATTCATCAAATATCATCCGATACCTCGCTAACTATAACTGGATTTAACGTGCTCGGTATCGGCTCTTCATTTTCAATCACTTCAATAACGGGCATTTCTAATCGAACATCAATCCATCTACCATCAGTTATATCAATCGGTTTTCCTGCGACAATCTGACAGCTTTCAAAGTCAAATTTTTTAGTATACGTTTTAACTGTGATGATATTATTTTCATCAACTGAATACTCAGCAAAGAATTTTTTATTTCCGTTGGCATCTTCGGGTAACGTGATGTACCAGCCCTCTTTTGCAAAGCCTAAAGAGCCGTGGATTTCGTAATGACCAACTTCAATACGTGTAGCTGTTACACCGCTAGCCAAATCGTTAACTAAAGCACAACCTGATTTTTTGAAACCATCAACTTCCTCAATGTTATCATTTGCAAACAGTCTTAATATCGGCGATGCTTTTTTCAGAAAACCATTACTATCTACTGTTGAGTTTGCAGTTGTAATTGCTTCATACCAGTTTTCTTTGCCTCTTGATGTAGAACATCGATAGAAAATTTTAGGGGTTTTACTGTTTATGACTGAGAGCATTTCGACGCCCCATGTCGCTGAGGATGTAGGCAACGGCAACAACGATGCAGTGCTTTTGCCGCCGTTAAACGGCAAACCATTTATTTTATCTGTCGTTGTAAAATAAAACGCCGTTTCTAATTTATCATCTAAATTAGAAACGGGGATACCGGTGTTTGAACCAAGCCCATAATCCCCTTTTTTCAATACTGATTTATTGTTAATTGTTACATCATCAATATTTTCAAAACGCCACGTGTTGCTACTACTAACATATCGTAATTTATTCGCCCACTTATCTAACTCAGCATTATAGTATGCGTATATAAAACTATCACCGGACGGTCGCATTACGAGTTCATTTCCATTTTCGTGAAAAAATTTTATTCCGTACGACGTCGGCGAAAAACGCATCTGTCCAGTTATTTCATCGCCTGATTTTTTTACAAGTTTAGATGTATCAATTGTTGATGCCCATTTTTTTGCGTCATCAGCCGATTTTTTTGCTGCATTGCGAGCATTAACAACTTGTTGCAGTATTGCTGGTGTAATTTCACTTTCAGGTGGATTCAATAAAAAATCATTTAATGAGCCATCTTTTGAATCTGAAAATACTTGAATAGTGCCGAGCCTCTTCGGCGGAAACCCATTTATAATCAGCTTTACTTCATAGTCACACGGCAAAACGTTCATTGTGTAACTACCATTGTTTGCGACTTGAAATACTTGTGTTTGTGTTAGTACTTTGCTTGTTGTTTTTTTTGCGTATAACTCGATAGTGCAGTTATTAATAATATTACCCGCACCGTCGGTCAAAACGCCTGATATTTTGGCCATAATTTTAATTTCTCCAGATGATAAAAACCGCACTAGGCGGTTGTTATTTTTTTAATGTCATAATCGTAATGAAATTTGGTATACCATTTTGTTTGCGTTTGTCTGGCGTTCGAGTGCTAACAACAAAAGTTGAATTTGCAGGTATTTT
This sequence comes from Gilliamella sp. ESL0232, assembly GCF_013346885.1. Lineage (NCBI taxonomy): Bacteria > Pseudomonadati > Pseudomonadota > Gammaproteobacteria > Orbales > Orbaceae > Gilliamella > Gilliamella sp. ESL0232. The sequence goes on along the minus strand of NZ_JAAEDW010000001.1, from coordinate 464,945 downwards.
TGTTAAAAAAGTTTCACTTGCTGTTAAATTTATCTTTGACGTCTCTATCTTTATTGCGATAAATTTAGAATTTACATTATTTCTGATGACAATATCTAGCGCGCCGTATGTCCAGTAATCTGGATACCAGTGATTGTCATTACCGCCACCCTCATGCCCAACTGCGACCAGTGTTACTGGCAGTATAACCAAATCTCGTTCGAACGGTTCAGGTGCTATAGTGACAGAGCCATTTTTTGCGCACGTGTACATTTTTACAATATCACCCACAATTTGCATTGCCGTTAACTTCCCTTTAATCTGACAATTCTCATTAATAACAACATTGTTTAATTGCCCAGAATTCGCATAAATATTGCCTGAGATGTTAGCCCGTCTAGCGTTTAACGTGCCGTCTTCTAGTAATTCAAAAGCAGGGGGATTACCTGCACTGATAACATTACCCGCAACCATCCTGCCACCCGTAATTAACGGTGCTTTGATTTCAGTGCCAGCAATTAATCTATCACCTCGCATAGTGCCAGTAGCAATTAAATCACCATCTAAAAACATAGCAGGCTCAATCCATTGTGCGCCGTTGTACATGCGGGCTTCTGAATGTGCAACTTTCCCCACACCATCTAATGAGTAGATAATTAATGTGGTATCACGAGCTGGATAAAATCCGAATTCACGATAAAACATCAATGTAGCATCATCATTATTAGCTGGAAATCTACCATCTCCCGTTTGAATTCTAAATAATCCCCCTGCCCCGTTTTCTGCAATTAAAGTTTTTGTGTTAGCAATGAACATTTCTGAACGACCGACAACATTAACCGCATTTACACCGTACCAATATTCAGTGTCTGGCTGGCAATCAACATCGGTAAGCGTCATAGCTCGACCAAGATAATTGGTTTTTGCTTCAACTTCGGACTTTGTTGTACCTTTGTAGAATTCGAATTGTGTACCTAGACTGGATACAGACGTCATAACAGGGCGAATCGCTACATTAAAACTACTTGGCGTGAGTACCAAGCCTGATGGTTTAGACGGCGGCAGAATCGAAAAAGCAATCGTGGTTTCATCGCCTAATCGTCCATCTTCCGCTACCCCTCTAACTGTTGCGATAAACTTGCCTTGTTGCAGGTCTGATAAATAATACTCGGTATCGTTAACCGTTTCCCTGCTAATCAATTTATCATCACGATACACTTTTACTTCAAACTTCAAGTTTTGAATTGTTCTCGGTGTAGACCATGACAAGCGAGCTTGATATAAATCAGATTCGGGGATAATCTCGGCTTGCAGTTGTTCAACGGGTGGAATCGACCAGCCAAAAATTGTATTACTCTCAGCTTCGAATTTAGCGCCGTTATCAACAATTTCTTCTTTCTTTGGCTCATGTTGTAACGCGGTGATTGAGTAAGTGCCATCACTGTTTTCAGCAATGGTTATTGCTTTGAACAAGCGTGGTTTGATTTTATTGTCATATAGACCCCAAACAGAATATTCATCGACATTAACATTGCTTACTAAAACAAGCTTATTGGGTTTAATCTGTGCTTGGATTTTGACTTTTTGTAGTTGCATATTTGTGTCAGTCACACTTAAATACGCACTTTTCATGTTATTAATGTCAATGTCACGGTCTAACGTAATCGTGCTACCATTAGCTTCTAAAATTCGCCCACCAATGGTTGTACCCAAAAAATCATTATCAGCAATACCGATAATATCGCCGGGTAAATGGCGAATACCCTCACGACCTACCGAAAAGGTGACGGTTTGTGTTTCCAATTTTTCAGTTTGAATTAGCCATTTACCAACTCTATGCGCCTGTCCTCGTGACGTACAACCGAACGCATCAATTTGCGCAACATTCAGCCCAAATCGTTTGATTAACTCATCATCGGCAACGTACTCAGTTGTTGTTTCCCAATTGTTATTCGGGTCAATATAACGCACATGCACAGCCGTATGCCGTGATTTTTGCGCTGCTGAGGTGTAGTTGAACTGCCCTTCTACCACGTTTGCATTTGCATAAATTGCCACAGGGTCGCTTGGTCTATCCATCACTGCAGTGTACTGCGTACCGTCCCAAATCGGCATAGCTCGAAAGATTGAGCACAGGTCGTGAATCACATCATACGCTTGGCGTTGCTCGGTAATGTAACAGTTGCATGTAAATCTTGGTTCTTTGCCGCCGAAACCGTCATCGACTAACTGGTCGCAATATTGAGCGATAGTGTATAAAGCAAATTTATCAACACCAAATTGACCAATACGATTACCCATACCGTAACGTGCATTAGTCAAAATATCGTAAAATATCCACGCAGGATTATTGGTCCAAGCCAATTTAAAATTACCCGACCAAAAGCCCTTATACTCTCTCGTTTCGGGAGTGTAGTTATCAGGCACTTTAACTATCATCCCTTTAATGAGATAGTTACGACGAGGTACACCGCTAAACTGCGATGAATCGAATTTTAATCCAACAACTGCGGTATTCGGGTATGAAAATTTAGTATCGTAGATTTCAGTATACGAACTCCATAGTGTGTTATTGACTAATAATGATGATGTACTATCTGGCGTTCTGCGCAATACCCGAATATTAAACGGTTTCGGTGGTAAATCATCTAAAATAACCGAAGTTAAATACTGCGAGCGTGTTTTTTTATCGATTAAATCAACCTTTTTTACCGTTTTCCATATACTGCCCACACCGATTTGAATTTCCATTGATACTGAGGTTCGGTTAATATTTCCCTTGTTATCGGTTGAGCTTAACGACTGCACCCCAACCGTAACACGTACTCTATCAATGTTCGGGTCGGTAATAGTACGTACAATCGGCGTTGTTGCTTTTACTTCAAGATTAACAGGCACTTCATTTTCAGTGGCAGGAAAACCTTCAAGCGGTGCTTGCGCTTGAATGCCTGCCGTCCATTCAACATTAACGCCGTTAAAATTGTACGAACCATCGGGCGCTTGAATTGGCGTATCATTTAAAAATATGCTTTGTAGACCGTTTGCTGGACCCTCTATCTGTCCTTCGCATAACAAATCAATAATACTAAGCTGTTGGTGTGACTTGAGGTTATCCTGCGCTTCCTTTGGCGTTTTTGCTTTTCCTGAACCTTTACCCATTTTCCTTCCCCTTTATGATTTCCGCCCACGGAATTGGTGTTGTTGGTTTTTTATCTGTATTCGTTGCGTCGTCTAATGTTTCAAGCCCTTGTGATAGTACTTTAGAGCCGATTTTTGTTAATCCATAGCAAAGTGGTACTGGCGCACCTTGTGCTATCGTATTATCCAGATTAGAAAAATAGGTGTTTTTATTAGTACCGCCGTCTGCTGATTTGTCCGTTTTTGGCAATTTGGTTAGCATCATGGCCACACCGCCGACCATCATCCCGACGCCCATTCCAACTAACCAATATTGACCAGTCCACGCACCAACAACAACCATGACCGCTCCTGCTATAGCGCTTAAAAAACCACCTTTAGCTCCAGCAACTTGGGGGACAATATGAATAACGGCATCTTGTGGAATTCGACTGTGTAGACCAAACCGTAAATTGTCCTCGTTCATATCTACGCCGTTAATTCGTACGCGGAAATAGCCATCCATAATCTGCTTTTTCAAGCCTTTTATCTGGCAATACAAACCATTCATCGCTTCCGCTGCTGTTTCTACGCTCATATTGAACTTATCGCCATATTGTTTAAGATTGCCGTAAAGTTTAACGATTGCCATTGTTTGTGTCCCCAGATTGAATGTGTGTACTTAAGCCAAAACCCGTCATATAAATCTCTTTTCGATAAGCGGTTTGGGCAGTGATGTAGGATGAATTGATTGCCGATATAGATAGCTGCATGATTAGGTGTTGTTGAGCCGAGGCAGACTAAAACAATGTCGCCCTCTTGGACATCCTCAACTTGTTCAAACTCATTTTTCGGTAATAAATCTAAGTAGAGATTTTGCCCGTTATGCCACCAATCATCTTGACGCTCATAATCAGGTAAATCGATACCTGTTAACATGTACGCATCTCGTACTAGCGTTAAGCAGTCAGTTTCACCGTGCTTGAATTCACGACCGAGTAACGGCTTAATGTATCTGAATTTGTGAATTTGCTTGTTGCAAACTAGCCACCAATCTACTCCCGTTTGTTGCTGATAAAACTGGTCGGCTTGGCTGAGTATCGGTAAGCCGTTTGGGTGAGAGTGAACAATTGCAGTTATTTCGCCCTGTTGTTCGGCTCTAATCCAGTCATCTGACGAAATTTCGAATGTTTCGGTTGGTGTGGGTGAGATATTGTTGCATGGCAGATAGGATTTATTATCAATAACAAATCCGCAGCACTCAGCCTCACCGCATTGTTTAGCGTGATTAAGTATTTGTGTTTTCATAATTAAGAGAGTTTAGCGGCAGTTGGAAAACCACCGAATGGAAGAATACCATGTTGGCCATAACGCAGTTTACAGCCAGTAAGGCAACCGCTACATTTGTCTTTTGTGATGTCATTAGTCGGTTTATCAAATTCATCAGCTACAGGTCCACCTGTGTAACCGCATTCCGACGAGCGATATATCCAGCTACAGGTATTAGCGACAATAACACGAGCAGGAATTAAGGCGCCGTCAGACTCGCACGGTAACGCTAATTCAAACGTAACAACCATCGAATTTTGTTGTTTAACTTGTTCGATGACATAATTTGAGATGATTTCGCAAAACGGATCGGCATATTGATTGCTGTTCTCGAAATTCACCGCATCCAGATATTTAACTGGTACTTCGTGACGGGTGACAACTGCGCCAAGTAAGCCGTCAAAATCGGCAATTAAGCCAGTAACAAAACCCATTGCATTGCTAACGCTCATTGTCGGGCGGTTACTTACACCTTGCCCACTCTTTTCAAAACCATCAACTTTAATAGGATATGGCTCATAAATATTACCCTGCCATGTTATCGGGCGTCTCAGCTCATTTAATCCGTTATGAAATCGAAATATCGTTTTATTACCCACGATCTTCGTTAAATCGACTTCATACAAATCAAGAATCGCATCTTGCGCTATTTTAGTTATATCAAGTAACATTTTTTTGGGGATCATGCGACTACTTCCTCGAATGTTGCTGTTATTGTTGTTGCTGTGTTCATAACGTTAGATGTCCAGCTTGGGCATTTAACAGTAATTAACCGATGAGAGTTAGGCTCTCTCCATTTAAATGCATACAATCCGCCGTGGCGTGTTAAAAAGTCATTGATGTGTTGCGCATCTTCTCGTGCTACTTTTAGCGTGACACTGTATGAGCGCAAGTCGTTGTTAATGCCGTCTTTAATTCGTTGCTCGTAGCCGTCGCCAAGCTTAATGGTTTTTATCCTCGGCTCAGCTTTTTCACTCATATTCGGCGAAACTTGCCAGTGAAATGTTTCCATAGTTTTCTCCAGACATAAAAAAACCGCAATTAAGCGGTCTTGTTTATTAATTTTTATGTTTAATTCTTTTTAAATACAATAACGAATTTAATGCAATTTAAATCATAATCTGATGTTATTTTTTCTGCTAATTCAAAATTCATATTAACAATGCTATCAAGATCAGCATCAACATAGATATAAAAAGCATGTATTTCGTTAGCAGATGATTCGGTTTCTGTTCGTACTGGTGTTGCTTGATGCGATCTGCATATATTAACAAACAAATTAAATAACTTATCGAATTGTATTTGTGACAGCATATTTTCTCCAGATAATAAAAATTACACTAACGGTAAATATTATTTATAGTATTTTTCTAAAATCTCATACAACCGAATAACTTTTTTCATTCTATTAATCTTTTTGGAATCTACCGTCTTATCGCTATAGCTGTTTTCACCATAAAATCGTATTAAAGTATCATCTGTATCAGTAAGGCTTTTTATATAATCCACATAATTATTATTTGCTTTAAAATGGTAATATTCCTTTACTCCATATTTAACTTCACGATTAAAATCAATATTACTTTTTATGAATTTTTTATCATTTTGATAAATTAAAAATTTTTTAGAAAAAAGCCAATCTTTTCCTGTATACAAAACTCTTGTTATTAAAAGTAATTCTTTTCCATCTATGATTTTTACAAACATAGAAATAGGTGGTGAATTTACATCCATTGTTAAGAAAAACGTGTTTTCAATCTTATCATATGAGAGAAATATATCATCTGTATTTAATATATTCAAAACCTCATCTTTATCATTTTCATCTGTAATTTTTGATAATAGCATCTGTGCATCTTCTAAACTATTTCCAAAATATTTAGCGCCATTAGATAGAACTACGCTAAATATTTTATCTCCTTCGGTTAGCACTTTATCAACTTTTATTGTATTAGATAATTTTATATTAGAGATTTCTGAAATTTTGCCTTTAAGATTTTTATATACTTCATACTTTGTTATAAACCTATTTAAAGATCCACCAACCTTTTCGGACTCACTAGGAAGTTGCCAGATATAATAATTTTCTCCATTTTGTAAATGCAATTGATAATATATCCAAGGATCACCCTTTATTTCTTTTTGTATATAACTCCGCATACCTTTATATTTATCATAAGGTAGTTTGACTGAAGACTTTGGTTTTGTACTTTTGTTTAGATCCATATAACCATTATTTGCAATTGCATTAGCATTATTTTCATCAAAAATATATTCTTCTTTGCCGTTTGGATTGTAATCTTGAATTTTTGCGTTTGAAAAATTAATACTAGTTATAAAAACTATCAAAATAATGCACAAATTTTTCACACCATTCTCCTATAAATGATTAGTCTATTTAGAACGCCGTTCTATAAATACCATATCCACCATTTAAGGAATGAGCAATCCTATATGTTAAAACTTGACTTTTCTCAACATCCCCTTCAACTTCAACCATTCCTCCGCCACAAACTCCATTTGCCACCATGCTAAAAATTCGTTTCCCTAATAGCGGGTAGATAACAACTTTTTCCGCAGGATTTAAATCAGCAATCTTAACTCCGTCAACAAAAAGAGAATCAGAGCAAGCGCTACTTACAAATCCTTTATCTCTTTTTATAATAACCATTCCTGAATTTTCTTTTTTTACAAAAATATCTTGGTTATATATCCGCTGCACAGGAACGTTTACGGCCGCGTCATTTGACACTGGTGACGATGAGCACCCTATCAACGTAAAACCAATTAACCCCAAAAATACAATTTTTTTCATACCATTCTCCTTAAATAGTTAATTTTCAGTAAATGGTATGAAATTTAAGTTATTAAATCAACGATGATTTATTTTTCCGCCTGGTCGGACTTCTTTTTTGAGAATCTCATAAACAGATGTTTGTATCAAGCCCCCAATCTTATTGATATCATCCTCTGTCCATCCAGAATCCCCAACATTCACAGGCACGTTTACAGTTATATTACCTCCTGATTTATTTGATGTTTGCAAAAAGTCTTTTAAATCAGCATTGGTTCTATCATCTATTACCCGCTCTCCTTTTCTTAGCAGCCAAGTGCCATCTTCGGGAATATGATCAATACCGCTATGCGCCATACCCGTTAGCGTTTGAGCTGCGATCATGCCTACCGACGCATAACCAAGACCTCTAATTAACGACGCAGCAGGAACGCCCATTATTGGACCTAATTCAAGTGCTTTTGCGGCAGCAACTTCTGTGCTAATCATTGCTTGTGCAATAGCAGATGCTTTACTAGCAAGAAACATTACTTTGTATGCAGCAGATGATTCGCCAGCGGTTTCCTTGAACATATCAGCAATCGAGCCTGTTAATGATGAGAATGTGCCGAGTGTTGCGAGTGTATATGCAGACTGAATATCCTTTTGCTTTTGTTGCATAGTTTCTTCAATTTTTACGACGGCATCAGCATATTCTTGCTGACTAATTAGCTTTTGTGCTAATAAGTCGTTTTGAATTTGTAGCTGTTGCTCATTCCAGTCTCGCAGCTTTTTATCATCCTCCGCTACATTCAGTAAATCACTACCTAAACCGTTGTAAGAGTTGTGATAGCTGAATGTTGGTGCTGATTCAGCGGCTTTTTTAGCCATTCTATTAAGCAGTTCTTCACGTTCTTTTAATGACAGATTTGCTTTTTCGATAATCGATAAATGTTGCTTGTAAGTGTCTAGTTGTTGCTCAGCAGGAGTGCGCAAAGAATCCATAATTGATTTATATTCTTTTTGCGCATTTAGCTTATCTAACTCGATAGCTTTTGATTCTAATGCTTTCTTTTGAATATCAGTTAGCTTACTTAATTCCCCTTCCGCTAATTGCCTGCGGATTTTTTGTAGCTCAGTGATATCAGTGTAAGCGTTGATCTGACTATTTAGTTTGTCTAACTGCGACTTATACAGCTCTGCTGCGCTCTTGATCGTTTTTGAGTGTTTGAAGCCCTCTTGTAGCTTGAAGCTTTCACGTAGATTTTTTGTATATAATCTAAGCTTTTCAGTAAGTTCTTCTGACATTTTGCCAGTTAACTCTTGTCCTTTTGCTAATGCAATTAAATCAGCAGCGTGTTCAATAGCTGCATCTCCGGCAGCACGTTGTAAACCAGCAAGCACAAATGCCGCCTCTGCTCCACTTTCTGACTTAACTTTGTTTACATCAAGTTGCTGACTAAGTACGCCAAGTTGATTTTCTAAATTTGGAAAATCAGCTACATCAAGCAACTTTATTTCTGTTGCTGTTTCAGCCGAGGCTTTGCCCACCGCGTCCATTTTTTCTTTGCTTTCTGCCAAAGCATCTATTGATGAATGCACAGCCGATGTCATACTTCCCAATACTGTTTTAAATTCCTGCCCTTTTCCAACCGCATCTGCAAATTTTTCATTAAGCTCACCGACCTTGTTACCAAAATCATGCTTACTTATAGCTCCTTCGTCATATGATTTTTTTAGCGCTTTAAATTGATCAATATAGTCATGTATGGCAGATTGGTCTTCCTTTGTAACAATCCGTTGAACTGAATAATTGCCGTTAGCTTTCCAGGCCGTTTTAAATTTTTTTTCAAGTTGTTTTTGCAGGTTATCTATTTCATCATCAACTCTTTTAGAGTCTGCATCAACTTTTAATGTCAATTCTGATGTTATTGATTGTTGCTTACCTTTATCTAATTCTTTAAATTTAGCGAGAAGTTCGTCAACAGGCAATTGTAATTCTTCAAGCGGCTTTTTGGCTTTTTCTGCGCCGTCGCCCATTGCAAAAAATGCCGCACCGACTGATACCGCTGTAGTCAGCAATCCAACAGGCCCACCGAGTAGACCTAATAAACCACTGCCAGCTCGCGATAACAAATTAAATTTACTAGTTAGTACATTTACTTTTGTTTGTGCGGCAGCTAGCGCATTATTTGCTTGTGTTTGACGATTAATAGCTGCTGTTAAATTATTTTGCGCAACAAGACTGGCTTTTAAACCAACAGCACGTTGCGCTTCAAATCTTGCGGCATTTACTTCGGCAACCGCTTTTAATTGCAAGCTTTTAACTGCTTCTAGTTGTGCTTGAGCTTGAGATATTTGTGCTGTTCGGTTTGCTAGTGTTGTTTTTGTAGCATTGAAAATAGATAGCGAAAGTCCGCTGAAATATCGAGATAGACCAATGCTAACAAGAATTGTGCCAGCACCAGTTATTAAATGAATATTATCTGCAACGAATTTCAAGCCGCTTGCGATATTTTGAGTAACACCGGTACTGCTATTTAGTTCGCCAATTAACGACTTAAAGCTGTTTGATATCTGAGTAAAACCGTCTTTTACGGTATTACCCATGCCATCAGCCATTTCGCCCGTTTCATCTTTAACTTTGATCATGGCATCAGCAAGCTGTCGCATTGATATTTGACCGCTCATACCAAGTTGTTTTATGACCTTTTCGGCTTTACCTGTTGAGTTTGCCAGAGCGGTAACAACATTTGGCGTTGATGCCATGATCGACTTCCAGTCGTTACTACTAACTTTCCCTGTGATCATCGATTTAGTGATTGCGTTAATGCTTGTTGATACTTTATCTGCAGAAGTCGCATTTATGGTATAGCTGTTTGACATTGATTCGATAAAGTCGATCGTGTCATTTGTGCTATAACCCAGATCACGCATTGATGATGCTGTGGCGACGTACAGCTCTTGCGAATCTTCAATCGCTTTAGCATTACGATTACTAATTTCAAGCAAGCGACCTTGCACCTGCTCATAATTATCTGCTGAACCCTCGACAGATGTAATAGCCATTCTAATACGAGCAGCCATTTGCCCCCAGTCGTCCGCCATGTTTACAATGCTAGTAAATGCAAAACCACCTGCAAATGCTGTAGCTACACTTAAAGCCGATGATTTTAGCTGTGTTAATTGCATGTTCATTGCTTGAACTGAGCGATTATTGCTAGCAATGTATGCATCAAACCGCTTTGAGCGATCTTCCATCGTTTTGTAATAATCTGTACCAAGTCGTGATGCGCGGCTCATTTCTCGTTGATATGATGATGAGTCGGCTGTAACTCGGATTGCCAATTCTCGCAATGTTGCCATTTTATTTATTTCCCAAGTAAATTTGATAGCGCGTCAAATATGCTGACAGGCTCTTTCTTTTCTTCTTTGAATTTAAGTAAACAGTCCTCAAACTCGACTTTTGCACCTTGTGACCGATAGATAGCTGATGCGACTTGTGCGGCGTGCCAATCGTGTCTTTCATCACCAATCGGGTTTAATTTGTCGAATGCGACCCAGTAGTAAAATTCCCTTGCTGATAGCGTTTGTTCAAGCTCGGCAAGAGTTTTACCGAGCCTTAATGCAAGCTTTAACTTAAAAAACAGCTCAGGATCGCTTTCTACTTTTTTTCAGCTTCTTTTATCGGCTCGCTTTTCAAGCCAAGCAGATTAAAAGCCTCATTGACTAATCGAGTATGAACAGGACCATAACTTTTTACTAAATCATCAATATCATTGCTGAAAACAAAATCACCGTTATCATCAAGCAAAACCGTTGCAAATAGCGTTGCTTCCGCTTTAATGTTTAGTAAATCTTTTTCGTGATCAGTTAGTTTTTCATTATCTGTGATATCTTTGATTGTCTTAATATACCGATTAAAATCAGTGTGCAAAGGCTCACGAATAGTAACCGCAACGCCCCATTTTTCAACCCGAATCTTTTTTGTACGAAAGCCTGAATTTTTTGCTGTAATAATTTGTTTTAAATTCATTATTTTTGTCCTTGATTAACAGACGGAGCATTAAACACAAATTTCCCTTTCACTTTGAATGAGAAAGAACCTGTTACGACACCATTTTTCGCGCCTTTGAACTCGTAGCTAGTTACACGCGCAATCCAGTCGATTGAACTACCGTCTTCATATTTGATCTGGAATGCGTAGTTATCCCCAGTATCGTACGATTTACGTAATACTTGCTGTGCAGCATTGCCGATCACAAAGTTTGCATTCATTGAAACAGTCGCTTCCGCTGGTAAGCCGCTGATAGTTTCTTTTGTGATTGATGAAAGTGTCGATACGTCAATTTCTTCACCCTCAGGCGCTGTCATTGAGTAATCTGTCACAGTGCATTCTAAGCTGAGTTTTGCTGTTGCTGATACGATAAATTTAAGAGATGGATCTTTACTAACAAAAACACCGACATCCCTTGTTTTTGTGTATTCACTTTGTACTTGTTGAACTTCTGGCATATTAATATCTCCAAAAATAAAAAAACCGCAGTTAAGCGGCATAAATGGTTAAATGGGTTATTATTGAATGTAAAATTCTAACGTTGAGCGATAAAGCTCGGTTTCGGTTTCATAGTCTTGGCGACTAGTGATATTGAATGGTTTTAACAGTTTCAGTTTTTCGTATGACTGTTGTTTAATGGTTTCAGCTTCGAGCAGTGTTTTTGCGTAGATATCAACTTGAAAACAATACTCAACGGATGATTGTCCGCCCATAACATCGTCATAAACTTCTGAAACTTTTGTGTAACACATATATGGCGGACTAGTCCCATACGGTGCAACTAGTGGACTAACACGACCGTCGCACAATGTTTTTAGTGTGTTGTTAATTTTAGCTTCTATCATTTTAAGAAAATCTCATCGATATCTTTTAAATACTGTTTAAATGCTGCATCTTCTGCCTTTTTTACATTTGCATCAAAAGCAGGGCGGACAAAAGGACGTGCTGACATTTTTGACGTTCCGTTTTCGATCATCCACCAGTAAAATGGCAAAGTTTTTTTACTTTTACCTTTTTTTGATTTCTTTGTAACTCGAATTTTTTTAAACTTCACGCCAGCAGTTAGCGAACCTCTTGCTGTATCCACAGAAATAGACCGCCTCAATCGTCCAGTTCGAACAGGCGCACTTGCACGAATAGCGTCACGAAAAACCACTGCTCCAGCACGAACCGCTTTTTTTGATACTTTGCGTTGTTCCGACTTTGAAAGCAACTTAAAATCAGCTTCAAGCTCTTTAAATCCCGCTATTGATAACGAGGGTTTCATCATAACGTACACCCTTTTGACATGGTAATTCAAGCCTTGTCCTTTTTACGTCTTCAAGCACCGCTTTAATGTCGTAATAAGTTCCATTACACAGCGCACGCATATCAGCAGTAATATCGTTTCTATACCGAATTAAGATTTTACAATCTGTTTGCACCTGTTCAGCTTGTGAGCTTTGATACTCTTTCCCCGACACGTCCCGAATTTCTGCTCGTACAGTGCACACATCGACCCATTCATTAACTAGTTGTCCCAGTTCGTCTTTCCGGCTAACTTGCTTTTGAATGGTTATCCGATTTCTTAATCGACCAGCTTTCATATTCAAACACCATAAATTATATAGGGTTGCAACAGGCTATTTGTAGTGATTGGTATTTCTGATGTGATATTACCAATATTAATAGTTTCCCTGTTCTCGTACCAATGCCCTATTAACTGTAGCATCGCACCCGTGATTAATTCATCGATTAATAACGGTCTTGGATCATTTTTGTATTCATCACTATCAGCAGATTGATACAAAGTTCTCCTGGTTACGTTGCTGACATATTGAGCGGCCATTTTCATATAAATATTAAGTAAATTATCATCTTCATTGAAATCAGGCTCTATATTGCAATGTTGCTTGATTGTTACCAAATCAATCATAAATTACCTACTTTTTCTTTTTAGATGAGTTTTTTACCACTTTATCAGAGTCTGTTTCATCTTTATCATTTATTACAAGCGCATAACCTTTACTGATAAGTTCTCGTCCGTGTAAGTCTGACGTTTCAAATACTTCACCGTCAAGGACGACATGATTGTTCAAATACAACGGCTTTAGTAACTTAATTTTCATGTTAACCCCCGTTAAAAGCGGCATTTCTGCCGCATTGAATTTAAGATGAAATCGCAGTTCCAAATGACCCAAAAATAAATGCTTCAGGACGTTTTACAGCAAGGGCTAAACGTTCCTCACAACGAATTGAAATCATATTTTTTTCAAAATCATCAGAGTTTTCGGTTGAAATGACCACATTGGTGTCTTCACGGTCAAAAATTTGTGCACCCGTCGAGAAAGCACCCGTTAAGAATTTACCAACAAATGCAGCAAGCTCTGTTGCAATTACTGGCAATCCCCAAAGTGTAGGACCAATTAATCCTGTTGGGTTTGCTAAAATGTAACCACCATTTGAATCCTTGGTTAACTCTATTTTAGCCCAATCAGAGAAGTGTAAAACATGCCCCGAAGCCGGTAATCTTGCAAGTTGAGCTTGAAGCATCGCAAGACGTAAGTCATCAATTGGTGTGCGTTTTTCTGGAGCAAATGATGGCGCAAAAGCAGATGCTTGCGGGACAATACCGTGCAGATGCGCACCTGTTCCGTCCCCGAACAAAATCTCTTGTTCCTCAACATATTTCAAACCGTAGCGCATTTCGGCATCAATCGTGGATTGCAATTGTGCAAAGTCATCAAGGATTTGTTTGGACGCCTTAAACATGTGTGCCACAGTTGTGACTGGTGTCACTTTTGTGCCGAAGCTAATATCGCTGTACGGCTTTGTTGTGTTTTCAGGTACAACCGCCGCATTATTCGTAAATCCAGTTTGCTGAACCCAAAAAATTGCTGGTGATTTAGTTTTACCGGAAGCGATCAAGTCACGAATAAATAACCGCTGTTTTGGTAAAGTATCGATACCTGATAATCGTTGATGTTCAACAACCCCGCTTGGTACATCGATTGACGTTAATGCTGCTTGAACCGGAATGCTAACACGTTTGCCACCCTCAACACTTGAAGCAAATAGTTTTACATTTTCAGATGATGTAACAATTTGACCTGCGCTTAAAGCTACTTTTTTGGCAGTAGTTAATGGCATTGTTGCAATTTCTTGCTTAACTTCGCCAACTGAAGCTTTTATTGTTTTCTCCGCTTCACGCAGTGCGTTAATCTCAACAAAAGCCTTGTCTACACTGTTTTTGGTTTCTAATGAAAGCTCTCCAGCGGCTTTAGCTTCTTTTAGTGCATTTTCTGCGGTTACATCAAGTTTATTGGATGCTTTTTCAATACTCTCTTGTAACCCTTTGATCATATCTAATATTTCAGACATTATAGTTCTCCAGTTAATTTTTTTATTGATTTTTGAATATCGGCTAAAGCCGTGATGACAGCGTTCTGCGTGTCTGAATCGGTAGCGTTTTGCGTACCCTTAATTTGATTAAAAAGGACTCTCCTCTCACTTCGCGTCATTCCTGACCTTGCAAGTAATGTATCAAGTTGCTTTAGCATTGATTTTGTTTTATTGTCAGTTTGCTGAATTTCATCTGATAAAAGATAACCATCTGCAAAGCCTTGTTCTATAGCTGATGAGCCATTAATATATGTCTCTTCATCCATCATTTTGAGTATTTCGCCAGTATTTTTGCCAGTTTTATCACTATAGATACTTGCCATAGCTTCATCAAAAGGCTTTAATTGGTTAGCTGTATCAGCCAAAATATTGCGGTTACCAGCCACAACAACACTGCAATTATGAATCATTAAAAATGCAGATTTGGCAATTTTTATCTCATCTCCAGCCATTGCTATAATTGATGCGGCAGATGCAGCGATACCAACAATATTAATCGTAACCTTCCCTGCGTGCTGCTTAAGCATGTTATAAATTGATATCCCCTCAAACATATCACCACCGGGGGAGTTAATATTGACAATCACATCTTGGTTATTAAGGTTTTTTAAGATCCCAGCTATTGTTTTAGCTGTTATACCGTCACAACTCCACGGATTCTCACCAATTACATCATAAATTGATATTGTATTGTCCGTTGTCTTGGCTTGGATATTTGGATTCCATCTATTTAGTGCGCTTTGTGTTATTTTGTATTCTGCGCAGGGCTTATTTTCCAAAATGCTTGGATTCAATTGAAAAGGCATAATTATTCCTCGGATTGTCCGACCTTATCCAAGGTCGTCATATTTAATTGAATTGTGAATTTTTCTCCGCCGTCGATAGGTGGAAGATTTTCTTTTGCCCGAACCTCATTTCGGTTCATCCACCCATCTTGAAGAGCTTGTTTATAATAATTGGCTCTCGCATTACTATCAGCTCGTAACAACCCTTCAACAGAAAACTCAGCAAAATAACGATCATCACTATCTAGCAAACATCGCCAAATTTCTTGCTCGATATTAACCAGAGTTGGTCTTAATCCTGTTATCAAAAACTGAGTATAAAGAGCTTCAACACTTGACGCCCAAGAACTTTGTTTTTCCATATGCCCAACTAGCACAGGCGGAACACCAAACCATCGGCATATTTCTTCAATGCCGAAAGCTCTACTTTGCAGTAATTGCGCTGTTTCTGGGTTGATTGTGATCGCTTTATAGTCGAATCCCCCCTCAAGAACCATTAACTTACCTGCGTTTTTAGAGCCTGCGAACTGCTGAACATTTTCACGGATAGCATGGCGTTGCTCTGAATTTAACGGCAGTGTTGATGTAATAAAACCAGAGTTTTGAAGCCCATTTTTAAATACATTTGATGCGGCTTCGTTGGTTGCTAACGCAGATCCAATAATATCTGCCCCAACTTGTATTGGTGTTAACCCTACCGCACCATCCAATCCAAACCCTCGAATGTGCATTATTAGATCACGTGGTATATTCCTCTCTGTATTAGTAACAGGATCTGAATATGTATATGTTATTCTTCCAGAATCATCACTACCGACTTTCATGTACTGCGGTAACAAGGGACGTATACCAACAAGCTCTTTTTTAAACATTAATTTTTCAGAAAATGAATTACCCCGTAAACAAATGCTAGCGGGGATCATTTGCATAAATCTTGCTGGTGTTAAGTCTATAGCAGGTTGTTTGCAAAGAATTCGATATACTGGGTGATTAATGGCAAGTTGTTTTGAACCGTCGTTATTTCGCTCATAAATTTTTAAAGGTAGCGTCGATATCGTTTCCGATACCAATTTTACACACGCCCACACCGCGGATAACTGCAATGAACTATCAACGCTAACATTTTGTCCGCTTCTGGAATTTCCTGAATAATCAGACCATGCCGTTTTTACTGTCATTTCCGGCGTAACGCCAAGCCATTTTAATAATGCGGCCTTAATAAAGCCTTTTTCGTTTTTATTTCTCATTAAAGCACCATGATCGGGTCATTAATAAAAGAAGATATGTCCGTACTATCATCTTCTTTATTTGTTACACCAAAAGCCATAGCTAACGCTTGCATTCCGTCTATCCGCCCTGTTGCTTTGTGCTTATCGAACTTCCTATTGTCCGCTTCATCCCTTGTAACAACAGCATTAGCGGCACACATAGTTAATATTGGATGGTTACCGTGTCTGATAGTTCCATTTAAAAGCTCATCTTCTAAAATCGACAAAGCAGGCGTCATATCTTTAAAACCTTGCCCAAACTTAACTAACGGTGGGCTGGCATTAATTCGCTCAAATTCCTTGATTAAAAAGTCAATGTGATATCGGTCAAAGGCGATAGCAGAAATGTTATATTCTTGGATGATTTCATCTAGTTCTTTAACGAGATACTCATAATCAATAGATGCCCGTGGCGTTGTTCTTAAGTAACCTTGTTTAGCCCACACATCGTATGGCACTCTGTCCCGTTTTGAACGATCATGTATGCCAGCTTCTGTTGCCCAAAAATACGGGTGAACGTTCCAATGCCCATCACTTGTTTTTGATATAACAACGAATGCGGTTAGGTCATTCTTTTGTGATAAATCAAGTCCCGCAAAACTAATGATATCTTCTGACGTTGGTTTGGCTGAGCAAGATTCCCAAACATTGCGAGATACAAAAGGACTAACAACGGATACTCTTTGATTTAAGTTTAAATTTCTGAACTTGTTTTCTTCGCTCGGCATTCGATTAGCGGCATTAGCAAGCCGCTTCAAATCGTCATAGGAACGAAACAGACCAAGGGCTGGGTTTGCTGCTTTCCAAGCTTCTTCATCCAACACATCAGCATTTTTTTCAGCAGAATAAACATGGGAAACAATATGCGGATCGTTAGAGTTTTTTGCATCATCAAGCCACACACTAAATAAATCTGCATCGTTAGCCGCTTGTGTGCTAATTGCAATGAGTAATGGTGCTTTATGTGCACCCTGCGATGTTGTAATTGCATCAACAAAATCGCTTCTTGGCCCAACTATTTGCCCTACCTCATCCAAGATAGCAAGAATTGGCGATAGTCCATGTGCCGTTTTTCCTTCAGCGGCTAACGCTTTATATTCAACGTTGCAAAGTAAACCATAGAGCCTTTTCCCACTTGGTACAACCCTTACAATTCTTTGTAGTTCAGGGTTTAAATTCACAATTTTAACGGCTAAATCAAAGACTATTGCAGCCTGCTCTCGGCTCATTGCTCCACTTACGATTTGCGAATTCTGTACAGCTTCGGGACCAACCAAGTGCGCCAACAACAACCCAGCAATTAAACCAGTCTTACCGTTCTTTCTAGCGATACTAAGATACGCCGAATGCGTACCGTGCGGATTATCATAAATATCTAAAATGAACCTTTTCTGAAAATCAGCTAATTGCATCGGCTCGCCAAGGTGTTCGCCGTCGGGGACTCGGCAATATCGCTCAATAAAGGCTATTACTTTTTCACCTCTCGTCATATTCCACCTTAATGTATGGGAGTGGCAAGCAAGCCATCATCATGTTTACCCAAATATCTTCTAGCTTCTTGCTCGTTTTTATTATGATTAACTTGATCTCGTGATTCGCCGTTTGTTGCATGAGAGTGTATTTGCAGATTTCTTTTTTGTGCGGCAACTAACCGACCCAAATCAGTAATCTGCTTATCAATTCGCTTTATCTCGTTAGAGTTTCGTTCTTCGCCAATTTTTTTATTCTCCTTAGCTAGCTCTTTCCGTAATTCGAGAATTCTTAATTGGTTATTACATAAATCAGCACATTCGATAAGGTCGGTATCTGTCCATAAATCTAACGATTTCGATTTGATGTTAGCATCCCAAAAAGGGCGAGCTTTAGCCACTAGCCCTGCGTATTCAGGAGGTTCAATTGTGTTTTTAGCGGCATTATCCATTGCCCTGATAACCGCCGTAGTGCTATCTGAGCGTGTTTTCTTTTTTACGTCCATAATCAATCCTAAAAAAACTAAAAAAATCGGGTTAGCGTTAAAATGAAAGGAGGCGGGTGGTTTTCAAAGCATTTAGCTGGAGGAATTACCTACCCCCTCCCTATTACTTTTCTTACTCAATTCAATATCAACCGGGTTGCTAACCGCTTTACTATCCAATTTAAAATCAACATGTATACTTGCTAGTTGATTGGGTTTTGTCTCGATATTAACAGCTACTTGATTAGTTAAAAGCTGTCCATCTACTGCAATACCGTAGCCATAAAATTCACCATTCTTATATAAATGAGCTAATTGAATTTGTTTCATTTTTCTTTACTCCAATGTCCGCCATAGGGCATACCATTAACATCGCATCCTATTTCTGTACCCTTATTCTCAATACGTTGTTTAGTGCTTGAGTGATGAGTACTACATAAGCCCTGATAGTTTGATGAATCCCAAAATAATTTCTGGGCTTTCTTTATCTTTATCGGGTCTTTAGATATTAATGCTTGTTCGAGTTTGTGGGGTATAATGTGGTCTACTGCTGTAGCAGGTTCGTATCTGCCTTGCTTCCTACACATAACACAAAATGGGTTACGTTGTAGATATGTTAATCGGGCTTTACGCCATCTGGCGTTGTTGTATACGTTTATCATGGTGTTAAGGAGATATCTAAAAATTATTAAAGCTAAATCACAAAATTCATTAATTAAGCTATACACCTCTAACTAACCCGTATAATATATAATCACCTAAAAATTATTTACTACGAGGTTTACAATGTCTACTGATAATACACAAGTCAACTTTAGTGAATTTTATGAAATAAGAGATTGGTTAGTTAGAAATGGTTATAGCGGTACCAAAAAAAATTGGAAACATATGCTGACATTAGCTCCCTCAATAAAAAAATATTTTAATAAAGGCAGTTCAGCGCATTTAACGTGGCAAGAACTTGATGAATATCACGCAAAATTCCTATTAGAGTTTATAGATTTAGAGTTTTTTGAAGAACTAGATAACAAATAAAAATAGATCATCAAATGTGTTGGTTAAAATTTATAATGTAGCTAAATTCATTTGATGATTTCCCTTATTGCTTTTTTATCCGCATTACACTTCTCAATAATATTTAGCAAATGCTCGTTATATCTGAGGCTATCGCCGAAAGTCATTGATTTCGGCGGTAAATTTGGTAGGCAGTCACTTAATAGATTGGCTGGTATCTGCCGATTGACGTAAACCTTTCGCTCTGTTGTACAAGCTGTTAGAGATAACACTAGGAACACGCTCATTAGCACAGCCATTATTTTTGAGTTGCTCATTGATTTGCTCCTGCCGTTCTAGTGATTGGTTTTCTAGCTCGCGTTTGCTTTGCTCGTTATCAGCTATGATTTGATTGTTTTTAGCAATATCCCGGTTCAACTGTTCGATTTTTCCGAACAGTTCAGCTTTATCTTTTTGTAGCTGCTTTTTCTCTTGATAATTGCTGTAACCGAAATAGACAGTAAAGACAAAAACAGCAATGGTTAATGCGATGCTTGTTATATTTGCCTTATTCATAAGCTTCTATAACTTCCAACTTAAATGACTGTCCATTAAGTTCGTTCATCAGCAAATTTAACGCCTTTCTGCTTTCAAATAACTGGGTGTCGTTATTGCTCATGCCGACTAAAATACAGCCTTGTGTATCTTTGGTCCAATTACCTGCATGGATTAAAATATGAGAGCGATTAGGAACGTCTTTAACTTGATATACTCGACCAAACTTTGGTGAGTTAACAATATCGCATTGATATATAGCAGATGGAATACATGAAATTTGACGTTGATTATTTAGCCAAGGTAGTTCTAAGGTTGATAAAACCGTACCCGACGGTAGCTGTAGTTTACCAAACGTACCACGCTCACTTGTTTTTAATCTTGTTAGCTTCATGAGTTCCCTCCTGTTTTATCTTTGAATCTATCAGCAATATTCTTTATCATTTCAGCACCTAGCCAGCTTGCAATGCTTATAGCGCAATACTTTTCTTCATCTATCCAGTGCCTACTTGTAGCTATCCAAGCCATTAGCTGCCCTGCATATAATGCGACTATCACTTGACAAATGACTACTTTTAGCGTGAATGATTTACCGCTTAAAATATCAAACGCTATTTTTGCAATAGAGCCGACAACAGCAGCTATTAACTGGTATAGCCAATCATAATTATTAGGATCTTTGATTGGCATAATTAAATCTTCTTGTTAGTTAATGATGTGACAGCGTACTAGCTAAATGTTAGTTATGTGTGTGTCTAGCTTTGCTGTCGATTCTGTAGATGTTGACGACATCAATGTCGCCGACATGCATGAAATTTGGACATGAAAAAACCGCAATTAAGCGGCTTCATTTAATAATTCTATTCGGTAATAAATATATAAAAAAACAATATTTTTTGATAAATAGTGTTGACTTTTACTGTAGGATACCTTACAATAATAACCATCACGTAAGGGACTTGATAAGGTAAACCCCCGACCTAAGACGAGGGCTTAAGGAGAAGTAAAATGAAGTTCAAAATACTCATTTTAATTCTGCTACTTTTGATTAGCTCGCCAGCATTCTAAAGTAGTTCAAAGGAGAGGGAAACCTCTCCGATGACCTTAAATATATCAACTATTATTTAATAAATCAAGGTGGTTATATGGCATTAACAAGAGCCGAAATTAACGAACGAAGCAATGAAAAACGAGGCATTAAAAATAAAGCCTTTAAATTAAATATAGACGATATCGCAATGATTAAACAAACGGCTTTAGACTTAAATATATCAGAAGCCAAACTTGTGGTAGAAGCAATTAAATTCTACAGAGAAAACAAAAAAGCCTCTTAATTGAGGCTATTTATAATAGGTAATAAAAAAGCCCTGTTATCTCTAACAAGGCTTACATCCAACTATTCGCGTCGAATATAACACATTTATATCATGCGCCACATATAATTTCAAGCATTTTTTACGATTTTTCTCCCCAAAATTGATAAGCTCGATAAAATCTCGTTTTAAGGTAATCTAAGCACCAATTAACTCTATTTCTTGCTTGATAGTTAGTTAGTCTATAATCTGTTATTTTCTCGAGATAATTAGCTATATCTGACATAGCGTGACCATAAACATAATAGCTAACCGCAATTTTGATAATAGGGCTGTTTCTGCCGAATGTTCCAATTAAAAGCTTGTCCACCTTTAAAGCTTCATCATCAGCTAATTGTTCGGCGTGGCGGTGCCTTAATGAAGCAATAATATCACTAGCTTTTTCGAATAACTCTTTACCCTTATATCCTTGGCTATATAAACCATCAATAATATCAACTAACGCAGTATTGCTAATATCGGATGATGATAGCATCATTTTAGCAATCACATTCTCATTACTTTCTTTTATTTCTTGATATGCCCACGCCCCCCAACCTGTAAGAATATTTTCAATAAATAAGCGTTGGTAAGCTGTCAGTGACATACTAGTACCAAGTTGCTTTTTATTCTTCAATTGTGCCAATACATTGTATGCACTCTCGTTTTTTAACGCATCTTCATTCAGATTTTTGGTAAACCTTGCAACCGCTTTTATTGCCGCTTTTTCACTGGTATAACGTCCCAAATTGTAGTGTTGCCGATTACGATAAACTATAGCAACCCATTTATTATCTGATGCTGAATAATGCACGCCCTCTGATAATGTTACCTTGGGTATCTTCCTTTCAATTGCACGAACTTCTTCTAGATTATCAAAGCGATTATCTGCAATATTGCCATTTTTGTGCTGGATTTTACGTTTTGGCCATTCGCTAGTAACTAAAAACCACGCCAGTCGTTCTGCAGCGTATTTACGGCTATTTACAACAATAAATAACCGCCCTTGCTTGTCATGTATGCCTTTAACATGGATACCCTCTTTATAAGTAGACGTAAAAATACCTGTATTCTGGTCATAATGCACAGCATCTTTTAAAAACTGATGACGCTTATTTTCTCCAATACGCCTAGCTGTTCGACCTAACCGACGAATTGAATGAGCTGATTGCGCTGATTTGTGAGTTAATTCTTGTAGAATTTTTTCAGCTGTCATTAAATTACTCCTCTGCGCAACTATCACAATATATAAAATGACCTAATAAAGTTAAGGTTAAATGCCTAACTATCATCATCCCAAAACAAGTCATTTCCTCTGATGTAACATCTTGTAAAAGACCGTCCTCAACTAATTTTTTGGCTAGCTTTGATTCGCTTTGAAAATAAGTTCCTGTTAATCCTGCCATAAATGCTTTTTCTAATATTTTTAATTCTGCTTTAGTCACCACGTTTCACTACCTCGCACCCAAAAATAACGCAATCACAATGACAGCAACTAAAAACTTAGTGACTGAATAGAATTCTTTGATATATTTTTTATGCTTTGCATTTGTTATTTTATAAGTCACGCCTACTCCCCTTTTTTCTCTTTTAAACTCGCCCATTCATAAACTTTTAGCCCCTGGATCAGCGCATCATTAAAATCACCTTTTTCTGGCCATCTAATCGTTACCTTTTCAACATCGTTATGTATTGATAAAAGGTTATTCTTAGCGCACTTAAATGCGGCTGATTGTCCTGTTAAATTCCAATCAGTATCAGCAAAAATCATCAGATGCTTAACGCCAAGCGGTGCTATAAATTTTTCTAAAAATGCCGCATTGATAGTAGACCATGTATTACATTTATAAATTTGATAGCATGACAAAGCTGTTTCTATCCCCTCAGCAATGCCAAGCGTTGACGAAACGGGAAATAATCGAATCGCTACCGACTTTGCATAAGTCAGATAATTTTCATCTTGTAAGCTATTTAGCTTCTTAGGTGTGGTAATATTGGCTTTACTGTCTCCATTTAATAACGTGCGATGCAGATAACACAGGTTTCCGTTAAGATCCGTTGCTAATGCATAAATAGCACTTAATGCAGTATTTCCCTTTCCCTCGCTTGGTGAATACTTTATGTTGCATACATTAGCTGGTAGCGTAATATGGCGATTATTGAGGTATTTTTCTGCCTGAGTTCCTTTTAGTGATTCAAGATTATTAAATTTCTTAATAACCTTGTTCCTAAGCTCATTTATATTGCTTCTTAGCGGTTTAGGTTGATTATTATTAGTGTATGAATTGCCGATCAGCAGATCGATTTCTTTCGCTAACGTTCTAAAATCTTTTTGCTGGGTTGTTTGCAATAGCTTCCAAATATCACCATTGCCACAACTACAAATCCAAGTCCCCTTATTATCTCTGTTATCCATGCGGTAATGATTTTTCTTACCGCACATAGGGCATTCACCACGATAATGCTTACCTCCAGTGATTGGAGGCAAATTATAATGCGCTAAAACAGCAGGAATGTGATACTTGATTGCGTCCACGGTTCTCATACTTGACCGCCTAATAATACTTCATCAGTTGCTAACGATAAGTCTTGCTGTGTTTTTTGTGTTGATACCCCACGGCTTTTAGCGTATGCAATTTGTTTACTTAAAATAAAATTTCTCACCTCAGGACCAATTTCTTTTAAGCAATAATTCAACTTTCTTGGCCACACGCCAAACTTGCTTCGGTAAACATGAGCGCACCATCCATCGCTTAATGATTTATTTTTAGTTTGTGCTACTTGATGCTGATAAAACAAAATTTGAGACCACCAAGATTGCTTTTCTGATTGGCTATACTCAGTACGCTTACCTTTGTTAATTTTTTGAATGTTACGGGTTTCGTCTGTTTCAATATCTTCATTAGCTAATGGCTCATAACCGCATTTAGGGCATGTATAAACACCAATAGGCTTCATAAATTTACAAGACGGGCATTCCTTTGGCTTTTTCTCGGTAATTTGGCGTTCTTGGATTTTATTATCCTTCATACCATCATCCTTTGACGGTAATTTGTCATACTCAATATCATCAGGAAAACCTAAACGGTGAACCGTTCCGCTATGGTCAAAAATAACGCATTTATCTTTTCCCTCTGCTGTCCTTAGTCCCCTACCAATACACTGAACCCATCTGATTTCTGACTTCGTTGGACGGGCATAAATAACACATCGAACATCACTATCAAAACCAGCAACAAGCACACCTACATTGATGAGGATTTTAGTAATGCCCAACTCAAACCGTTCAATAATTAATTTACGCTCATCTTGTGGAGTGCTTGCCGTCATAACCTCAGCGTTGATCCCCGATTTTTTAAACTGGATAGTGACATAATTTGCGTGCTTAACATTGACGCAAAAGCAAACTGTTGGTAAGTCATTGCCGTGTTCTAGCCAGTTTTGCACTAAATCCCCCACCAAATCAGCTCCGCACATAATTTCGCCTAGCTCATCTTCGTTGTAATCATTTCCCATTGCTGTGTTATGAGATTTAACACCTTTTAAGTTGGGTTTAGTTGGTGCATAGAATTCATAAGGGCTTAACTCGCCAAGTTGTATTAATTCTTTCATACTGGTTGGCTTTATAAGTTTTTCGTAATATTGCCCTAGGAATGTTGCAAAAGGTGTTCCTGATAACCCGATAACCTTTGCTGATGTTTCTTTGATGTATGCTAGTAACTTTTTACGTTTTAAATGAGCTTCATCAATGATAATCAGATCGACATCAGCAGGAAGTTCACGGCGAATCAAAGTATCGGCACTGGCTATCTGAATCGGCTTTCTTGGGTCATATAGTTCGTGCTTTTGCCAAATCACAGAAATAAGATTTTCATCGATCCCATATTGAACAAAACGAGCCATTGTTTGTTCAATCAAAACGGTGTACGGAGCGATAAATAACACGCGCATATTGTTATTAATAAAACCGTCAGTAATGAATGCGGCAAGCCCAGTTTTACCGCTCCCTGTTGGGCTACTAACCATGAATGTGCGGTGTTCCTTCCAGTTTTGACGAAGTTCGGCAAGTCCCTTTTTTTGAGCGTGATTTGGAGTGATATTAAGCATGATTACCTTCTCGCTGAAACCACATCAATGCCTAACGTTTTGTGCTGAGATAAAAAACTATTTCTCAACAAAATAAAACCTTGCTCACCATGTTCACCTAGTGACTGAATACGCTCCAGTGAGCGAATACGAGGGCTTTTGTTATCAAGCTCAATCCAGCAAGACTTACCGCTCTTACTAACCTTAAGGTTGATCTTTGCATTTTCCAAGAAAGGATGCTTCGCCTCCTTCTCAACCACATAGCCGTTTAGGTTCAACTTAGCAATCAATGCCGACATAAAAAACCGCTTATCCGATACCGTCGTCTTGTCAAACTGCTTGGATAGTATTGCTATAATCTCAGCTTTCATTCATGCCCCTATATATAATAATTAAGATCTATATAAATAATTCTTTCTTTGGAATAGTAATAAAATATATATACTCAGTAGTATTATTAAACTACCAAGCACCCCCGCCCTTACCCATCAAAAGCCGCTTCTCTCTCTTGATGAGTACCTCAAAACATGTTGAGGATTTTCGTTACAGCGTAACTATTGGCGGCTCACAGACCTGACAAATCATTACACTTGAATAACGTTTTACATATTTACGAAGCCTTGTATTGGCTTCTCTACGAGCTTTATTCTCCTTTTTGTGCGCTATTGGCTCTTTTTTATATTCGGCTACAAATACATCTGTATATAACGCAGATACCCTTTTCCTAACTCGCTTAGGTAGTTTTGATAACATTTCGATGATCCACTTTTCATCATCTTTGCAATAAGTTTCTGGTAAGCAATAGATTGATGTCATGAGAATCATTCCGGCGGAAATAACTCTGGCAAATCAGGGCGCAACTCACACGCTTTAACTACGCCATTTGTTGCTTTAACAATTAACGGTACATAGTCAGCTTTAACTTTTTGCTTGTTATGTAACCATTTCCAAACATTTGGCTGAGTTGTTCCTGTTATTTCTCCTAATTTTTTTTGCCCTCCAAGAATTTCAATTGCTAACTGAATGCTTCTATTTTTATTCATCAATATTCTCAAAGTTATAAAATTAATATTTAATAATAACTAAATATAACTTAAATAATAACTCAAATCAATAACTTTTGTGTTGTCTTAAAATAACTATAGTTATATGATGTATTCAATAAATCATATTCATTAAATAAGGTCTGAAATGGAGCAAAGTAACTTTAACGAGCGTGTAAAATTAGCGTTCAAGATGTCAGGACTATCGCAGCACCAACTAGCAGAAAAAGTAGGAATTAGTCAGCCTGCAATTCAGAAAATACTATCAGGACGATCTAACTCATCCAGAAAATTAGTTGAAATAGCTAATGCGTTAGACGTTGATCTGTTTTGGTTAACAACTGGTTCAGGAGAAATGAAAAAAGGTAACATAAATTCTAATGCAAAAATTTTAGGAACAATAGACGATTGGGATAGTAATACACCGCTTGATGATGATGAGGTAGAAGTGCCGTTTTATAAGGATATACGATTATCAGCTGGCAATGGATTTGCTGACGACATAGAAGATTACAACGGTTGCAAGCTTAGATTATCTAAATCAACAATGAGAAGATATGGAATTGATAAAAATTGCACTGTTTGCTTAACCGTTTACGGAGACAGTATGGAACCTGTTTTTAGAGATGGAGCAACAGTTGCAATTGATCGGGCTGATAGACATATCCGAGATGGGAAAATTTATGCAATCAATCATGATGGTTTATTAAGAATAAAAATTTTAGAAAAATTGCCAGGCAATCAAATTAAAATTAAAAGTTACAACTCAGGCTATGATGATGAAATAGTGCTTCAAGATGAGATAACTATTTTAGGGCGTGTTTGGTGGCAATCATCGATACTAGACTAAAACTAAAAGAGATTTTTAAAATGAATAATCTTGGTCAACGAATCAGAGCACGACGAGAAGAATTGAACTTAACGCAGGAACAAGTAGCTTCACAAGTTGGAATAAAACAACAATCTTATCAAGCAATTGAAAGTGGAGAAGTAAAAAAACCTCGCTATTTATATGAAATATCTGTTGCTCTTAAATGCGATATGGCGTGGCTATTAAGCGGAAAAGAGAAAGAAGTAAAGAATGTAGAACCCATAGCGCTAAAAGCTCGCCAAGTGCCTTTAATTAGTTATGTTCAAGCAGGAGTTTGGACTGAATCATGCGAATTAAGAGATTCAACAGGATTTGAATACATTATGACTTCATTGGAACTATCAGATAAAGCATTTGCATTACAAATAAAAGGCGACTCAATGGAGCCAGAATTTAAAGAAGGTGATGTTGTTATCATAGATCCAGCCGTTAAACCTATTCCTGGTGAATTTGTTGTTGCAATGAACGGCGAATCAGAAGCTACGTTCAAGAAATATCGAGAGTTAGGATATGATGAGCATGAAAGAATTCAGTTTGAGCTAATTCCGCTAAATCCTGATTACACAACAATGAGTGCATTAACTCAGCAAATAAGAATAGTTGGCACCATGGTTGAACACAGAATATTCAGACGTAAAAGATAATAGTTCCAAATAGAACACATAGAACCGCTTCGGCGGTTTTTCTGTGCTCTACTTGTAGTAGCTCTACTTACATCCAAATCAAATAAACTTAATGCAAGCTGTCTTATTATAACCACAATATTAATCCCAAAATTAAAACTTTTTAATCAAATAGTTTTAACTGCCCACAAAAAAATATAACTATTTATAACTTTAATATTGACTAAATTTATAACTATAGTTATTATTGGTTTTAAGAGATCTTTTTAGATCCTTTAGTAAGTTATCAGTGAGATAACAAAATTTAACATCAATAGGGGCTACTAATGAATATTTATTTATTAAACCACAACTCACGGGAAAAAATAGAAGAAACGTTAATTCAAATGAAAGCGGTGGCAATGTTAATCAATGAAACAACATCCCCAGATTCCGATAATAGAAACGACCACGTTAACACTTGCGCTTGGATGATAGCAGATCGGTTAGAAGAGACATTAGAAGCTTTAGATAACTTGCCAAGACAAAAATGAGGTAAAAAATGGACGACAAGAATGTATGTACTCAATTAACCGCTGATGAGCATGAAGAAATTGATTGCCAATTATTACAGTTAAAAGGCGTTGTCGGGTTAATTCTAACAGTAACAAAACCAGACGGAGATTATGCTAATAATCAAATTAATAGCTCGGCGTGGTTGGTTGCTGATGTTATTGAAAACATAAGAAGTAAATTAGAAAAATTATCAAAACCTGTTGGGTGGGAGTAAAAATGAGTAATTTCAGCTTAGGATATTTTTTAGATGAGCCACTTATATCCCTTTTTATTCGTGAAGGGAAAAAGCCATTATTTAGTGCTCTTTTCTCAGCAAAAGAAATCCCTAATGTGATAAAGCAGTTAAATAATCGATGCATAAATGCTATCGAACCTTTAACCAAGATTCATAATCGATTTTTAGAAACTGGTGATCTCAATTGCATATATGAAGTATTTCCACAAATACTTATGGAAATCAGTAAAAAGGCAAAAAGTGGATCCCCTAAGACCGCCATCAAAGGGGAAAATCAAACCAACAACTTAGGAATGAAAGCGTGAAAAATAGTATCAAAAACAATTTATCTTGTCCAGTAATAGCTGGAATCTCTATCACAACTGATAAAGAAGGTCGATATAATCTTAATGCTTTGCATAAAGCTAGTGGGGGCAAAGATGCTAAAAGACCTAAAGCATGGTTAGCCACAAAGTCTACTCAAGAACTTATTGAAGAGCTAAGGCAGAATTCTGCCTTCGGTCAAGAAATAATCACTGTCACAAAAGGCGGTATTAATCAAGGTACTTTCGCCCATGAACTTTTGGCCATTTCTTATGCCGGTTGGATCAGTCCAAAATTTCAGTTGACGGTTAACCAAGTATTTTTGGATTACAAAAAAGGCGAGCTTACACCTACACCAAAAATTGATAACTCAGGGTTACCAGAGTTAAGAAAAGCAAGAGCGATAAAAGAAGTTTATAACGTTGCTGAAAAATTATGTGGACACCTATCTAATTTGAGTTCGCCATCAAAACAAGCTATCTATGCTAAGTTAATTAATCCAATCGCAGGTTCTGTTGTCCCCTATCCTATTCTAGATGGTCAAACTTATTCAGCAAAAGAAGTCGGCGCACAACTGGGAATATCAGGTCACAAGGTGGGACTAATTGCTAATAAGTACAATTTGAAGACAGCGGAAAATGGCATCTTTGTGCTAGATAAAGCTGAACATTCAGATAAGCAAGTCACTAACTTTCGTTACAACGAAAATGGAATAAAAGCCATTAAATCACATATGGAGGTATAACCCATGTATAACCCAGTTAATTATTTATTATCAACATCAGCCTCTAAAGAAGAATTAAGAGAAGTGCTTAGTATCGCAAATGACGGTATCGGTGCTATTGCTGACACGCTTCGTTGTGCCGATTTAACTACTATGGATGATGAAATCATGAATCAATTCGGTTCTGCGTTACTGATATTAAAAGGTGTTATAGAAAATGCTTTTATAAAAATGGAGGAATCAACCAATGAATAATCTTATGTTTACTGTTCACACTTGTTTTGAAAAATTTG
Organism: Gilliamella sp. ESL0232; assembly: GCF_013346885.1. Lineage (NCBI taxonomy): Bacteria > Pseudomonadati > Pseudomonadota > Gammaproteobacteria > Orbales > Orbaceae > Gilliamella > Gilliamella sp. ESL0232. The sequence continues at coordinate 434,669 of NZ_JAAEDW010000001.1, read as the reverse complement.
TTGTTAAAAATAAGCTAGATTTTTCACTGGTGCGTGACCCAAATATTAAAGCTTTAAACAACTATATTGAAAACGATACAGCACAAATCTTTGATGTATTTGCACAAGGATTCCGTTCTGCTATTGAGTATCAACTAACACAAGGTAAAAGTGGCTAATGGAAAGATACAAACTAACAAAAGTTGATGCGGATAAGGCAGGAAAAAAGTTTTACGGTGAATTTTACCGTTGCTTCCATGTTGATCGTGAATTACTCAAACTAAATAAAAAAATATTGAACCTTGAAGCTAGATTAAGCAAAAAGCACCCAACATTCAGTGTTCAAGATTTCAGAGATTACGTTTTGAGTGGTGGCTGTTCTAATAAAAATGTAAAAGTTTATATATTAAATTTGATTGATGCGTACATGTTAAATAGGAGGCATAAAGATGAGCTTAACTAAAATGATTATTAACAGTGAATTAAATGAAGTTGCGGCAAATGCGGTAAGACAGCAATTTATAGTGTTAGCAAAAAAGCATAACCCAAATGCTGATTTTTCAGTTACAAATGATTCTAATTTACTTAATAACTTTTCTAATGAAGATATACGCAATCAATTCAGCTCATTTATAGCTGGTGCACTTTTAAATCAGTCAGCTTTAGCCGCTAACGCATTCGGCATTATTGCAGACGAGGTGCATACTGCACTTGATAGCTGGGATGAAGAAAGACTTGGTATGGCTAACGAAATGCTCTTTTTTATTAATGATCTTTATATTAAGTATTTCGGTGTTGGATTTATGAAGATTGTTGAGAAGAAACCATCAGAGTTAAATAAATAAACAATATCCCCCAATGGGGGAATACCCCTTTAATGAATTAACGCCAAATTTGGCGAAAAATACAGTATAAGTAAAAGTCTGGAGAAAAATAAAATGTATGACTTAATCGAAGAAAAAGAAATCATGCAAAAGTTTGGCATCAAAAGCAGGACAACAATTTATAATTTGACAAAAAATAAAGGTTTTCCTGCTGCTGTATTGAATTATCCAAAGCGATACAATAAAAAAGCGGTAATTGACTGGTTTAATAATGGCGGAATTAATCAACGTGCTTGATGTGCCAAAGGATCTTATCAGCATATAATTCATATGCCTTTCTTTGATCTTCTAACCAATCATGTTTATTGTAAACAGCCATAACACCACCAAGTTCATGCCCTAACATCCTTTCTGTGATATGGGGCATAACTCCCTCCTCTGATAATCTAGTTGATAATGTCCTTCTAAAATCATGGGAGCTCCATTCTGGCATATCTAATTTTTCACGCAATCGTCTTACATACCTATTAGCTGCTGAAATTGTAATAGAGGTATTTAACGATGTTCCTGGAAACATTTTATCATTAAACATATTTTGTAATTTTTCAACCATTGGTCTAATCTGTTCAAAAATAGGTCTTCTTATTACGTTACCCATTTTGCTATGTTCCTTTGGAACTGTCCAAATCAATTCACCCATATCAAATTCATCAACAGAAGCAAGTCGTAATTCTGAATTTCTAGCCCCCCATAACATTAGCATTTGATGTAGAAGCTTATTTATTGTTGATGCCCTGCTATTTTCAATTGCTAGCCATATTTTTGCCAACTCTTTATATGTTAATACCCTATCACCAATTTCAGTTTTAACGCCTATATTTTTAGGGCTTAATTTCATTAACTCACATGAGTCTATAACTTGACGACTAATACACCAATTTATTGCAGATTTAGCCTGTACTAGTATTGTTCTGGCTCTTTTAAGATTAATTTGTTCTTGCTTTTCAAAAAAAGTGACCCAGTCACGCACAGGTATCTCATTAACTGGTATATCAGGAAATTGATTATAAAGATTTTTGCATACAACGGCTTGATATAGTGTGGCAGTTTTATCTCTAAGCGTTGATACATATTTTTCCATCCAATAATCAAGGCAAGCATTCAAAGTCATACCTGTATTGTTTGCTTGATTATGCTTTTTTGGGTCGATTCCTTTATTATATAAGTCTCTCAGCTCACCGACCAAAATCCTAGCATCTTTAAGCGATAATGATGGGTAACGTCCTATTGTCATTCTTTGAGCTTTTCCGTTCCATCTATAACGAAATTGAAACGCAATTGTTCCTTTTTGTGATATTCTTACTCCCAAACCATCACCATCGGTTAACTCAGGTAACCCTGTGTAAGGTTTATTTAATATTGATTTTAATTTTGTATCACTTAATGCCATTTTATTTTCTACATTCTGTACACATATAAAAATGTAATTATGTACTCAATCTGTACACATTTGCAAGTGAACAAATAAAAAAACGCTTAAATAGCTAAAAACAAAAATGAACAAAAATTTATTATATATTATTGAATTTAAATAAATAAAAGAACAATTATGAGCAAAGAAGAACAATGAAAAATAACCAAGAACAGCCAAGTTTTTACTTCCATGATTATGAAACATTTGGAACTCATCCTGCATTAGATCGCCCTGCTCAATTTGCTGGAATTCGAACTGATGAGAATTTTAATATTATTGAAAATCCTTTGGTTATATATTGTTGTCAAACTCAAGATTATCTACCCAATCCAGAAGCGGTACTAATTACTGGCATAACACCTCAAGAAGCTAATAACAAAGGAGTTTGTGAAGCTGAATTTATTCGACAAATTCATCAAGCTTTTAGCAAACCTAATACTTGTATTTTAGGCTATAACAATATTCGTTTTGATGATGAAGTAACGCGTAATCTTTTATATCGTAATTTTTATGACTCTTATACTTATTGTTGGCAACACAACAATTCAAGATGGGATCTACTTGATGTAGTTCGTGCTTGTTATGCGCTAAGACCAGAAGGAATTAATTGGCCAACTAATGATGAAGGTCTACCAAGTTTTCGTTTAGAACATCTAACAAAAGCAAATAACATTAAGCATGAACATGCACATGATGCAATGTCTGATGTTTATGCAACTATAGCAATGGCTAAATTAATAAAAGAAAAACAACCTAAACTGTTTAATTATTTTTTCTCATTACGTAAGAAAAATAAAGTTGCTGAACTTATTGATGTAGTTAATATGACACCAATAGTTCATGTATCAGGTATGTTAGGCAGCCATCGTGGTAATCTATCTTTAGTTTCACCTATAATTTGGCATCCAGTACAAAATAGTGCCGCTGTTATTTGCGATTTAACTGGAGATATAGATCTCTTAATCGATCTACCTGTTGAGCAAATAAAGGAAAGGCTCTACACCAAAACTAAAGATCTACAATTAGGTGAATCACGAATACCTTTAAAATTGGTTCATACCAATAAATGTCCTGTTATTGCACCATTAAAAACATTATTACCTGAAAATGCTGAACGGTTTAACATTGATATAGAGCAATGTTTAATAAACCAACATAAATTGTTAGAAAATCAAAATTTATTACAAAATAAAATGCAGACGTTATTTAATATTGATAATAATAGTCCTATTAATACTATTAACGCTGATGTTGATGCTCAAATTTATGGAAAATTTCTAAATAACCAAGATAAGTTACGCTGCGAGACTATTCGAACAACTCCAATTCATCTATTAGATAGTTTATCATTAACGTTTGATGATCCTCGTTTACCAACACTATTTTTTCGTTATAAAGCGCGAAATTACCCACAAACATTAACAGAGCATGAACAGATTATTTGGAAAGATTATTGTCGCGATAAACTCAACACCCCAAAAATTCAAGATTACTTATTAATATTAGAACAATATGCTGAAACTTATATTCAGCAACCAGAAAAACTAGCAATAATTAAACAACTTTATCATTACTGCCATTATTTAGTTGGTAATTAATTTTGACGAGCGTATCATATAGACAAATAACTTTATGTCACTCTAGCATCCGTCATAATTTATAATTAAGATTAATAGCATTTACGTTATGAAACATTTTCTAGCTAAGCACGCCACCATCAGACATAGACTATATTCTTTATACTATACTCTTTTTAGTTATGGTCGTGGATTGGTCATATTAACTCTTTGTTTATGGGTAGGTAATATTATTTCTAAAATATTACCTATAATGATTCCTGGCAGTATTATTGGTTTATTGATCCTGTTCTTCTTACTTGCATTTCAGTTAATTCCCACTTGCTGGATCAAAAATAGCTGTAATCTATTCATGCGTTACATGACATTGTTATTTATTCCTGCAGCAATGGGGATTATGGATAATTATTCACTTTTATTACAAAATTGGGTTCCGATTATATTTGGCTGTGTAGGTGGTTCTCTTATTGTATTGATTCTAACTGCATTTTTGACGGAACAATGTCATAAAGTCGCAGCAAAAAATACAATTTCATCACCAAAAGGTGAGGTCAATCAGCTATGATATGGATGCTATCATTAACGCTTTTTATTTTCTTCATTATTAGAAAAATATCATTTAAAATAAAAAATCCGTTATTTAATCCCCTAGTGATTACGGTCATAGTATTAATTCCAATTTTACTGATAACAAACACCAGTTATACACAATACGTTGACAACGTACAAATCATTAATAACCTATTGCCTTATTCTGTTGTTGCTCTCGCCTATCCTTTATATGAACTTATCCCCCAAATTAAAGCGCGTTGGAAGTCAATAATGATTATTACTTTTACCGCATCGCTTGCTTCAATGATAACCGGTGTTTGTATTGTATTTTGGTTAGGTGGAAGTATCGAGATTGCTGCATCTGTGCTACCTAAATCTGTTACTACTGCCATTGCAGTAACAATTGCAAGTAATCAAGATGGTGTACCGTCAATAGCTGCATTATGCGTGATATTAGTTGGAACATTAGGCGGTATATTTGGACATCAAATATTAAATTTAGTAAGAATAAAATCAGCACCAGCAAGAGGATTAGCTATCGGTGCTGTTTCACATGCTGTCGGCACTGCCCGTTGTATTGAAGTTGATTATAACGAAGGTGCGTATAGTTCGTTATCATTAGTTTTATGTGGTGTTATGACCTCATTGACAGCACCTTTTTTATTTCCAATAATGGTATTTATTTTTAACTGGTTTTAGCATGAAATTAAAAAAGCTTATTGCTTATATTGCTAGTTTCTGCTTGATTTCAATAACTGCTATTGTGGTTTTAGATTATTGGGTCAGCTATAAAACAGCTCCTTATATTTATCATGATGAAAACAAACTTCCTTACCGAACTATTGGTGTTGTACTTGGAACATCGAAATATGTTCGAGGAGGAGGTTTAAATGATTTTTATCGTAATCGTATTGATGGAGCAATTGATCTTTATTGGCAAAACAAAGTTGATTATTTATTATTAAGTGGTGATAACGCTCTTTTAAGCTACAACGAACCAATTACTATGAAGAAGGATTTGATAAAAGCTGGAATTCCTAGCAATGTGATCGTTTTGGATTATGCAGGTTTTAGAACTTTTGATTCGGTGGTTCGTGCCAATAAAGTATTTGATGCAAATAATTTTACTATTATCACTCAAGAGTTTCATTGCGAACGAGCTATTTTTATTGCCCTTGCACAAGACATACAAGCACAATGTTTTGCTGTACCCTCCCCTAAAAATATGAAGTTAGTCCGTATCCGCGAAATGTTTGCGCGCGTTAGTGCATTTATTGATCTTTATATTCTAAAAAAAGAACCTAGATATCTTGGCCCTGTAATTCCTATTTTATCTAATGCTCAATAACCATCCTAAATAACAAAAGATTGTAAAAACTTTCAAGAAAGTGCATCTTTAAGTATAAAAACCAGACAAAAGAGGACTTGTCTAATAAATTAGATTGCATTTTTATGCAGAAAAAAGTAATATTTAATCAAATTTAGCATCAAGAAAAATGTATAACTAACAATGAATATTGAATTAAACCATATTAACTGTTTTTATGGTAAACATCAGGCCTTAAATGATGTTTCACTCTGCTATCCACTTGGTGAAACCATTGTATTACTTGGTCAAAGTGGAGCAGGAAAAAGCTCTTTATTAAAAGTATTTAATTTACTTGAAATACCTAAATCAGGGCAGATGACTATTGCTAACACCCATTTTGATTTTTCTGAAAAAATCAGTGAATCAACAATTAGACATCTCCGTAAAAATGTAGGCATGGTATTTCAAAACTATAATTTATGGCCGCATTTGACGGTACTAGAAAATTTGATTGAAGCACCTTGCCAAGTATTAAAGTTATCTAAAAAAGAAGCTTGCGATAAAGCAATGGCGATATTACAAAGATTGCAAATTGATGATATGGCACAACGCTACCCGCTTCACCTCTCAGGTGGACAACAGCAACGTGTCGCTATTGCTAGAGCGTTAATGATGGAACCTCAAATATTATTATTCGATGAACCTACAGCAGCATTAGATCCAGCAATTACATCGCAAATTGCCGAAATTATCAATGAGCTATCTCAAACAGGTATTACACAAATTATAGTTACGCATGAAGTTGATTTTGCACGCAAAATTGCTTCACAAGTAATTTATATGGAGCAAGGTAAAATTATTGAGCGAGGACAACTCGAATGTTTTGCTCATCCTAAAACTGAAGAGTTTAAAGCTTATTTGTCACATTAATTAAAATAAAATTAGGTGGATATATGAAAAAAACGTTACTAGCCATTTGTCTTGCAGGAACTGCTTTTGTAGCTCAAGCAGCAGACACCTTAACAATCGGAACAGAAGCAACTTATGCGCCTTTTGAATTTACTAATGAAAAAAATGAAATCATCGGCTTTGATATTGATGTGATTAATAAGATTTGTGATGAAATAAAAGTTTCATGCAAAATTGTCAATCAATCATTTGATGGTTTAATTCCTAGCTTAAAAACTCGTCGAATTGATGCCGCTATAGCCGGAATTGATATTACGCCAGAACGACAAAAACAAGTTGATTTTACTAAAATTTATTATGATGATAGCTCAATCCAATTTGTTACATTGAAAGATACATTGACTAGTCTCGATCAACTAAAAGGTAAACGAGTTGGTCTACAAAAAGGAACAACTTATCCTAAATATTTAAGTGATAAATTCCCAGATATGAAAGCGGTTAGCTATGATAGTTATCAGTACGCTATTTTAGATTTAAAAGCGAAGAGAATTGATGCAATAGTTTCAAGCTCAATCGTAGCTGGCGAATGGCTAGGCAAAGAGGCAGATATTGTTGCTTTAAGCGATAAAATCACTGACCACGACTATTTTGGTGAAGGTTTAGGAATTGCTATCCGTAAGGGGAACGAAAAATTACTTAACCAATTCGATCAAGCAATAGATAAATTAAAAGCTAACGGTGAGTTAGATGCTATCTATAAAAAATGGTTTAATAAATAAACTATATTTTTAAATAAATATAACAATGATAATCTCGCCGCATTATCTTGCGGCGAATTTATTTTTTAAATTAACCTTGGTTTTTTTATGTTTGATTTTTTTGCAAATAAAATGATATGGATCTCATCGTTAATGGATGGGTATATTTTGCCGCTTATACAAGCAACAGGTATCACATTATCATTGGCCTTTGTATCATTAATTATCGGAATTGTTTTCGCTTTAATTTTCTCAATACTAGAATCTGTTCCATTTAAACCCGTTGCGTGGACAATGTCCTTATTTAACTTAACAATTCGCGCGTTACCTGAATTATTAATTGTGGTAGCTATTTATAACGGATTACCACTATTATTAATATTATTAAATGATGGTTTCACAATCGATCTTTATTATTTGTCGTTGACGATACAATTAGATATTCAAGATTTTAATATTAGTCCTTTTTTATGCGGTGTTGCAGCACTATCACTTTTATACGCTGTTTATGCCTCTCAAACGTTACGCGGTGCATTTAAAGCAATTTCTAACGGACAAAAACAAGCAGCTCAAGTACTTGGGTTAAGTAAATCACGCACGTTTCTTCGTATTATAATGCCACAAATGTGGCGTCATGCCTTGCCTGGATTAAGTAATCAGTGGTTAATTTTGTTAAAAGACACCGCATTAGTTTCAGCAATTGCAATTGATGATTTAATGATGCAAACCAAAACTATCATCGCGCGAACCAACCAACCTTTTTTATGGTATTTTGTTGCAATGATCATTTATCTAATTATCTCAATTTTAAGTCAAAAGGTTATAACGCGTATTGAAAAACGCTCAACCTATTTTGAACAACCTACATCAGCGAAAAGTTAGTAAGGCCGTATTATGTCTGATAATTTTATTCATTACCTTAACATCATTGCCCAAGGTTTACCCGATACATTAAGTTTAGGTATTTTGGGTATTTTATCTGCTGGATTGATTGCTGCTTGTCTATCATGCATATTGTCATTAAATAACTTTATATTAAATAAAGTTATACGCACATATATCATTATATTTACAGGTACACCTTTACTAGTACAACTTTTACTAATTTATTATGGGCCATCACAATTTAGAGATATTTTAATCAAAATACCGACGTTTTATAACATTATTTCTTCGCCTTGGTTTTGTGCCTATTTAACATTAACACTCAATAGTGCCGCCTATACAACTCAAATTTTTTATGGTTCATTAAAAGCCTTACCTAAAGGACAGTGGCAAGCTTGTGAAGCACTTGGCATGAATAAAAAACAAACTTTAAAAGTTGTTTTGCCTTATGCATTAAAAAGAGCCCTTTCGACTTATTCAAATGAAGTTGTCTTTGTAGTAAAAGGCACAGCATTAGCATCAATGATTCCTGTTATGGATGTTATGGGCTACAGCAATGAATTGAATGCGGATTATTATGATTTCACTATTTTTATTGCTGCTGGGTTAATATATCTCTTGATAAATGGTTTACTTAGCACCATTATGAGGATTATAGAGAAAAAAGCCCTCAAATTTGAAAACTAATATGAGCCAATTTGATTCAGCATCTTTTTTAAAAACAGTTCCACATAAGCCAGGAATTTATCAAATGTTTAATGATAAACAGACGATTATTTATGTGGGAAAGGCTAAAGATCTTAATAATCGCTTAAAAAGTTACTTTAATAATAGTAAAAAAACGCTAAAAACGGATATGCTCGTTAGTCATATCCATCATATTGAATTTACAATTACCAATACCGAAACCGAAGCCTTACTGCTTGAACAGACTTATATTAAAAAGTATCAACCCCGATACAATGTACTGTTAAAAGATGACAAAAGTTACCCTTTTATAAAGTTAAGCAAAGAACAACATCCGCAATTGTCTCTTTATCGTGGTGCGGTCAATCGAAAAAAAGATGAATTTTTTGGCCCTTATCCAAGTGGATATGCAGTAAAGCAAATATTAGCTTTATTACAAAAAACATTTCCAATAAGACAGTGTTTAAATTCAACCTATCGCAACCGAACTCGCCCCTGCCTACAATATCAAATTAAACGTTGCTTAGGGCCTTGTGTGTCTGGATTAGTCAGTGATGAAGATTACCTAGAACAAGTTAACTATGTTAGATTATTTTTATCTGGTCAATCAGATCAGATAATACAAAAAATAACTGAAGATATGCAAAAAGCTAGTAGCGAACTCAACTTTGAAAAAGCAGCGGTTTTGCGTGATCAACTTCAAGCAATAAAACACATTAATGAAAAACAAGCAATATACAATAATAATGATAATCTTGATGTTATTGGATTCCATTATGAATTAGGATTAGCTTGTATCTATGTACTGTTTATTCGGAATGGGCAAACTTTTGGTCATCGATCATACTTTCCTAAAGTACCATCAAATACAGAACTAGAAGAAGTTATAGAAACTTTTTTAGGACAATTTTATCTACAAGGTAACCAGAATAGAAATATTCCGAGAAAAATTTTACTCAATTTTTCATTATCAGATAAACAACCAATGGAAGAGACACTGTCACTTATTGCAGAGCATCAAGTTAAACTCATTGATGAACCTAAAGGAGATAATCTTAAATTACTCAATATTGCAACAGTAAACGCTCAAACTGAAGTTAAAAATAAGCTATTAGAAAATTCCACAATAAAACAACGATATGACGCATTAAAATCTTTTTTGGGAATCGATAAAATTAACCGAATGGAATGTTTTGATATCAGCCACTTTATGGGTAAAAACACGATTGCATCTTGTGTTGTATTTGATGATAAAGGACCTGTTAAATCTGAATTCCGTCGTTATAATATTACTGGTATCACACCTGGCGATGATTATGCGGCAATGGAACAAGTCTTAACGCGCCGTTACAGTAAAAAAGAACTACCCGATGAAAAAGTTCCTGATATTATTTTTATTGACGGTGGTAAAGGGCAACTTAATCAAGCTCTAAAGGTATTTGAACAATTAGAGGTAAATTGGAACAAAAATCATCCTATACTAATTGGTGTTGCTAAAGGAGCTGATCGTAAAGAAGGATTAGAAACCCTCTTTTTTGAAGCTCATGGTACAGGACATTATCTTGATGATCATTCCCCTGCACTATTACTCATTCAGCAAATAAGAAATGCATCACATGATCATGCTATTGTTGGTCAACGTAAAAAAGGGACAAAACAATTAACCGACAGCGCCTTAGAACATATTGAAGGTATTGGCGCTAAAAGGCGTCAAGCACTACTGAAACATTTTGGTGGATTAAGAGAGTTAAAAAATGCCAGTATTGATGAAATAGCGCAAGTACAAGGTATATCAAAACAATTAGCTGAAAAAATTTATCTAAATTTACAACAATAACCCATTGAAAAAATAACATATTTCAGGCAACATAATCATTAAGAAAATACTGTTTTTTATTAATCTATAATGCATTGATTAATAAAATAAAAAAAGAGCTTTTGTCACATGAAAATTAATTTTCCAACATTTTTAACACTATTTCGAGTTATTTTAATTCCTTTTTTTGTGCTGGCATTTTATTTGTTCCCTCATGAATGGTCTGGTTTTTTCTCTGCATTAATTTTTTTAATTGCGGCCGTGACTGATGTATTAGATGGTTATCTTGCTCGCCGCCTAGGACAGACAACCAAGTTTGGCGCATTTTTAGATCCAGTCGCCGACAAAATCATAGTAACAATAGCGCTTGTTTTAATTACACAATATTATCAATCATGGTGGATCTCAATCCCTGCAATTATTATTGTTTCACGAGAAATTATAATATCGGCCTTACGGGAATGGATGGCTGAAATTGGTAAACGTAACAATGTAGCTGTTTCGTCAATTGGGAAAATCAAAACGATAGCACAAATGACAGCATTAACTTGGCTACTTTGGCGTCCTTGTGACATTGTTATTTACGCAGGTCTTGCAGCATTGTTTATTGCAACAGTATTAACGCTATTATCAATGTTGCAATATTTATGGATAGCACATAGCGATTTATTAGAAGAATAATAACTTTTAGTTAATATTTCTACCTAAGCATGTTTTTATTCGAGTAATTTTGTTGATAAATTCTAGTAAACAAAATTACTCATCCCCTTCAAAACCAACCAATAACTTCTATTTAAATTGTTAATCAGTCAAACATTGAGCAATTAAACGATTTATTTAAAATTTTTATTGACTGAAACCATAAGATCGGTAAAATGCACAGCATTCAAAACAAATTACTTTTTAGTAATTAATTTTGAGCCCGGGTGGTGAAATCGGTAGACACAAGGGATTTAAAATCCCTCGGCCTTTTTGGCCGTGCGAGTTCAAGTCTCGCCCCGGGCACCACTTCTTACCTATGCGGGAATAGCTCAGTTGGTAGAGCACGACCTTGCCAAGGTCGGGGTCGCGAGTTCGAACCTCGTTTCCCGCTCCAATTAAAAAGTAATAATTAAGACAAGAGTTAGTGGCAATAATTTTATTTTTAAAGTCCTAATTTAGGTTTAATGATTTTTGTTGTTTGATTCATTTCTAGCATCCCCTTTTGCGTTATAAAATAACTCAAATATCAAATTAAATAAGGACTATTACAAATTACAAATAATCAAATGTAGACAATTTAATCTCTCTTTAAATTTTCAATGCGTCAATAACAGCTCGTAGCGCAGGAGATATATTTCTATTAGGGTAATAGATATACGATGCTTCGAGCTTAAGACTAAAACGCTGTAGCACTCTAATGAAAACGCCTTTTTCTATATCATCCGCTACCAATTCTTCTGGTACATAGGCTAACCCCAATCCCAAGCGAGCAGCTTTAGCTTCCAAATAACTATCAGCAAAAACCCATTTTCCCTCAGGTCGGTGGGTAATTTTTTCGCCATCTTGATAAAGCTCCCACGAGTACAAACTTCCGTCACCAAGCTGATATGCAATGCAAGGATGTGCCACTAAATCTGCTGGTATTTGTGGAAATCCATAGCGACGAAAGTGGTCGGGAGTGCCAACAATTGCCATTTCCATATCTGGGTAAATACGTACAGCAACCATGCCATCGTTAATTTCTGGACCTAGGCGCACACCTGCATCAAATCGCTCAGAAATAATATCAACAAACCTGCTTTCATTAATAAGTTCCAATCGGATATCAGGATAAAGTTGTTGAAATACCGCTAACTTAGGTAATAGCACTTTATCTATAACATGCTGGCTAGCATTGATGCGAACAGTACCTGATGGAGTATTACGATAATAAGCTAGAGAGGTTAGTCCGTCATTTAATGCATCAAATCCAGACAGTACTTTTTGATAAAATTGTCCACCCGCCTGCGTCAGAGATAATTTGCGCGTTGTGCGAACCAAAAGCTGTAAACCAAGGCGCTTTTCAAGCTCACGGATAGAACGACTTATCCCTGATTGTGCAAGCCCAAGCCGTTTTGCTGCAGCGGTAAAGCTTCCTTCCTGTACAACAATCATAAACAGGTAAAGATCATTGTAGTTTTCTCGCTTAGTTAGCAAAGTATTTTTTTACTCTTATTTATAACAATTTAGTATTAATCTTAGCATTTTTTCCCCACTAATCAATACTATTAATATTAATTATAATAATTACTAATGCAATTTCTGCTGTGTTATCTAAATATAACCTAAATCAGTAAAAGAAATGATTAACAAGAGCTTTTAGCAAAATTTGTTCCACCTACTACTATACTATTCACACTAATAAGTGGGGTTATAACTATGAGTACTGATAAGATAAATCAAATTTCACCTTTATCACTGTTCGAAAAATGGGACAAGACCTTTCCTAAAAGTAAAAAAGTTAATCACCGTAAAGTCGCCTTTCAGAACCGTTATGGAATTATATTAGTCGGCGATCTTTATATTCCCAAAAATCAAAATGAATGCAAATTAGCTGCAATCGCAATCAGCGGCCCTTTTGGTGCAGTAAAAGAACAAGCGAGCGGGCTATACGCTCAAACACTAGCCGAACAAGGTTTTATTACGTTGGCTTTTGATCCATCTTATACCGGAGAAAGTGGTGGCTACCCACGTAATGTTGCTTCTCCCGATATCAATACCGAGGATTTTAGTGCTGCAGTTGATTTTCTTGGTCTACAAAAAGAGGTGGATCGTAATCGTATTGGACTGCTCGGCATTTGTGGCTGGGGCGGTATGGCATTAAACAATGCAGCAATGGATACTCGTGTAAAGGCTGTTGCAACGAGTGTAATGTACGATATGAGTCGTGCAATGGGGCATGGAGTTGGTGATAGGAAAGATCGTTATTCAACAGCTGATCGACATTCTGTTTTACAATATCTGAACGAACAACGTTGGGAAGATGCTAAAACAGGTATTCCTACATTAGGTGGACATGATATTTATGTCGATGAAAAAGGTAAAGTCAGTGCTTCTAAACGTATTTTGCCAGAAACATTACCAGAAAATCCGCCTCCAGTGTTGAAAGAGTTTTATAATTACTACCGAATGCCTCGTGGTTTTCATCCTCGTTCTATTAATTCGGTTGGAGCGTGGAATGCAACAATGCCTCTTTCATTTATGAATATGCCGCTACTAAGCTATGCAAATGAAATTACTATTCCCACATTAATTGTTACTGGTGAAAAGGCTCATTCTCGTTATTTTGCTGAGGATGCTTATAAAATGGTCGGTGGCAAGAAAAAAGAATTGGTAATTGTTTCTGAAGCAAATCATGTCGATTTATATGACAATACCACAGGAAAAATACCATTTACTAAATTTGAACAGTTCTTTAAGACCTGCTTAAAATCATAAGGTATATATATTAGCCATCCCAACAAAAATAACTGTATTTACTGATGGCTATTATCATTATATAAATGACAAAAATGTTATTTCTAATATTTTGTTTTTATTAACTTTATAACTACTATATACAGAAACAACATTTGCCCTTAATGCAACTCGGCCGGTCAAAAAGGTATGAGGATAAAGCTATAATGTCTAAAAAAAATCTCAATATACCAAACAATAAAACATACACACACTGGAGCGGTATATTTTCTATGACGCTATGCGTTTTTGTATTAATTGCTTCAGAATTTTTACCTGTAAGCCTACTTACACCTATTGCTAGAGATTTACAAATTACCGATGGACAAGCGGGTCAAGGTATTGCTATATCAGGTATACTAGCAGTACTAACTAGTCTGACAATTCATAAACTTACAGGAAACTTAGATCGAAAACTACTGTTACTATTTCTTACGTTTTTAATGGCTTTATCCGGGCTAGTTATCGCTATCGCATCCTATTACTTGGTTTATATTCTGGGAAGAGCACTAATTGGTATTGCTATCGGTGGATTCTGGTCAATGTCAGCTGCAACGGCTATTCGTTTGGTGCCACAGCATCAAGTACCTAAGGCTCTAGCTATTTTCAATGGCGGTAATGCTCTTGCGACAATTATAGCCGCACCACTGGGAAGCTACTTAGGAGAAACAATAGGCTGGCGTGGAGCATTTATTTGTATCATTCCCCTTGCTATTTTTGCATTTATTTGGCAATGCATTAGCCTGCCTACTATGAAAACCTATAAAGAAAATCAACCTAACAAGCCTATGCTTCAACTGCTAAAAAAACCAATTCTATCTATAGGCTTACTGGCATGTGGATTATTTTTCATGGGACAGTTTACTTTATTCACCTATGTGCGCCCTTTTCTAGAAACAGTGGCTAAGGTAGATAATTTTAATCTATCTTTAATTTTACTTGCTATAGGTATCGCTGGTTTTATTGGAACAATGGTAATTGCAACCTTTCTGAAAACTAAACTCTATCAAACATTAATGATGATTTCTTTAATAATGACTGTCATTATCATAGGTTTATTTTTAACTAGTAGTCACATCTGGACTGTAGCTACTTTATTCAGTTTATGGGGATTGTTTGCTACGGCCGCACCAACTGGGTGGTGGGCATGGATAGCACAAACATTACCCAAAGATGCAGAAATTGGTGGAGGACTAATGGTTGCAGTAATTCAATCATCAATTGCGATAGGTTCAACGATAGGCGGATTGTTTTTTGATTATCTGGGATGGCAAAGCAATTTTGTATTAAGTGGTATATTATTAATTGGTTCGGTAATAGCAACGTCTATTGTATTTTATAAAAATAAAACAAAAAGTTAAAAAAATTATTTCTCTAATAATCTTTTAGGCTCTATTTTCATCTTTCAGTTGATAAAAGATACCTTAAAGGACAATTTGGGAGTCATAATAACTGTCTACTGGAAAAGATTGCTAAAAAAGCATTATAAGTCATCATTTAACTAAATCATAGCTAGATATTACTATACCAAAATTAATTACTAGAATGTATAAAAACTGAATATTATTAACAACAATATTCGACATTTAATTACATAGGCCTATTATATAATTTGCTAATAGTTAAAAATGTAAAGAAATTTTATGATTAATACAAAACATCAACGACTCTAATAAAAAACCAAATTGATGATATTTTATCAATCCGATATAATAGGCCATTAAAAATCATTGACGTATCGAAATAGCTTTATATAATACACAACATCTAAATAAAAAACCTATCTAAGTCTCCTTAGCTCAGCTGGATAGAGCAACGGCCTTCTAAGCCGTAGGTCACAGGTTCGAATCCTGTAGGGGACGCCATTACAAGCAAGATTCAAACTAATTAAGTTTGGTATGATACATTATGGTGTATGTGTTGATTCTAAAGAAATATCTTACGATTTAAGCTATATTGTAACAGGACTTTGTAAGCTATTAATTTGCGGTAGTTCAAACTTAATCAGATATTTTGCCTAATCAGTCACCGTTATTTTTTCTTTGTGATATAAGCACCATATCTCTTGTCTGTGATAAGGCGTTAGTTTTGTTTTTTTATGTATATTTATTACAGTAGTTTCTCAAATTATTGTAAATAATTCTAGTAAATAATGCGCTTATCAAATACCTAATTTGAAAAAGGGTTTATCCCAATTTTAGAAAATGCAACATACAATCAAAATGGAATTTTTATTTTTTCCTTTTGTTTTACTAATTTAAACTTAGTTTTTGTTAGTGTATTTATTCCGGATTAAAGATACCTCTAAAAAAGTTGAGTCTAAGTGGGATTAAATGAGGTTAAAAAGCCTTGACAAACAAGGCTTAAAATAACAAAAAAAGACAATATGAGATTACGTGATATTAAATACAATTATTCCCATTCAATAGTCGCTGGCGGTTTTCCGCTTATATCATATACGACACGAGAAATACCATTAACTTCGTTGATAATTCGATTTGAAACTCGTCCTAGGAAATCATAAGGTAACTGAGCCCAATGAGCCGTCATAAAATCGATGGTTTCAACTGCACGCAAGGATACAACCCAATCATATTTACGACCATCCCCCATTACACCTACTGAACGAACAGGTAAGAACACAGTAAAGGCTTGACTTACTTTGTTGTATAGATTAGCTTTATAAAGTTCTTCAATAAAAATAGCATCAGCTTGACGTAACAAGTCGCAATACTCTTTTTTAACCTCACCAAGTACACGCACGCCAAGACCTGGACCAGGAAATGGATGACGGTAAAGCATGTCATAAGGTAATCCAAGTTCTAAACCCACTTTACGGACTTCATCTTTAAATAATTCGCGCAGTGGCTCAACTAAGCCCATTTTCATATCTTCTGGTAATCCGCCTACATTATGATGTGATTTAATTACATGGGCTTTGCCAGTATCAGCAGCAGCCGATTCAATAACATCTGGATAGATAGTACCTTGAGCTAACCATTTTACATCTTTTAATTTTGCCGCCTCTTCATCAAATACAGCAACAAATTCACGCCCGATAATTTTACGTTTTGCTTCAGGATCTGCTTCACCTTTTAGTGCAGCTAAAAAGCGATCTTCAGCATTTACAGCTATGATATTTAAGCCAAATTTATTACCAAACATATCCATAACTTGTTGAGCTTCGTTCAAACGTAACAAACCATGATCAACAAATACACAAGTTAATTGATCTCCGATAGCTTGGTGTAATAACAATGCTGTAACAGAAGAATCAACCCCTCCTGATAAGCCAAGTAATACTTTGTCATTGCCAACCTGTTCTTTAATTCGAGCAATAGCATCGGTAATAATTGAAGATGGTGTCCAAAGTTTTTCGCAGTGACAGATATCAATCACAAAACGTTGCAATAACTCGAAACCTTTAACAGTGTGAGTCACTTCTGGGTGGAATTGAACACCATAAAATTGTTTTTCGTCATTAGCCATAATAGCAAATGGACAAGTTTCAGTACGACCAATTAGTGTAAAACAATCAGGCAAGGTTGTTACTTTGTCACCGTGGCTCATCCAGACATCAAGTTGATTAATGCCTTGTTCGCTTGTACTATCCAAAATACCATCAGTTAATTTTGACGATCCAATAAGATCCACTTTAGCATAACCAAATTCACGTTGGTTAGAGCCAGTGACTTGACCGCCTTTACCAACTTGAATTGCCATAGTCTGCATGCCATAACAAATACCCAAAACAGGTACGCCAGCATTAAAAACATACTCGGGAGCACGAGGACTATTATCATCGGTGGTACTTTCAGGACCACCTGATAAAATAATACCTTTAGGATTAAATTGTTTGATTTTCTCTTCTGATACATCCCACGGCCAAAGTTCACAGTACACACCAATTTCACGAATACGTCGAGCAATTAATTGAGTAACTTGTGAACCAAAATCGAGGATTAATATGCGCTGTTGGTGGATGTCTTTTTTCATCAATTTTATTCCTAAACTATGAACTAATACAAAATCAGGCTGATATTGTACCATTTACCAATTAAATTGAGAGCATTAATTAAAAACAATTATAAATATTTTATATTATTAATAATTTCGAAATCATCTTATTACAGAATTCAATATCATGGTCATCAAATTAACCTTGTAATAGGTCAACAAATCAAAAAAATTGAATTCTCTTTACTTAATTAATAAGTGGACTTATAATAAGTTAACTTATCAAAAGGAGACGCTATGAATACCATTTCAATTTCTTTCATATTACCAACCAAAGCTAAACCAACTCAAATTTGGCAATACTATACTGATCTTAATTTAAGAAAATTATGGGAAACTGATCTTGAAGACTTTCGTATATTTGGTGACTTAAAAACAGGGTCTAAAGGTATTTTCAAATTACAAAATATACCGGAAATGGAAGTGACTTTATCAAAGATTATTGATAATCAAGAATTTACAGAGCAATTTGATATGCCTGAAATAGGTTTACTGTTTTTCTCACATCAAATTATTGAAATATCGCATAATCAATATGCATTAAAATCAGAAATTTCTCTAAAACCGGATCCAAAAATGGATACTAAAGCATCCTATGATTTTATAATACAGATTTCAGATGATATTATAGATAAAACTTACAAATTAAATGGCTTAGTTGAAGGGTAAATTATGACAAAGGACAATAAGTTTTTGACTCAATTCCAAACTGATTCTGAATCTATTGGTTTTATTTTTATGAAAACTTATTCGTCCTGGCATACGAATATCAAAAATTGCTTGAAAAAACAGTCTATCACTCATCCTCAATTTATAGTGCTTGCAACGCTTGCTTATCTATCACAGCGACTAGATGAAATAACACAAATTATTTTATCAAATAAAACAAATATCGATGTGATGACAATTTCCCAAATATTAGAGAATTTAGAAAAAAAGGATTATATAAAACGCTCTTGCTCAATTAAAGATAGTCGAGCAAAATCCATTCAATTAACACAAAAAGGATTGAATAAAGCAAATGAAACTGTACCTTTAGTTGAACAAATAGATAAAGATTTTTTTTCAACATTACAAGGTGATAAAGAACAATTTATGGAAATGTTATTAACACTATTAAAAACCAACATGAAGGGATAACATCATTTATAAATTTTTATTATTTATTATTTTTATCAACGTTGAATGCATGGAATTGACTTAAAATAAGTTTTTGAAGACCTTGTCTCAAATTTCTAGAACAAAATACTTTAAAACTGAATCTTTATAACTCAAGCTTTTAAAACTCATTACTTGGTTAAATTTAATTAAAAAAGGTGATATTGCATCACCTTTTATAAATCGTTAAAACGTTTTGCTAAACTTATTTTGTAGCATTTTGTTCTTGTGCTGATTGAATTGCGGTTAATGCAATAGTGTAGACAATATCGTCAACTAATGCACCACGAGACAAATCATTCACAGGTTTACGCATGCCCTGTAGCATAGGACCAATCGAAACAAGATCAGCTGAACGTTGTACTGCTTTATATGTAGTATTACCTGTATTAAGATCAGGGAAAATAAATACAGTAGCTTTACCTGCAACTTGTGAATTAGGCGCCTTTGATTTAGCTACATCAGGCATTACCGCTGCATCATATTGTAATGGGCCGTCAATCATTAGATCAGGACGTTTTTCTTGAGCAATGCGAGTTGCTTCTTTCACTTTTTCAACATCAGCACCTTGACCAGAACTACCTGTTGAGTATGAGATCATCGCAACGCGAGGTTCAATACCAAAGGCGATTGCTGTATCAGCCGACTGAATGGCAATTTCGGCTAACTCTTGTGCATTTGGATCTGGGTTAATTGCACAGTCACCATAAATATATACTTGATCAGGCATTAACATAAAGAACACCGATGAAACAAGAGAACTGCCTGGTGCAGTTTTAATTAATTGTAACGGTGGACGAATAGTATTAGCGGTTGTATGTACAGCACCTGAAACTAAACCATCAACTTCATTAGCTTCAAGCATCATGGTACCCAATACGACATTATCAGCCAATTGCTCACGAGCAATAACTTCAGTCATCCCTTTGTTTTTACGTAATTCAACTAGGCGAGGAACATATTTTTCACGGATATTTTCAGGATCAACGATCTCTACTCCTTGACCTAAAGTCACGCCTTGTGAAGCGGCAACTTTACGCACTTCGTCAGGATTACCAATAAGAACACATTTTGCAATGTTACGTTCAGCACAAATTGCAGCTGCTTTAACTGTTCTTGGTTCGTCACCTTCTGGTAATACCACTACTTTTTTCGCATTACGTGCAAGTTCAGTTAATTGATAACGAAATGCAGGAGGAGACAAGCGACGTGCAGAATTCACTACTTCATTTAATGATTTAATCCATTTAGCATCAATATGATCAGCTACATAATTTTGGGTGTTTTCCATACGTTCTTTATCGTCAGCAGGAATTTCTAAATTAAATTGTTGTAGACTAATTGATGTCTGGAAAGTGTTGGTTTTAACCGTAAATACAGGTAAACCAGTATCAAATGCTGGTTGGCATAATTTTGCAATTTTATCGTCGATTTCATAACCACCAGTTAGGAGTACACCACCAATTGCCACACCATTCATTGCTGCTAAACTGATAGTAACTAACACATCAGCACGATCAGCAGAAGTCACTAAAAGTGCATTTGGTTGTAGGTGGTTAATAATATTTGGTACGCTGCGAGAGCAGAAAGACACATGTTTAATACGACGATTTTTAATACAACCTTCGTTAATGATTTTTGCATCAAAATGCTTAGCAATATCTATAGCACGACAAGCACTTAGATCAATATTCCAAGGAATACAACCAAGAACAGGCAA
This sequence comes from Gilliamella sp. ESL0232, assembly GCF_013346885.1. Taxonomy (NCBI): domain Bacteria; kingdom Pseudomonadati; phylum Pseudomonadota; class Gammaproteobacteria; order Orbales; family Orbaceae; genus Gilliamella; species Gilliamella sp. ESL0232. The sequence continues at coordinate 413,527 of NZ_JAAEDW010000001.1, read as the reverse complement.
TGGACTGTGTGCATTTAAATCATCGATAGTAATTTTCTTATCATCAAATTTAGGGGTATGATAAATTTCAGCAACATCAGGACGAGCAAGATTTTGCTCTTCAACTGGCGCATTAACTTTATTAACAATCACACCGACGATTTTATCATTTTTAATACCACCAAAGTTAGAACGAGCAATTTCAATACGATCTCTAAGTTGTTCTGGCGTATCTTTGCCCATATTAACTACAAAAATAATTTCGGCGCCAAGGGTTTTAGCAATATTATTATTAAGTTCATTAGCAAAAGGATAATCAGATGTTGGCACAATACCTTCAACTAAAACAACATCAGCTCCTTTAGTATTTTCGGCATAAAGGGCAACGATTTCTTCCATTAACACATCTTGTTGATTTAAACCTAATAGGTTTTCAACATGGCTCATTTTAAGCGGTTTTAGTGTTGGAATTGATGTATTGTTGCTCACTAGAGTTGTGGTATTATCTGGCGCATCGCCACCAGCTCTTGGTTGCGCGACAGGTTTAAACACATTTAAATTAATACCTTGACGCTCCATAGCTCGAATAACGCCCAGACTCACACCTGTTAACCCGACATTAGTGCCAGTTGGGATGAGCATAATTGTACGAGACATAATTATTACCTCTTAAATCTTTATTGTATAAAAACAAACCGCCATTTAGGCGGTTTTGAATATTTATTAAGCAGTTAGACGCGCAGCATCTTGAGCAATGACAAGTTCTTCATTGGTTGGAATAACCATCGCAATAGCTGAACCATCTTTAGTAATTTTGCCACCCTTACCAAAACGAGCTGCAAGGTTACGTTCTTGATCAAGTTCAAAACCAAGAATACCTAATTTTTGTAATGCCATACGACGCACTTCTTCTGAGTTTTCACCGATACCTCCAGTAAACACGATAGCATCTAAACGACCATCTAAAAGCATAGCATAGCCGCCGATATATTTTACTAAGCGATGAACAAACACATCTAAAGCGTTTTTAGCGTTTTCATCTGTTTCGTAATTATCGGTTACATAACGGCAATCACTGCTCACACCAGTCAAACCTAATAAACCAGATTTTTTGTTTAAAAGGTTATTAATATCAGCAACAGACATTTTTAAGTTATCATGTAAGAAGAACATAATCGCTGGATCGATATCACCACTACGTGTACCCATCACCAAGCCTTCAAGCGGAGTTAAACCCATTGAAGTTTCAACACATTTACCATTTTTAACAGCTGTAATTGATGCGCCATTACCTAAATGACAAGTAATAACATTAGTTTGGTCAACTGGTTTATTTAATAATTTAGCAGCTTCGCGACTAACATAATAATGGCTAGTGCCATGCGCACCATAACGACGAACACTGTGTTTAGTATAAAGTTCGTTTGGAAGAGCATATAGATAAGCTTCTTTTGGCATTGTTGTATGGAATGCAGTATCAAACACTGCAACGTTTTTAGTTTTTAGGTGTGGGAACGCAGCAAATGCTTCACGAATACCGATTAAATGTGCAGGATTATGTAACGGCGCAAAAGCAGATGCTTCTTCAATTCCTTTTAATACTGAATCATCAATAACAACTGACTGGGTATATTTTTCGCCACCATGAACAATACGGTGACCAATCGATTTAATGCTATCTAATAATTCTGGCTTTTGTGGAAAGATGCTATTAACAATAAAACGAATTGCTTCACTGTGTGCTGCACCAGCGCCTAAAGAAGCTTCGTTCTTAACACCATCAAGCTTCCACTTAATACGAGCATCAGGAAGATGAAAACATTCAGCTAAACCAGATAAAAACTCATCACCATTTTCAGGGTTTATAATGGCAAATTTTAATGATGAACTTCCGCAATTAAGAACAAGAGCGTTATTACTTGATGACATAGTAATTCCTATAAATTGAATAATAAAGACATATACCAATCAAAATTGGTAACTCAACACATGATTTAAAATCAATGTGACTACGCTAAGGTGACTTCTGATATCTTGTTTTTTGAGATAAAATAGAGAGAGTCCCCAATTTGAATGGCACTATTTTAAGACAATAAGAAGTGAATGTCGAGGAATCACAATAATATGAATTTAATAACCACATTTAAAGCTGGTCAAAGGTATATGAAGCTTTGCCCAGTAGACAAACAATTAACACATTCATTTCCTGAATTAAAAATTATTAACTACATAAAAACCGCAAATAAATACTTGCCTCCTATCATTATTGGCTTACTCTTTTGGCAGTATTTCATGCCGGCACAAATTGCTGTAACAATAATAACCATACTATTCACCTTAAGCATGCCTTTGCAAGGAATATTTTGGCTAGGAAAACGTGCTCTATCGCCCTTACCACTTAATTTAATTGACTGTTATAACCAATTAAAAATAAAATTAATTGCTAAAAAAATTATTGCCGAAAAAAATAGTTTAGATGACAATAAATTAACATTTGAAGCATTTATGAAAATTATCAACCTAGCCAAATTACATTTAGGTGATTATTTCGGTCAAGACAATGATAGCTCAACTTATTATAAAGAATAATCACAATGGCAAATTTACTCACTATACTACAAAAACAAATTGACAAATTAGAACAGCAAATTAATTTAGCAAACGAGCAACTATTTCAAGAACCTTATTTTGACGAGCAACTATTTCAAACTAATAAAGTTGTAACAGATAAAACGTTTTACCTTGAAAAAATCAAACAAACTTATCAAGTATTAGTTGCTAACATAAAATTAGAAAAAGTTGAACAAATAACTTTTTTATCTGACAAGTTAGTTAACCAAATTGCAGCCCTAACGCGTGAACTAGCAACCCAAAACCTACGCAAAAAAGGGTTCCAAAATATTATTGCAGAAACCTTAGCCCAAAAACATATGCGTCACCTAGATTACTTGCGCCGACTACAAAATATGAAATACGAACTAGAGCTATCGCCCGAAATTATCAATCAAAGTAAAATCGCCGCAATTGATAACCGAATTTACCGCTGTGAACAAGCAATTAAAAAGATTGAATTTGAAATTGAGAATGATATCAATTAATAAATTTCATACTTTCCTAATTTTAATCTGATCTCATTCATTTGATTGAACAGTTTTATTTGGATTTATCCTATAGTTAATTTACGATTAATCAATGCCCTGATACTTTTGAAAATAAATTAATAATCACAACACCAAACATAATAAACCCCATACCAACTAAAGCTGCAAAATCTAAAGTTTGTTTTAGAAAAACCCATGCAATTAAGCTTATTAATACAATTCCAATTCCAGACCAGATAGCATAAGCAATACCTACGGGAATAGTTTTTAGTGCTAATGAGAGTAAATAAAACGAAGCGCTATAGCCCACAATGGTAATGATGGAATAGATAAGATTGGTAAATCCATCAGATAGTTTTAATGAAGAAGTTGCAACAACTTCACAAATAATTGCAAAAAAAAGTAATAAATATGAATTCATCTTAATACCTATAGTCGTTAAATAAAAAGCCGATTACCTAAAATTAATGTTGAAATCTTATAACAATCAATATCTAATTAACTGTTAAACATTGATAGATGAAAAATATAGTTTTGCTTTGTTTTAATATCATTAATTGTGATGAAGAGGTAAAGATAGATAGCTATTAACGCTTGAAAAGGAAAAGCTTTATGATAGCTTAGGTTTCCATTTTAAAAAATAAATTATTAATTATTAATTATTAATTATTAATAAAAATGCATATCAAACCAACTCCACTATTCTATATAATAGCCATTATTATACCTAAAAATGAGGCGCTTTGTAGTGCCAATAAATTTTATACTGCACAAAAAATTTAGTAATTCTATAAATAATTTTGATATTTTAATTTTCTTATTATAGGTGTTAATGTAAAACAATCTGTTAATGGTGCACTATCTAATGCCCAGTAATTAATTAAATCCTCATAATTCTTATAATTGTTAAAAAGAATATTTAAAACCTTTTGAATAACTTTATCATTAGGGTTTAATCCCGAAGAAATTAAATCGTTACAAACATCAAGAGATAAAATCATTAATTCTTTTTTTTCTATTGAAGAATATCCATTATATAAATATGCAAAAATATATTTATTTAACCAATATTTTGTTCTATATTGATCTGGTAAATCATAAGCCCAATCCTGAGTAAATCGATCGCCATATGGCAAATTAAGGTCATCACATAATTTTTTAATTATTTGCATGTTATCCTCAAATTTTCAATTTAAAAATGATGAATTAAATGGAGTTGATATTCGTACTGATGCATCAAATTTCACAACTGTTCTTGCCATATCAAGGGAAATATTATCTCACTAAGTAAATAGTCTCTTTTTTCTCTACTCATATTTTTACTAGATGACCATGATATTTAGTCAGCTTATCCAAATAGCGGATAATTATTGGTAAGCTGACCGCAATATCAATACCTAACACTTCACAATTAAAGCCATTTTATTACATTGAATGTTCTGAAATGACGTTAATTTCTACTACCATCACTTATAAAATTCATTGATTAACATTCACAGTACCTATAACTTTTTTAATGATTCAAGGTGGAATATGTATTATTTTAGAGGATAGTTACATAACAATTAATCCAGACCTATTATCTTCCACCATAAAATTCCAACAGTAAATACGATAATTAGATTTACAACACTACAAATAAACCCAACTTTCCACCAAGTTTTTACTGGTACAAAACCTTCGGCAAATAATAGTGGATTTCGAGCATTGGCAAACTGTGTAATTGATCCAAAGTAGTTAGTACAAATAACCAACGCAAAAATTGCAGTTAGAGTTGGTACACCTAAGGCAATAGCGATCGATAGGAAAACGGGAAATAATGCAGCAATATGAGCATTTCCACTTGCAAAGAAATAATGTAAATAAACATAGGCAACACACAAAATAACTAATACTAATACCCAACTGCTTTCACCTAAATGACCTTGTACAGCTCCACCTATTGTGTCCCCTAACCATTTTGTTACACCAAGTTTATTAACTTGCCCCGCCATCATAAGTAATGCCGCAAACCAAATTAATGTGTCCCAGGCAGCTTTTTCTCCTTTTATATCATCCCAGCTTAATACACCAGTTAAGATCAAAATAGTTAAGCCAATAAACGCAGTAGTTGTTGAATCAATACCGAAATTTTTACCAAAAATCCAAAGCGCTAACAAAAGTACAACAGTAACGCCCATAATGATTTCTTTAACAGTAATTACCCCCATTTTCTTTAATTCTTCAGCCGCTAATTCTGGCGCTTCTGGTGTTCTTTTTAATTCTGGATTAGTCAGAAAGTAAATCACCAAAGGTATCACAACGAATGAAACTAAACATGGCGCAATTGCTGCAACAAACCATTGGCCCCACCCTAATGTAATACTTAATGATGTTGTAACTAATTTAGCTGCTAATAAATTTCCTGTAAATGCCGTTAGAAACATTGCCGAGGTGATATCATTTACATGGCTAATAGTTAGCATTAAAAAAGTACCTATGCGATTTCTTGATTCATCCTTGGGATTGGATTTAAAATTGATTGCTAGTGCTTCCGCTATTGGATAAATAACGCCGCCAGCACGTGCTGTTGTACTTGGAATAGCTGGTGCCAATGCAATATCAGTAACGGATAAACCATAAGCAAGTCCTAAGGTATTTTTACCCAAAATTTTAACAAGATAATAGGCTATTCGTTTACTTAAACCTGTTTTGATAAAACCACGAGCGATCATAAAGGCAATAACAATTAACCAAATAAGACTACTATTTAATTCGCTTAACGAGATTTTTATTGACTCAGTCGCTGTTGTTGCACCAGATGGTCTCAATACAGCAAAAACAGTAATTGCTAATAGACCAATTGCGCCAATTGGCATTATTTCGGCAACAATACTGGCAATTGTTGCAACAAAAATGATGCTGGTTTGCCAACCCTCTTGACTAATACCTTCAGGTGGAGATACAAACAACCAAAATATCGCTGAAATTACCACAATAATGATAAGTGGCAACCATTTTACTGGTGGTTTCTTTACTACGCTCATAATATTTTCCTTTTTAACTTAAATATTATTTAATTTATAAGATTTAATTCAGTTACAATAATACTATTCTTTGTTTGGCTATTATTTATAATTGCTCATGTTTGTATAATCAAAAAAAATAAATAAAATCAACAATCTACCTGAATGTTTTTTGTGAAAAGACCTATATATTAAGCCATTTACACAAAAAAAAATTCATAAAAAATAATAAAATTATATCGTTAACTAAAATCGCATTTATTGCAAATTGAATAATTAATCTATTTTTATAGTGTATTGAGTATCGGTTTTTTGAAAACTAAAGTTATCAGGATTTATTAATGCTATAGTTTTATTTTTTAGCAAAAATATGGCTGATAAATTTTGATTCTTTCGCAAATACGCCTTACTTTTCTCAATCCCCCATCCATAAAAAACAGTCGAATAAATATCGCCTTCTAATGAAGAATCTGAAATTATTGTCACACTTTCAAGTTCGTTGTCCAACGGATAGCCTGTTTTGGGATTAAATATGTGATGATAAAGTTTATTATTTTGCATAAAAAAGCGCTCATAAATTCCCGATGTGACAACTGATTTATTTTTAACTTTAATAACGCCAGACAGCTCATCACTAATTGAAAACGGTTTTCTTAATCCTATATTCCAATAACCACTTTGTTCTGTTAAACACTCACCTAAAGTTAATACATTTCCACCTAAGTTAATAATACCTTGATACACTTGATTTTCGAGTAAAACCAATTTGACGATATCAGCAATATACCCTTTAGCAATTGCACCTAAATCAATTTCCATTCCAGTTTTTTTTAAAAAAACGGAATGTGTGTTTGTATCAAGTTCGACATTTTTAGGATCAATTAACAATAGTTGTTGTTTTATTAATTCAGCAGATGGTACTTGATAACCTTGGAAACCAATCTTCCAAAGCTTAACTAATGGGCCAATAGCAAAATTAAAGCAACTATTGAAATAAAGACTGACTTTTTGAGCTTGTTCAATTAGGGAAAAAATAGGTTGACTCACTGTCACTGGGTGTTTACCCGCAGCTAAATTAATTGACATAACTTCTGAAAATAGCCGGTTAACAGTCAATTTATCCTCAAGCATTTTAATAATTTGAAAAACAGTGTGTGCAATGGCTTCATTTGGCTCTAAAAGCGTTAATGACACCGTTGTTCCCATTAAAGTTTGAGAATATTCATATCTCGAACACACCATATTAAACAAGCTCAGCTAGTTGTAATAATTTAATTTTTAATATAATCAGCAGCTTTTTTACCCGCTTGTCTACCAAAAATAATGATATCAGCAACAGCATTGCCACCAATACGGTTAGCACCATGTACACCGCCAACAACTTCGCCTGCGGCAAAGACCCCTTGGATGATATTTTTATTAGCATCTAGGACTTGTGTTTGGGTGTTGATTGTCACTCCCCCCATGGTATGGTGAACGCCCGGTGCGATCTTTATTGCATAGAAAGGACCTTTTTCTATTGGATGACGTATACCTGTTGTTCGGCCAAAATCCTCGTCTTGTTTGGTAATAGCAAACTGATTATAACGCTTTACTGTTTTAGTTAATTTATTAGTATCAATTGATAATTTTTGTGCTAATTCTTCAATGGTATTTGCTTGTGATACAAGTTCATTTGAAACATATTCTTCCACTGCTTTGTTTTCATTACGGACTTGTTGATCAAATAAGATATAAGCATAGTGCTCAGGTAATTTTATAATCTCAGCTGAAACTTTATCCCTTGTATCAAGTTCATTAACGAATCGTTGACCATTTTGTGATACAAGTATTGCGCCTTCACCTCGAATCGATTCAGATATTAAATAAGATGTTGTTTGTTCAACCGTTGGGTGGATTTGAATCTCTCCCATATCAACGGTTCCTGCACCAAGTTTTTCCAATAACATAATGCCTGAACCAGTAGCACCTTTGTGATTAGTGGTGACAAAACCTTTAAGATCGGGTCGATATTTTTCAACCATTGTGGTATTGGCACTAAACCCACCAGTTGCAATAATAACTACTTTTGTTTTTATTACGTGATTTGAGCCATCTTCTTCTGAAACTTTAACACCAACCACTTTATTATTTTCTGTCATAATTTCAGTAACTACAGTATCAAGCATAACATCAATACCACGCTTATTGATGTTTTTAACTAGGCCACTAATTAAAAAACCACCTACTGCAGCACCACTTTCAGGGCGGTGAGTTCGATCAATACTCATTCCACCAGTTGTTGTAATACCACTTAATTCAATACCATTTTCATCTAACCAATCAATGGCATTTGGTGCATTTTCAACAAAATAATGTAATAAATCAGGGTTATTTTTATTTTTTCCGCCTATCATCGTTTCGTTATAAAAGAGTTCTTTACTATCTGTAATACCTTTGAGTTTTTGGAATTTGGTTTCTGCCGCATTCATACCAGCTGAAGCTTTATTGGTATTACCGCCAATTACAGACATTTGTTCAACAATAACCACATTTGCACCAAGATCATGAGCTTGGATCGCAGCAGTAAGCCCTGCTCCACCACTACCAACAACCACAACATCAAAGGATTGGTCATTTGGATCACCACCTTCCGCAATAATTGCTTCTTTATTAGATTTTGCCATCGCTTTAGTTACAGCTTTTTTAAATACTTCACATTGTGTCGTTGCGCCAGAAATAGCATCAACATGTGGACTGTTAGAGTCAATAATTCGATGCTTAATTTCAGTAAAATTATTTAATACTTCGCTATCAAAGTTGTTAGCATTAACGAGTTGTATATCTTTGATAAAATCATTTCCTAATTCAACATTAATCAAAAACTCATAAGATTCATCATTAACTTTTTCTTGATAATTACCAGGTTTGAATTTTTTAACATTAAGGTTCACATCCCGAATCAAACTTTCAACAAGCGAAAAATGCCATAGAGGTTCAGGGATATTCAGATCTTCACGTTTATCACTATTGATAAATAGCTCTAGTTTTTCACCTTTCTTTATTCGACTAACCCAATCAGGATAAGCAATGCTAGCTCGACCAACCGCAACTAAATCATAGCCATTGTCGATGGCACTATCCAAATCACTTTGATTAACAACATTACCGACACCTACAACAGGAATTTTTGATAAAATTGGTGAACGCATCGCAACAAATTTTTTAATTAATGGAGTTGGATCTTGAGTATCAACAATCGACGATCTAAGCGTTGTTCCCATTGAGAAATGGACATAATCAAGCCCTTTTAGGGCCAATTTTTCAAGCAAATACATTGTGTCATCAAAACGAATGCCTGGGATTTCTAATTCTTCTGGAGAAAAACGATAACCAACGATAAACTCTGGGGATGCATATTGTTTTGCCATACTATGAGTGATATCTAAGACGGCTAAAGGGAATTGAGTACGATTATCACGACTTCCCCCCCACTTATCATCTCGTTGATTTGAATTTGGTGAATAGAATTGCTGAATAAGGTAAGTATTTGCACCATGAATTTCAACACCATCAAATCCAGCTTGGATAGCGCGTCGCACTGCTTGGCCAAATTTTTCGATCATTTCATCGACTTCATCAGCGCTTAGTGCTACTGGTATTGCTGCACCAGGGCGTGGTGCTGCAATTGCACTTGGCCCCACAGGCGATTGTCCACCAATTAATTTTGGCTCAACCATTCGCCCTCCATGGTAAACTTGAATTACTGCTTTGGAGCCTTTTTCTTTGATTGCCTTCGCAATCTTTGCTAATCCTTCAATTTTGTCATCACTATCTAAACCAATTGCACCAGGAAAAGCTAATCCTTTATTATCAACAAATCCACATTCAACAATAATTGTTCCTATTTCACCAGATCGTACACGATAATATTCAATTAGATCTTGAGTAACTGAACCATCATAAAAACCAGAACAAGTTGTCATTGGGGCCATCATTATACGATTTTTTAGTTCAACGCCATTAGGTAGAGTTATCGGACTAAAAATATGTTCATTTTTCATTTTTATATACCTACTCACTAGTATTTAAGCTTTTTAATTATGATAACATTAACAATAGTTACTCTCCACATGGATTATCTACATTAATAACAACAAGTATCATTTTTTAGACATAAATTTTTTTAGTGTTATTAAGCAATTATAAAATTATCACGATAAATAGGATAAGATCATGCTTATTTTGGGTATTTTAGAGAGATTATATTGTCGAATTTATGATTTAAAATCTAGAAAAAAATACTATAACCTTTTCATTTAGTTAAATATTTTTATGATTTTCATATTGAACTTTAATTTTATTCAGATAAAATGTGTACAAATTTATACAATAGAGAATAACTTAATGTCTTTAATTCCAATTAGCAGTTCTGAATCTACCCCATCTTTCTACTCTCTATTGTTCCTATTTCTTAATCCTCCTTATGGAGGATTTTTTTTGGCTATAAAACCTTATTCATTTTATTTTTATTACAACTTAATACCCAACTTCACTTTAAGAACATGCATGACCAGGAGATAGTATGGAATCTTTAACACCTTTTTATAATCCTTCTATAAGCTACGAAGATAATTATGCTCAAGGACCATTTGGTCTTTTTACACAATTAGATAAAGCTGAGCAAATCCCAACAAAATCTTCAAAATTTTTAAACCATGACGTTAATTTACCATTTGGTATACCGGCAGGTCCTTTATTAAATGCAAACTACATTAAAGCCGCATTTGCCTATGGATTTGATTTATGCGTATATAAAACAGTTCGAACAAAACTACATAAATGCCATCCATTACCGAATGTGTTATCAGTTCATCCTAAAGGTAAATTATCGTGTAATTTAGATACAGTATTAGCAGATACTGCTTACAATCAACCTCTATCAATTACCAACTCTTTTGGGGTTCCTTCTTTTTCTCCAGATATTTGGCAACCAGATATGGCTGATGCAGTAAAATCTGCAGGTCATGGGCAATATGTAATTGGTAGTTTTCAGGGGACGCAAAGCAATGAAGCAATAGAAATCGATTATGCTTTAGCTGCAAAATTAGTTAGAGAAACCAATGCGCCTATTCTTGAAGCAAATTTAAGTTGCCCAAACGAAGGAGCAAGTAAACTACTTTGCTTTGATATAGATAAAGTCGAACGAATTGTTAACGCTATTAAAACAGCTGTTCCTGATCGCCCACTTATTTTAAAACTAGCCTATTTCCCTGATGATGAAAGGATCGTTTCTTTATTGACTCGTGTCGGTTCTATTATCGACGGCTTAAGTACAATTAACACACTGTCCGCTAAACCAGTTGATGCTAAAGGTAATCCTGCCTTAGGGGAAAATAGAAAAGAAGGCGGTGTCTGTGGAGATGCAATTCGTTGGGCTGGTTTAGATATGGTAAGTAGATTAGCTAAATATCGAAAAGAAATGGATCTAAAATTTGTTATTGTTGGTGTTGGTGGTGTTAGTTCTAGTGAGCATTATCGTCAGTTTATCGATAATGGCGCAGATGCGGTCATGAGTGCTACGGGTGCCATGTGGAACCCAATGCTTGCTATAGAAATTAAGAAAAATCTTAAATAAAATTATTTACAGTTAGGCTCACATTTGTTACAGGGTAACTTACCCTGTAATTTTTTACTGCCTATATACCCTACTGCATTCTTAATTTTTCCTAAAATAATAAAATAAAAAGTATTTACAATACAATTAAGGCCATTGCTAACATTTCAAACAAATTTATTTTTGTTGCTTTCTTTTTTATATATAAGTTTGATAGTAATGATTATCAGTAAAATAGCTATAAAGACGATCTGAGATATTGTTCAAAAAATAGGTCGTTAATAAATAAAAAAGCACTGTTGGTAGGAGCGGCACGAAAATACTAACTGTCCCAATAAAAATGAAGCACTACCTATAATTATAAAAAACCATTTTTTAAACATTATAAAATGTAACTTAGAAAGGTTTCATTATTCAATTCAATATGTAAATACCCCAAACTTAGTACACAACTCACGTAGAAAATCATGCTGCCTGTTTTAGTGTTTTATACTCAATCGGTGTCATGTTATTTAATACCTCATGCGGTCTTTCGGTATTATAAATCGTTAACCATTCTTCGGTTATTCTCCTTGCTTGTGCTAAGTTGTTAAAAAGATATAAATCGAGTACTTCAGTACGATAGGTACGATTAAATCGTTCAATATACCCGTTTTGATATGGGCTGCTGGGGTTGATGTAATCTATAGTTATACCATGTGATTTTGCCCAATTAGTAAACGTGTTTCTAGTGAATTCCGGTCCATTATCTACTCGTATTTTGAGTGGATAACCATGATATTCGGCCAGTTTATCCAGATAACGGGTAATCCTGCCAGCTGGTAAGCTTACTGCAATATCAATGCCTAGCGCCTCACGATTAAAGTCATCAATCACATTGAAAGTTCTAAAGCGTCGTTGATTGCGACTGCTGTCACTCATAAAATCCATTGACTAGCATTCACCTTGTTTATTGGGTACTGATAGTCTTTCCGGGCTTCATGGAGGAATGCGTTGTTTACGCTTTACCCTGAGATTAAGCTTCAATTCACAATACACCCGATACACACGTTTATGATTCCATTTATAGCCGAGCTTTCTGATGCGATTATAACACTTGGGAAAGCCACAGCGTAAATGCTTATCGGTGATCGCACTGAGTACCGACCTAATTACTGAATCATCTGGTAACTTGGGCTGATAATAGTAAGCACAGCGGCTTAAGCCAACAATAGCGCAGCTCATGGTAATAGTAACAGGATGATTTTCTTGTAACTCCAAAGCCCATGCTTTACGTGCCTTGGTAGGTACTATAGCTTTTTTATGATTTCCTCCTGAAGTTGAGATTTTAAACTGAGCTCAGCAAACACCTGCTTAAGCTTGCGGTTTTCAGCCTCCAGCTGCTTTAAACATTTGATATCGGAGGTTTCCATACCACCGTATTTATCACGCCATTTATAGAAAGTTGAATTCCCCATACCATATTTACGGCAAAGTTCTTTGACAGGAATACCGGCTTCAACTTTTTTTTAAAATAGCTACGAATTGATATGGTGTTATCTATTTCATGTTTAAATCCTCTGTTGGTTAATGAAGAGAATTTTCTACTTTTTTGCTGTACTATTTTAGGGGATAGTTACACGCTTCAAGTATTTTGTCAGCGCATTCTATGACAGATGTGAAATCGTCATTATTCATTTCGCCAAAAATGATAGAAAAAATCTCAACTATTTCATCTGGTTTACCTATCTTTGTCATATTAAGAAAAGATGGAATAAATAAATAATCAATTTCCTTATGATGAATTATAAATTCCCCAATGTCCTTTATTACTGGTTTCATCTACGGTTTTCCTGAGACTGGGATAACAGTTCTTGTTACATTGCCTGCACTTGTCCCCTCAATTGACCACGTGCAAACATCATCGTATGGGTATTCTTCCGTTAATGAAGACAATAAATAACAACCCTCAATCACCCTATTAATAATAGGATTTACAATTTTAATCCAAACATAAGGCTGTCCGTCAGTATCTTGCGATGGGCTTTCGATGTGGTCCAGCAAAACTCCTTGGTTTTGAATGTCATCACCACGGGATACACCATCAAACGATACTGTTTTTTCTTTAGTTGTAACCATTGATTCAGTTGTACCATCTTCAGATGTGTCGGCTGTAACATCAATGGTGTTCCAGTTCACGCCTCGTGACTTACCCCGAATCATTCCCAACCGCTTATAATCCTTTTCCGTAGGTCTTGTATCAGGGTTACCTATTTTGTAATAGACGGCAATTTTCCGTCCTGTTCCTGCATTACTTTTAGCCATAAATGTACCTCTTATCTTGATATAATCATTTGAGCGGTAAATTCGAAAATAAACCGCCCCTCTTCTGTATTTGCTTGGGTTATTCCTCCGACTGGACTCATTGAAATAACATTGTTGGATTCAAAATCATCTAGCATAAATTGCCTGATTTCATCTGCTTTATCATTAACCGCTACAACGTCCGAATCATTAATCGCTGAAATAATTACAATCCTAAAATAATCTCGCGTTATCGCCTCACTAGCATTACCGCCTCCAGCAGGGACAATTACAATATATCTATTGGATTTTGTGTTTTTTACTTCAACCCATTTCCGAAATTGTAAAATGTAATCATCAAGTAAATTATGTGAATTCAGCCAGCTTTTTATTGAGTTATATGTATCAGAAATCATATTTTGTAACTCTCCCTAATAACCTGCTGTATGACATCCTTACCGTCCCGTTCAAACCCTTTTTTGATAAAATCAGGCTCAGCATTAGGAGACCAGTAATTACCCTTTGATTTTTTACCCGTTCTCGGTTTCCCTCTTAATTTTGCTTTAGCGCTATTAACGAAAGCAGCATAATTAGCCGTATAACCAACTCGACCAACCCAACCTTTTGGGATTGGTTTTAGCTCTCTATACTGCGAATTAATAAGATTGGACGTGTCGATTGGAGTAAGTGAAGCAACAAAAGACATACCAACAATCATAACTTGCTGGATAATCCTTTGAGTTCTGATGTTGGCAATTTCATTAGTTATCCTGTGAATATTTCTATTCACCTTTGAAACGCCTTTAATCGCCATTAGGTAACCACCTCATAATCAGGGATTTCACCAAAAGCGCTCATATCATATTCAAGCACAAACTCCACTTTTTCAGCGTTTGAAGCTTCTAACGATAACGAAGTTTTATCACCTTTTGCTATGAAGTCGCCCTGTTTAATTCGGTTATCTTCGGTGTAAAAAGTTGTTTTTCTTACCCTTTCAACACCTAGAGAATCAATGTAAGCACCCAGTGCGTTTGGTGCTTCATCTTTCCATGTGCATTTCACCAAATAAGGTTGACCGTAAGTATCAACATTGTTTTCTCCGTCGTATCCCATGTGAGGATATACTGTTGCAACATTTGTATAGCTCCAATTCGCTGTATTACTCATCCCTACCTCCAACAACTAAAAAAAATGGTTTCTTTGAGCAAGAAATACCTAGACAATCAGTACATCCGTGAACGTCAAGATTTTTTAGTAATGAGTACATAGATTTAAAGCCCACATCATCATATTTAAATGACCTTGACGCACCGCTTGGTGCTGATTGTGATGCGATTTTTCTTGCTCCCTGCATTTGAGCCAGTAAACAAGCTGAGTAAATCAGTATCAAAAGCTGGTCGGCTTCTGAATAACCATGAGCAACCACTGATTGAATTCACCTTGTTAAGGATTGCGTTAATAACAATGCTCGGTACAGAATAACCAAGCTCTGATAACATTTGATTAACGTCTTCTGCGGTTACCTGTACTGACATGATTATTTACCCTTTTTCTTTTTGTCTGCTTCAACTTCAACAGATTGCTGCTCTAACACAATTACACGCCCAATAAAAGCAGTAGGAATGTCTGTAGCATGGAATTCATACCCAATAGGTAGTTCAGTTACCGCGCCATCAATGCGGCCGAAACAGCCGCGTTTAGTTACCCGTAATTTCATCAATTATCCCCGAGCGTTAAAGACTTTGCTTTTACCGTTAAAGTCACGTTTGATTTGCAAACCAAATGCCGACCAGACCAATGTTTGATAGTTGTCATGTGGGTTAATTCGTTGTTTCATGAATGAGCCAATCGGTGCAGCAATACGGGTTTTAATGTACTGAGCATTGCGAACGTAACCAATGAAGTGGTTGCCTTTTAACTCAAATGTTTTAGTGAATGAACCAATGTGCGCTGAGTAACGTAAAATATAGTCTTTTACTGTCCCCTCTTTAAATCCATTTGAATTAGAGTAAGGAAGATTTAAACGGCGCTCAATTTCGGGAGAGATAAAGACTTTTAATTGTTCTGACACTAAATTAGCATCAAGAATAACAACAAGGTCTTTTGTGAAGAAATTAATAATATCGTCGTTACTTGTGGCTGTTGATGTTAAATCAATATTCAAACCAGACGCACTTAAATCCACTTGATTGGTATGTGGATGGTTAGTGATACCTTTGCCTTCAAAGTTTTGTACTTTGATTTTTTCATCACCTGTTAAAATGTATTGCGCCATATCTTGGCGTAATGCTGCCACTGCCGCTTCTTGGTCATCTGACATTGCGTCGATGTTTTCAGTTTGCAAACCTAACCATTCACGCCATTCACGAGCATAACCTGTTTTAAAGATTGGCACAGGGTCGCCGTAATGGTCATAAACAACCTTATCTAGCGTTTCTGGCTCTTGCCCTGACATTGAACGATTAACATATCCTGCATCGCTTGAAACACGGTATAGCGCAGCTGTTTTACCAATGGAGATAGGCGTACCTAATGATAATAAATCATCAAGTAATGGTGCGCCTTCATCATCACGGATAACACGGGTGGTTACGTTATCCACTTCACGCCAGTAATCTTGGGTTAAGATTGCGGCTTGATTAACTTCAATAGCATTACCATGCGTTGCACTCATTTGGTTTTGAGCATTGTTAAAGATTTGACGGCTTGCTTTTAACTGATTCCAAGCCTGTGCTACTTGAGCGGAATTGGTAATTAATTTTTTATTAAAAATAATCTTTTCGTTCTTCATTATTGCTCCTTAAGCTTTACGAACTCGAACTTGTTCAGCGGTCGCGCCAACGGTATAGGTTTCAAATGCATAGAACAGCACCGCATCAGTACCGCTTGCTTTTTTTAGTGTTCCGTCACCGTTAGATGCTAATTTGTCACCAACTGTTAACGCTTCACCTGCTTTTACTAAAACATGGTAAGTAACATCATCTTCACAAATAATGGCGATACCTGATGTGTCATTCGGTACATTGTCACGGATATCATGACCACCTAGATAATCATTTGTGATGACTAAGGCTTGGGTTTGCTCACCTGCTGCCGAATGTTTCATTAACTTATTGTTAACCACAGCAACCAAAGAGCATGGCGCAATCGCTTCACCTGTTTTTAAGTCAATTGTTTGTAGGTCGTTTTTGCGTGCAGGACCGCCAATCACGGTTTTAAATCGAATCATTACTCTGGAGCCTCCATGTTTAATAGTGAATTATCTGAATTATTAGCAAAACCACCGCTAATAGGCGCTGTTTTAACGCACTGTGCGTATAAGGCATCTAATGGCTCACCAGATAGCGCATTGACTGCGGTTTGTGTCATGTTGAACTTGGCTTTTACCGCTTCTCGTTTAACGGAGAGCTCTTTTTCTGTATTTGCATTTACCGCTAATTCCAGACTTGTAACCTTGTTCATTAACGCCTTGGCCCACGCTGGTGCATCTTCGGCATTAGTTGCGTTTTTCTTCTCCTGTTCAGCTTTTTTCTTTTCTTCTTCCTCAGAAGTTTTCTTTTTTTCAATCGCTTCTTTGGCTGTTTGCTCGTTATAAGCTTTTAACAGTTGCTCATCTGATAAGCCGTCAGTCTTAATACCTGCAGCATTTAGAGCTAGTAAGATTTTTTCTTTCATTAAGTCTTCTTCCTCTTTTTGATTAAATTTAAATACGCTTAAAACCTCTTTAATGGTTTTACTAATTACATTGCTTATTGAATCTTCTGAACACTCAACAAGACTTACGTTTTCAATTGGCGATTTTTCACCATTAGAGTTAACAAAAATACCGACCCCGTCATCTGGCGTGGCTGCACCTTGTTTATCTGGAAGTATTGCGACATGATCGAACTTCATGTTTCGAGCTATTGAGTTGTAGCGTTTGCCTTTTGATGTACCTGATTGATTATCGGGCGTGTAAGTTAGCCCTGTTGATACATGAATTGGTGTGGTATTTTTCCCACTCATCATGTCATCAAGCCGATTCACAAGCATTCGCCCCTTTTCGGTACTTTCAGCAAATTTTCTATCGATATAGGCATCCATTAAGACTTTATCGTTAGATTTACGAACATTTCTGCCCCAAGCACCAATATAGAAGTTATTAATAGCTTGTGGATTTAATGCGGAAACGTGCTCGTTATTTATGCGCGGATGGTCAAGCGGCATTAAATTATCATTCAATGTCATGTACGATTTATTAATTTCATCTGCCGGATAGAAAATGCCATTCATGACAATATCATCCACGATAGGGACCACATCATTGATAACAATGTGCTCTTTACCGTCGATGATTTGCGTTGATATTTTGGATTTACTATTAACGACAGATAAAACATTTACACTTTTAAGTGTCATGCTTTACCTCGAGTGAATTTTAGATATAAAAAAACCGCCAGAGGGCGGTTCAGTGAATTAATTACTCATTCCTTATAACAAACAGAGATTCAGCAAAACTCGCTAACATGCGCCTTTCCGTTTTGTCGGCAGCTTGGTCGATAATTTGTTGCAATTGTTCCTCTGCGTCATCAGGAAGTGGCTCGGTGTTAATCAGTTTAGTTGCTTGCTCAACTAATAAATCAAACTTATTCATTTAATGCCCTTATCTAACGATTGGAAAAATTTAAATAGTTCTGCATGTAGTCTTTTTTTAGCTTCTATGCGATTTTCAATATACAACGAAAACGCCTCAGCGACAAATTCTCGTTTGTTACGTTGAGCATACTTGCTAATTGCGTGCGCCCAACCTCGTCCCCACAATTTCTTAATGATATTATCAATTTCTTCCTGGTGTTGATAATGTAATGCGTGTCCCATCTCATGAGCATAAACGCCTCTTGGAGTTGATACCGCTATCCACGGGATGTAATCCATTTCATGAATTATTTTAGCTAATTCTTCGTTATTAGTCTGACCAATCATATTTATAGAGCTTCGTTTATATCCATTTGCTTTACTTTTTAAATCCTCTTCTAACAACGCTTTTTTATCAACGCTATCAGATGTAATAAGCAATGCATTAGCTTTATGTGAATAAGCAGCCAACATCTCTTTTGGAGATTCTGGATATTTATAAATATCACCTGTTATTGTTCCAGCATACCTAAATTGAGGTAAATCAAATCGTTTCTGTATTTCTGATACCAACTGTAAGCAAGGAGCCAACTCTTTGGTATCAATATCCTGTGGTAGGTTTGAGGTTTCAGTAATGTGTTTCCTTGCCCATTCATTAGCATCTTCAACAGAATTTAAACTTTGTTGTTTCGGTCTGTTTTGCTCACGCCAGTCATCAGATTCTTTTAATAATCTATCAATACTAGCTTGATTATATGGCTCACCTTTTTCATTAAGCAGTACCGTTACTTGAGCGCAATAACAATTAAATCGGTTGCCATTCTCTTCATACCAATCTGCCACTTGCTCAACAGTATAAACCTTACCGTGCCTATCGACATGTGTTGACCTAGAATTAGGCTTTAAAGCAGACATATGTAACAAGCCTGTTTTTAACCCTAACTCCTCTTGTGTGCGTTTAGTTTCATCCCACGTTGCTTGACGAAGTGCACCTACTTGTTCAGTTTGCGCTATGGCTTTAGCTCTGCTATATGAAACATCAATACGCTTACTGATAATATCGGCCGTTTCTCGTGGATTAATCCCTCGGGCTACAGCGCTACTTAAAACCGTACCTAAATCACTCTTTAGATTATCTGCAAGCCCTTTCCAGTCGTTGAATGTTGCTGTATATGCAAGCCCAATTCGACGAATGTAAGCATCACTAAATAACAGTGATTCCAATGATGTAGCTTGTGAATAAAGTGGTGATTGAGTGGATAGATTATGAAAAGTGCGATTAGTCCCCATTTGATACATATCAGCAACAAACTTACCTGCCCAAAACTTCTCAATACCGCCATCAATTAAGTTTTCATCAACAATTTCTTGAATGCGAGTTAACACCCTAGCAAGTTGATTGCCGTCAACAGTGTAATTAACACTAGCATTAACGACATAGAGTGTATTATCAACGAATATCGCTGTTTTAATCGGCTCTTTAGCATAGTAGCCTAAGCTTAATTCGATATGCTCAATAATTGATTGTTTGATTGTTTTGTAGCGTTTTTGTATTTCGCTACGCATTTGGAGAATTTGTTTGTTGGTGAGTGTAGGGTTGTTTTTACTTTTCGGTAGTATCGGATTCTTTGGAATCGGCTTTATTATCTTCGGTCTTTTCAATATCGATATCCTCTAAATCAGGATCGGGCTCATAACCACCAGCTTCTCGTATTTCATTTGGTGTAAACACAGGAATACCCATCGATTGCTGCGCTTTAACATTAACATCTGACATCTTGAGCATAAGCTCAATTCGTTCAGCTTGACTTGGCGCTAATAAGTCGGACCATTTAAGTGTGAGCGTGCCGTTAACTAGTGGCTGAATAACTTTTAGCGTAATAAGCTGATTAACAAACTCTTTGATTAATGTGCTCAAAAAACCATTACGTCGAGACATTCCTCGTTTTGCGTAATCTGTCTTATCTTCATCTGATGCTAACCGCCCCGTTTGTTGGCCAAAAATAATGGTAAATGGTATTCTGACCGATGCTGCAAAACTATTGGCGGATACTGACCATCCTGAACTCGGATCGGCAGGAGCAACAGATAAAATATTCGCTGTCGCACCTGCTGTAATTAGCGCGCTGTCTGTACCTGAGTTTAACAATGCGATTTGTCGGTTTAATGCATCAGCAGGCTTTTCAAAGCCTCGCTTTCTTAACTCTCGCTCCAGTTCTTCCATGTCTGTATCAGCGTCATAATTCAGATGAACTTGCCTACTAGCATTCTTTAGGAAGCCCTCTGCGCTACCGCCTGAGTATTTCATCATATCGATTAAATCGTTATAACCAACTTCAAGCTGTGATTCGCCATCATCCATTGAATTAATCACAGATGTCTCATTTAGAATGATTACGCGATCAGGATGTATCCTGCGAGAGATATTGGGCTTACCTGACTTGTCACCTACCGCTATTTCATTAAACTGGTACATTGTGACTTGGCCATAGTTTTCGTCGGCTACGTCATTATTCCATTCGCAAGCCGTTAACTGAGCTTCCCAAGCAGGGATTAGCTTAACAATGGCATCTTTTGGTTCAAGTCGGTTCAATACGACCGTATCAACTGGTTCTTCCCATTTTCTGCTATCTCGTAATTGAATAATGAGTCCTGAATATCTACCCACAATTCCACGCTTATCCGCTTCGGTGATAGCTGACCACAATTTATCGTTAAATAAATCAGTAACTATTTGCTCCCAAGTTGTTAGCTTTGAGTCTTGTTCTCGAATATCGCCATCTATAAATTTAGGGTAATCTAGCCAACAAATATCACTCAATCGCTCAACAAAGCCACGGGCTGCGCTGTTTCGCTTATATAGTTTATAGAAATCTGAGAAAGTGAGATTTTCTGGATAACCAAACTCGCGATCGATAAATGCCCTTTTAGTGTTATTAACCAATCCTTGTGATGCATACGCTAACCGTTGTCTACTTATATCCTGATTGCTATTAATTGCTGTTTGGGCAGTATTTAATAACTGTTCATCTGTTAAATTCGAATAACCCATTGTTACCTCATAAATAATCCTGCTGAACGTTTATGTTTAATATAACCATCTAGGCTATATCTGACCGCATCCCAACAATGATTGTTTTTATCTTCAATGATGGGCAACACTTCACTTGTTACCCTATCAGTTTTATAACTATATAACCGCGCTTCTGTTGCAGTATGTTTACAACGAGGATGAATAATAATTCTCTTAAATCCTCGCAGATATGCGATACCATCCTCCACGCTACCCTGCCATTTTTTTGCGGCTGAAATGTTAAAACCCTTGCGCTTGATATGGCTAATTGTTTCAGGTCTTGAGCAGTCACCTTTAATCGTCCATTTTCTCGATTCTGGTACTGAATCATAAAAAGTTGGCATTTCGTCAAGCTCGATATTAACGCCGTACGCTTCGTATTCGATATACAGACAATCATTAAGAATAAATGAGCGGATTAATGTATTCGGGTCATTAGCAAAGCCGAAGTCAGCGCCAAATAGTAAACGGTCTGCTTGTTTGTGCAGGTTGTCGTCAAATTCTTCAACAACATATCGACCACTTAACACCTGTTTATCTGAGTTTTCGAGATAAGCACCCTCCCACACCCAAGCATATGATGCGTAATCAAGTCTGGCCAAGTCGTTTAATCGCTCTTGCTCTAAAACGTCTGGGAAAAATGGGTTATCGTTATAATTCATCTCAACGATAATAGCGTTATCTGGCGGGGTTTGTCTGAATCTTACATCAGTCGGACTTCCCTCGGTTTCAGGGTTCCATGTTACCCATATTTCGGAGTTAGTCTCACGAACTGTTGGAGTGAGTTTTCGCCACGCTATTTCGGATACGTTTTCCGCTTCATCAGCCCAACACAGCAATATTCGCGCTTTTGATTTAATGCTGTCGAGATTATGACGTAAGCCACAAAACACATAGCTAACTAATCCGTTTTTGGTCCTGATATAGTTTTGCCCGATATCATAATAATCAGCTAACCAATCAACCGAGCGAATAGCCTGCTTTACTTCTTCCATAGAAGAATCAGCTAACGAATTCATAAACTCACGAGCGCACAGTATTACACCGCTTACTCCTGCTTCTGCAAATTGATAACCCTTGATCGCTGTCATCAATGCAAATGAACGAGTTTTAGCACTACCTCGACCGCCGTACGCTCCCCGATATCTGACATTTTCGGCTACAAACACAGATATCAATTTTTTAGGTAACTGTATTTGTGCTGTTGTCATAATATTTACTCTTTTGGTGTGACTAACTCTATTCGTGTTGGTTTTGGTGACATACTGCCATCGGATGACTGATGATCGATTTCTTGTTTTTCGCTATAGCCATGATTAGATAGCATCAGCTTTGTAATAGTTGGATTGAATGAGCTAGTTAGCCCACCATTTATTAGTTTATTCTCTTGTAGTGTTTTAATTGCTTCTAGCGTGTCGGAAAACTCTTTGTTTTGTTTTGCGTATTCATACATTGATGACTTGTGCTTACCGAGATAACAAGCTAAGCCTGCAACACTTGGCACTACATCCCCAAATGTTTCATAGCCCCCAAGTAAGTATTCTTTAGCCTTGATTAAACATTCGGCTAGTTCACTTGGGCGACCCATTTTTTTCTTTTCGCCCTTTTTCATAATCTTTCCTTTTATGCAGCCAGAATAAATTTAATCTGACCTTTTGTATTAAATATTGTTGAGCATCGAGCCTCAAAATCTTTGTAATCAATACAACCTTTTGCGATGGTTGTTATTGCTATTAACTGGTCTTCTACTGCTTTTAGTGCATCTGGTTTTAAGAATTGATGGATTTTTTCGCCTTTCTTAGTGCGCTCTTTGATGCTTTGATAAACCTTTTTAGGTAGCACGACACCATAAACCCATTTTTGCGTTATCAGCCCAAATAATGATGGACAACCGCCAATATGATTATTGAATGGCAAGTTAGTCATTTTTGATAATGCCTGATAAAAAGGTTGTTGGAATCGCTTTTCCCATGTTTGCGGTTGACTATAAGTTAGTATTGCTAATACTTGCTCATCTGTATAAGTAACAACTTGAGAACGAATAAGCCTATCAATTTGCTCATCACACCATATCTCAAAGTCAACAGATAACCAACGTGCAAATCTAACCGCCAACTTTGGATGAATCCAAGTACCACCACCACGGTCCTTTCTGGCTCGGCTCGTTTTTACATACGGGATTTTCTGGTATGTAGATTCTAACGCATTGATATAATTAACTGTATCAGGAAGAATTAGCCAGTCATTTGGACGTTTACCAAATCTTGATGCCGCTTCTGTTGCGTTAATCCATCCATCATCATTGAAACCAACTTGATGACCCTTAAAATCGAATTTAATAATATTCATATTATGTCCTTTATAGAATGAGCCTAAGTCACACAGAATAAACAGCCCCAAGAGTTCAGACATTAGCTGTCATTCTCTCAGGCTCATTCTGTAAAGCTCTTGGTTAATATTTGCCGTGTGATGGCATTATGATTGATTGAAAATTGAATTGGGTTTGTGGTGTTTCAAACATTTCAGGCATAAAAAAACCGCAGTTACGCGGTTATTGGGGTATTCAAAAGTTACTCAAAATGGTGAAATATAGCATCAAATACTATTTCACTATCTATTTTATTGTATTTCTTATTGCGCTTATTACACTCTTCTTTATTCATCTTTTGTTTGATTGTTAAAGACTTCTTAATCCTATCTAATTTATATTTATTATTTTCACAAAATGTGTTCACAACTTTCACAGTTGCTCCTTTACTCCTTGTCGCTGTTATTATAATGTTACAACCTTTGTTTAATAATTTAGTTATGCAATCTTTAACCCCTTTTCCTCTATCTCCACCAGTAGATATTCCAACTTTCACCCCATCAATATCAACTGTAACTAGTCTATCATTTGCTACAAAAAATTCGCCTTCCACATCGTTTACTTTATACTTTCTTTCTAATTTATCTATTACGTTTTTTAATGTTGTCGTTTTCCCTGTGTTACTACTTCCACACAGTGTGATAACAATTTTGTTTGTAGGTTTCATTATATTCACTAATTTAGCTAATCAAATTATGGTTATTTATTATACTAAACATTATTTATTTTTGTAACCTTAAATTAGATAAATTAAATCTACACCCAAAAACCGGCTAACGCCGGCTTAGAAAAAATAATCTAAGAAAAATAGGATTCTAATGTCAGCACTTCACAAATAAATGAAGTAGAAAAAATAATATTTATAAGAACTGAATTTATAAATATAGATAAAATATACCATAACATGTTAAAACTTATTAGTTTATCATTTTTTCTTATAAAGTTTTTATCGCTTAAATAAACAACCGATATAAGTAATACCGCGTATAATATTGTAAACATATAAAATAATTTACTATTTCCTTGCATATGAGCAAAAGCAAGAGGCAACGAGAAAATAGCAGCAAAAGGGATTACTTTAGCCGATATAGTTATCATTTTTTCTAACACAATAAATTCAGAAACATTTTTACATTTCATTTTGTTCTCCTTTTTGTTAAAAAGAAGAAATATCATACTATATTCAGTTAAAAAGTAATCGAAATTTTACATCTACTTTCAATTATAATTTATTTTCACCACTAATCTCTCTTATCGCCCTTTTATCTGCATTACACTGCCTAAGCTCGTTCAATAATTCAGTGTAAAGAACTGGACATTGTCCCCAAGTGATTCGTTTATCAATATGAGGCTCGTTATTTGGCTGTGTTAGTGATGCAGGAATATTGCATTGATAAACGTACTCAGTTTTTACCGCTCCGCATCCGGTCAGACACGTTACTAGGCATAAAATCATTAGCACATTGATTATTTTTAAGTGCATCTTTTATTTGCTCTTGAAGTTGTTTAATTGACATAGCGTCTTGAGCTTTCTCTTGCTCTCGTTGCGTTATAATTTGATTGTTTTTAGCAATATCCTGGTTCAACTGTTCGATTTTCTCAGATAGCTCAGTGTTATCTTTTTTGAGCTACTTTTTTTCTTGATAATTGTTGTAACCGAAATAGACAGCAAAGACAAAAACAGCAATGGTTAATGCGATACTTAATATCTTTTCTTTACTCATACCAAACCACTTAAATAAACCGTTTTACCGCCCTGCTTAACTGCTGTTAACACTATTTGACGATTGTTAGTTGGGCTAAATCCAATATGGACCCATTGGTTGTGCTCTTGAATTAATTTATCGAACTGTACACCGGAATCAATTAATCGTTGGCAAATCTCTTTAGGCGTACCGAATGACGATTTAAAATCAACAGCCAAGCCTTTCGTATGAGCGCTTGTTGCTACACCGCCAACTTTAGCATTTAGTGCAGGACAGCGGTATCCAGATGTAATAATAATTGGACTACCTAAAGCCTTTCTTACTAGCTCAAGATGAGTAGCTGTTAATTGCACGTTAGGCATTAAATCGGCAGGCATAAAGTTATCAATTTTTAATCTGCTGGCTGTCGTTGAGCGCGTAAATTCTTCTAGTGTGAAATATTCAGTTAGCTTGGTCATCGTTGTTATCAATCCTTTTTCTTAACATTGAATTTGATATTTGACGTAATTTATCAACCCCTAAAAATCCAATTGCACCACCAATAAAAGGATTCATGCTAACGGGTAAGCCAAAATAATCTAATCCATTGCTAGCGGCTAATGACAACGCACCGCACAATAACGCTTCTACCCATTTACGACGTCCACCCACACCATCATACGTTAAACGACCGTAGGCGATGATAATGGACAAAACGACGCCATAAATTAACGGCGCATTCGATTGCAACCATTCCATGATTGATGATTTATACATGTTATTATTCTTCTTGTTAGTTAATGATGTGACAGCGTACTAGCTAAATGTTAGTTATGTGTGTGTCTAGCTTTGCTGTCGATTCTGTAGAAGGCCCCAAACGTATCTATAAATCAATTGTTAGATTGACTTATAGAAAGTGGCGTAGGGGTAAATTTGGACATAAAAAAACCGCAATTAAGCGGCTTCATTCAATAATTTTATTCGGCAATAAATCTATAAAAAATTAAAATTTTTAGATAAATAGTGTTGACCTTTATTATAGGTTAACCTATAATAATAACCATCAAGTGAGGGACTTGATAAGGTAAACCCCCGACCTAAGACGAGGGCTTAAGGAGAAGTAAAATGAAGTTCAAAATATTCATTTTAATTCTGCTACTTTTGATTAGCTCCCCAGCATTCTAAAGTAGTTCAAAGGAGAGGGAAACCTCTCCGATGACCTTAAATATATCAATTGACACTTAATAAATCAAGGTGATTTTATGGCAAAATCAATGACAGAAATTCAAGCAAAAAGTGACCAAAAACGAGGTGTTAAAGTAAAAGGCTTCAAACTACACGTTGATGATATCGCATTAATTGAACAGGCAAGTAAAAGCTTAGATGTACCACAAGCTCAACTTATTGTTGATGCTGTTAAATTCTATCTTGATAACAAAAAAGCCTCTTAATTGAGGCTTATATGTAACTATTTACACTGTTGAGTAATGAATTTATTATCATTACCCTGAATTTTTTCTATCAGTTTGTTACGCTCACATTCCCATTTTTCAGGCGGAAACATTTTATCCCACGCTGTCATCAGCTTTTCTTCTTGATTAGATAAATTAATTTTGTATTTATCAGACATATATAGATATGTGCGCGCTATCATCCCGCGAATTTCATCGCGCGGCTGAAATTTTCTTTCTTTGAAATCTACAGCAGTTTTACACTGCCCATACTGATTAAATTTGTCCGTAAACTGCGAATAACGATAGTTAGAACGGTCTCCATTTACTTCGCCAATAGCGGGTTGTAGATTGTGCATATCCCCCTCCATCAAGTTGAACGTAACATCTTTTTTACACGCTTTACGCCCACCGTCTCGCCAACATTGTAGATGACGTCCGAAATTCTCAGCGGCAAACGACGCCCATCCATCAGGCGAAATATTATGAGCATGAAATCTCAGCACTTCATCAAGACCAAATTTTGTGCCATCCACCTCTATTAGTTGTATAAGCTGATTACCCTCAAGGGTTTGTAAATCTTGTGTTATTGGCATGGTTTTCTCCAGACATAAAAAAAGCCCGCAATAGCGAGCTTTAGGTTTGATTTTATTTTGTATATCTACATTAGATTTTCCATACTCAGTTAACAACAATCAGCATGTTTTTGTGAGGAAAACTGCATTTGCAAACCTAATGCTTGAACAATTTTAAAGATTGTATTAAAAGTGGGGTTCCCCTCACCTGATAACGCTTTATAAATACCCTCACGACTTATACCTGTATCACGTGAAAGCTGACTGATGTTTTTAGCTCTAGCTATATCACCAAGTGCAATAAATAAAAATTTAGGGTCTCCTTCTTCTATTGCGGCATTTAAATATTCTTGCATTTCTTCATCAGTATTTAAAAAATCAACCACATCAAAAGTTTTTAGTTTTGTAGTCATAATTAACCCCATTTATTTGCTAATTCTTTAGCAATTTTAATATCTGTTTGTTGTGTATCCTTGTCACCGCCACACAATAAAATAACAATTTCATTATTGGGTTAACAAAATAAACCCTATACCCTTTTCCACAGTGAATACGCATTTCTGATACACCGCTGCCTACAGGCTTAACATCACCAAAATTACCTTCTTGCATGCGACGAATTCGAACTTTAATTTTAGCTGCTGCAGTTTTATCTTTAAGCGACTTCAACCATTTTTCCATTTGCTGTGTATAACTTACAGTAATCATGCTTTATTCCTGTTTTAATTTAAAACTATTATATCTTACACTGTTAGAATGTCAACTGTGGTTATCAATTATAATTATTTATATTTATATTTTTACTAAAACTTATATAATGCTTATATTGAGGTTAATCATAAAAATAATAATGAATAAAACAATCGATGTTGAAACAGGTGTACCAAACGAAGTTGTTAATATGGTTTTTGATAATAACTATTCTCCTGCACAAGCATGGCGTGAGTATTTAAAATTATATCAAGTTGAAGTTGCGAATAAAATAGGTATTAGCCAATCAGCTTATTCTCAATATGAAAAAAGCCAAAAGCTAAGAAAAGCAACACGGATTAAAATTGCCGAAGCACTACAAATCGAGCCTGAACTGTTAGATTTTTAATAAAAACCCGCCGAAGCGGGTTAGGATCTAATAATATTTAAATCAAAAATTAGGGGCTGTTGATCTTTGCTGTACATAAATTACTCAACAATACATTGGCAGCCACATTAACATAAATGCCAGTGATACCATACTGGCATAATTCCTTTCTAACTTATCGTATCTAGTTGATATTGAACGATATTGCTTGATTCTAGCAAAGGCATTCTCGACTAAATGACGATAGCGATAAAGGCACCTATCCATACTGCTTTTATCTATATCCTTACCATAATTACGTTTAGCAATCACCGTTCGTCCGCCTTTTTGACGAACAAAGCACCGAAAAGGCTCGCTGTCATAACCTTTATCGGCTATCACTGTATTGACTTCATCGAGCTTTTCAACTAGGTTTTCTGCATAAGTGATATCATGTCGTTGTCCTTCAGAAAGCTCAAAACAAATAGGCAAACCACCACTATCAACCGCAAGATGAATTTTAGTTGAATTACCACCACAGCTCTGACCTATTTGCTCACAATGCTCCGTTGCAGCGCCTATACTATGTTGATGAGCCCTGATAATCAAGCCATCTAGGAACACCCATTCAAAATCCGCTAGTTGTGATAAGCGTTTGAAAATATCAACTAATATTCCTTTTTTAGACCACAAATTAAATCGTCTATAGACGGTGCTCCATTCACCAAACTCTTCTGGCAAATCTCGTCAAGGAATACCGGTTCTCATTCGGAAAAGGCTCCCTTCAAACGTCATCCGATGCTCGGATTTATTATAAACTCGGCCGGTATTTTTCATTATTTGTAGTAGCTTTTCCCACCGTTTATCTGTTAGCATTGTTCTTGGCATGATGAATAATGAGGTAAAATGGAATGGCAACACATTTTCAAACAAAAAAATTAAGGGGCAAGTGTTTTTTAAATTCAACGGGAGGCAAGTAGCCTAACGAAGAATGTAATCGTTTATGATTATACCAATAGGCATAAGCCGAAAAAGCGCGTTGTAACTCAGCCGTTGAGTTGAAACGTTGGCCTTTTACAAATTCCGTTTTAATTGTTTTAAATGTCGCTTCCGCTACCGCATTGTCATATGGACACCCTTTCTTGCTTAATGAATGCGTGATATTAAATGTCTTAAAACAATCCGCTAATAACCGATTATCAAACTCTTTACCGCGGTCTGAATGAAATAAATCTAATTTTGATAATGGTTGTTTAATTTGGCTTAATGCCGACATAACAAGCTCTGCTGTTTTATGTTGACCAACATGGTAACCGACAATTTGCCTATCGGATAAGTTCACTAAAACACATAAATAGTTCCAACGTTGCTTAACTTGAATATAGGTTAAATCCGCAACAACAATTTGTTTTTTATCACCTACATCAAATTGTCGTTGCAGGTGATTTTCTGTGGCGGTTTCATTCACTTCCGTATTGTGAGATTGATAACGTTTAACGGTGTATTTTGATACCAGCAATAAGGCTTTCATCACCCGAGCAATGTAACGGCGTGACACCCAAATATTCTCTTTGTGTAAATCAAAACGAATTCGTCTTGTACCATAAGACTGATAGCTCTGATTAAATAGCGTCACGATTTTATCGGCATAAAGCCCTACTGATTTTTGTCTATTCAATTTACACTGATAATAAGCGTAATGTATTGATAATCCTAAATATTGACATAGTTTTGTTATGCTATAACGATGTCGATTTGCTTTTAGGATAGCGATTTTCGTCCTATTATCAGTGCTGCTTGCTTTAAAATATCGTTTTCCATACGCAGCTGTTTAAGCTCTTTACGCAATGCGATTAACTCTTGTTCTTGTGGACTGCGATTATCTTTTGTTTTAAATGAGCCGCTTTGGCTTGCTTGCGTTATCCAACGGTCCAAAGCTGATGGTGTCAAATCATATTCTGCAACGATTTCACTACGTGATTTACCATGTCGATAAAGACTGACCATTTGCTGTTTAAAATCATCTGTGAATGTTCGTCTTTTGTGTTTAATCTTATTCATATTTGTTCCTTTTTTAGTTGTGATAAGTTTACCTTACCCCTTAAAAAAGTTGTATGAATTAGTGTAGCCGATCCAACCAATAGGCATAAACGATTACATTCTTCGTTAGGCTACTTGCCTCCCGTTGAATTTAAAAAACACTTACCCCTTAATTTTTTTGTTTGAAAATGTGTTGCCATTCCAAAGCATGGTTAGCAACAAAGTCCACTCAAGAACTTATTGAAGAGCTAAGGCAGAATTCTGCCTTTGGTCAAGAAATAATCACTATCACAAAAGGCGGTATTTCTTCTGGTACATTCGCCCATGAACTTTTGGCCATTTCTTATGCCGGTTGGATCAGTCCAAAATTTCAGTTGACGGTTAACCAAGTATTTTTGGATTACAAAAAAGGAGAGCTTACACCTACGCCGAAAATTGATAACTCAGGATTACCGGAGTTAAGAAAAGCAAGAGCGATAAAAGAAGTTTATAACGTTGCTGAAAAATTATGTGGCCACTTATCTAATTTGAGTTCGCCATCAAAACAAGCTATCTATGCTAAGTTAATTAATCCAATCGCAGGTTCTGTTGTCCCCTATCCTATTCTAGATGGTCAAACTTATTCAGCAAAAGAAGTCGGCGCACAACTGGGAATATCAGGTCACAAGGTGGGACTAATTGCTAATAAGTACAATTTGAAGACAGCGGAAAATGGCATCTTTGTGCTAGATAAAGCTGAACATTCAGATAAGCAAGTCACTAACTTTCGTTACAACGAAAATGGAATAAAAGCCATTAAATCACATATGGAGGTATAACCCATGTATAACCCAGTTAATTATTTATTATCAACATCTGCCTCTAAAGAAGAATTAAGAGAAGTGCTTAGTATCGCAAATGACGGTATCGGCGCTATTGCTGACACGCTTCGTTGTGCCGATTTAACTACTGTGGATGATGAAACCATGAATCAATTCGGTTGTTACTGATATTAAAAGGTGTTATAGAAAATGCTTTTATAAAAATGGAGGAATCATCCAATGAATAATCTTATGTTTACTGTTCACACTTGTTTTGAAAAGTTTGTTGTTAAAAATAAACTAGATTTTTCATTGGTTCGAGACCCAAGCATCAAAGCATTAAACAACTATGTTGAAAACGATACGGCACAAATCTTTGATGTGTTTGCGCAAGGATTCCGTTCTGCTATTGAGTATCAATTAACACAAGGTAAAAGCAACTAATGGAAAAATACAAAATAACAAACTTGATGCGTACATATTAAATAGGAGGCATAAAGATGAGCTTAACTAAAATGATTATTAACAGTGAATTAAATGAAGTTGCGGCAAATGCGGTAAGACAGCAATTTATAGTGTTAGCAAAAAAGCATAACCCAAATGCAGATTTTTCAGTTACAAGCGATTCTAATTTACTTAATAACTTTTCTAATGAAGATATACGTAATCAATTCAGCTCATTTATAGCTGGTGCGCTTTTAAATCAGTCAGCTTTAGCTGCTAACGCATTCGGCATTATTGCAGATGAGGTGCATGCCGCGCTTGATAGCTGGGATGAAGAAAGGCTTGGGATGGCTAACGAAATGCTCTTTTTTATTAATGATCTTTATATTAAGTATTTCGGTGTTGGATTTATGAAGATTGTTGAAAAGAAACCATCAGAGTTAAACAAATAAACAATATCCCCCATTGGGGGATAATTCTAATGAATTAACGCCAAATTTGGTGAAAATATTAAATTTAGATAAAAAATTATGTATTACACAACAAAAGAAGCTGCGAGTTATTTAAAAGAACATCCAACTAATGTAAGAGCTAAAGCATCAAAAGGAATTATCAAGGGATACAAACGTAGCGGTAAAAAAGGACACTGGTTTTTTGAGAAAGAAGATCTTGATAATTACATAAAAAGAAATCAAAATGACACCTCGCAAGAGGTGCTGCGACATAATGAGTTTGAGGAGTTAAAAAAATGTCAAAGCAACCAATTAAATTATACAAACAGGGCGAAATCTGGCACTACGCGTACAGCTCACCGAATGGTACCGGAAGAGTACGCAAAAGCTCTGGGACTAGCGATCAGCAAAAAGCATTAGAGCTAGCTGCTCGAGAATATGATACAATCTGGCGAGTGGCAAAATTGGGTGAACGACCAGAATATACTTGAATAGAAGCTGTTGTTGTCTGGTTAAACGAGAAACCAGAAAGAAAGGAAAATAAAAATTACGATCTAATTTGGTTGGATAAATATTTAGCTAATAAATATATTTCAGAAATTGATCGCAATTTAATAAATTTTATCAAAAAAGAAAAACAGGAAACAGGCGTAAAAAACAGAACTGTTAACGGTGTACTGCAACAGATTAGAGGCGTACTTAATTGCGCATATGAGAATGATATCCTTGATAAAGTACCCGCTATAAAAATGTTACCAGAACCACCACCAAGACAAGTTATGCTAACACCGAATCAGGAAAAAAGGCTTGTTGATGAATTACCTGCTCATTTAATACCTATTGTTCTTTTTGCACTAGCAACAGGTTTAAGAATGAGTAATATCACAGGTCTTTTGTGGGAAAATGTTGATATTAAAAATCGTCATGCATGGGTTAACATCGGTAGTGGGAAAGTAAAGACCAAAGGTATTGGTATTCCATTAAACAGCGTTGCATTGTATGTTTTAGAAAATTTGCAAGGCAAACACCCAACCAATGTTTTTACTTACAAAGGTAATCCAATAAAGCGTGCTAATTCAAAAGTATGGAGAAACGCTCGTAAAAGAGCTGGTCTATCCCATCTTAGATTTCACGATTTAAGGCATGTTTGGGCAAGCAGACACTCCATGAATGGCACTCATCCACACGCACTACAAGATTTAGGAGCGTGGAGTAAAGCTGATACAGTTAGAAGATATGCCCACTTATCTTCTAGGCATTTTCTAGTAGCTTCGGAAAATGCGTTATCAGAAAGTGCCACAAATTTGACACAAAGAGTATTGCAATAAAAAAAGCACTTTCGTGGAGTGCTTTAATCGATTGATATTCTTAATGAATTGGCGGAACGGACGGGGCTCGAACCCGCGACCCCCTGCGTGACAGGCAGGTATTCTAACCAACTGAACTACCGCTCCGCTTTATTTGATAGCTTTAACGTCGAAACGTTAAAGTAGGCGTGATATTAAAGATTATTTTTATTCTCGTCAATAAAATTTTTAAAATATACGATCAATTGAATACAAAACAATCATTAATTTATATTCCACAATGCTCCCCCACTTTTTTTGTCAATTTTTTTTAAAATAATCTCATGTTCAGAAAGTTCATGTCCTGTGGCTCTGATTACTTTCAAAGGCACACCATTACGTTCTACTCTTTTAATTGAATTAGATTCTGATAAAGATGAGTTATTATCTTCAGAACTAAAAGACAATGTCGTTTGCCCACCTGTCATAGCTAAATAGACTTCAGCTAAAATCTCAGCATCTAATAATGCACCATGCAATGTTCGGTGGGAATTATCTATCTGATAACGTTCACATAACACATCTAAATTATTACGTTTACCTGGAAACAAACGCCTTGCCATAGCCAAGGTATCAGTAATAATACAATGATCAGCTGTTTTAAAATCCAGACCACAAAGACGAAATTCATAATCCATAAAACCTACGTCAAATGATGCATTATGGATAATTAACTCGGCACCATCTATAAATTTAATAAAATCGTGAGCAACATTTTTAAATATAGGTTTATCTTTAACAAAATCATCACTGATTCCATGCACTTTAAATGCATCTTCATCAATTAAGCGTTCGGGGTTTATGTAAACATGAAAATGGTTACCAGTTAAACGTCGATTAATAATTTCAACAGCGCCAATTTCAATAATCTTATGTCCTTCATAATGATTATTACCTTCTTGGTTCATACCTGTCGTTTCAGTATCTAATACAATTTGTCGTGTAGAATTATGGATCACTTTCTTCTCTTTTATATCAATCGTTGGGAAAAACTTTTATTTAGTGGTATAGTCTAGCACCAAAATTCCTTAAAGTTGATACATTCAAAAATTAATATAGTTCTTAATTTACTTAAGTCACAGAATTACAGTAAATAAATTAATAAAAAATTTAAATAGTCATAAATGAAATTAAAAAGATGTTAAAAAAAATTGAAATATATACTGATGGCTCTTGCCTAGGTAACCCCGGTCCTGGTGGTTATGCTGCAATTTTAAAATATAAAACAAACGAAAAAATATTATCAGAAGGTTTTTTTAAAACTACGAATAATCGTATGGAATTATTAGCTGCAATTGTTGCTTTAGAGCAATTAAAGCAGCCTTGTCAAATTGAATTATATTCTGATAGTCAATATTTGCGAAATGGAATTATTAATTGGATACATGGTTGGAAAAAAAATGGTTGGAAGACCGCCAACAAAAAACCAGTAAAAAATGTTGATTTATGGAAAAGGCTTGATCAAGTAGTACAAACTCACAAAATTGAATGGATTTGGGTAAAAGGTCATGCTGGGCATATTGAAAACGAGCGTTGTGACATTATAGCTAAAACACAAGCTCAATCCCCTACACTACAAGATACTATATTTGAACAATGCATAAATGGTTAATGTATTAATTAAATATTTTTATTCAATTTTAAAAAGTTTATTTGCTTTTAACGACATAATTTATAATTAATGGTAAAAAATTAAAATGTATAAACTACATAGCATTGCATCCTTAAAGGATAATTATATTTGGATTCTAACCAATGCCAGTAACCAAGACATAATTATCGATCCTGGGGAAGCCGAACCTGTTATTAATTATATTAATAAGCATAAATTAATACCCCTTGGAATTTTACTTACTCATCACCATATTGATCACACTGGAGGAGTAAACGAATTAAAAGCTCAATATCAAGATATTGATGTTTACGGTCCAAGTGAAATCAATTTACCAATTAATTATCTTATCAAACAAGATAAAGTATGTATTGGTGATTTTAGTTTTGAAGTTATAGAAGTACCAGGGCACACTCTTGGTCATTTGGCATATTATTGCAGGCCCTATTTATTTTCCGGAGATACTTTATTTTCAGCCGGTTGTGGAAGGATTTTTGAAGGGACTCATGAACAAATGTTAAATTCTTTAAAACAATTAAAACAACTGCCTAATGATACTTTAATCTGTGCAGGTCATGAATATACTTTATCAAATTTAGCATTTGCGTCCCAAATGCTGCCCGATGACAAAAATATCGAAAGCTATTTAGATTCGATTTCTAATAAATTAATAACATTACCGTCTAATTTATCTGACGAAAAAAAAATTAATTTATTTTTACGATGTTATGAAACTAAATTACAAAATAAGTTCAAAATTAATAATGAATTAGAATTGTTTGTTTTTTTTAGAAGCCAAAAAGATATTTTTTAGGTATAATGCTAATCTTAATTTAGGTAAAATTTACGGACTAATGAAAAAGTTATTAATATTTACAGCGTTATGTTTGTTTTTAATCGCATGTCAGCATCATGGACCACGATATAATCCTGTTGTTAGAATAAAGTATTCAAAAAACACAGCTAATAATACAAATAGTTCCAGTAATTATGTATCTATCACTCAAAATCCATGGCAATATATGCTGAATCAGATTGAGGCTAATGTTCCAGAAAATAGTCGCGTTAGCGCGGAAAGAGAACGATTATTACGTAATCCTAAAGGTTTTGAAGCCGTTGCGTTACGTTCAGAGCCTTATGTTTATTACATTATTAATCAGCTTCATAAAAATAACTTACCTGCTGAGCTAGCTTTAATTCCTCTTATTGAAAGCGCTTATGACCCACTTGCTACATCCTCTGCTCAAGCTGCAGGATTATGGCAATTTGTTCCTATTACAGCTAAAGAGTATGGACTACAGCGAAGTAGTTCGTTTGATGCTCGTCGAGATCTAATTGCATCGACTAATTCAGCTATTTCACTTTTACAAAATTTAAATAAGCGTTTTGATGGTGATTGGCTATTAACCTTGGCTGCTTATAATGCAGGTGAAGGTAGAGTAAGAAAAGCCATTGAGAGAAATCAGGCTAAAGGTTTACCAATTAATTATTGGTCGCTAGACTTACCAACAGAAACTATGCACTATGTGCCTAAAATTTTAGCAATTATTGATATTGTTAAGAATAATAAACGATATGGAATTAAATTACCTGATTGTAATTATGAAAATTCACTCGTTAGAATTGATATATCAAAAAATATTTCTCTTGCTAAAATTGCTAAATACTCAGAACTATCACTTGATGAGTTAGCTACTTATAATGCTGGATATGTGCAACAAACAGTAAATGGCCCTTTCCATTTGCTTGTTCCTTATGCTCATGCTAAAAGTTTATTCAAAAAGCTACAAGCAGAAAACCTTGTTGTGAATGAAATTACAGAACTTTTACAAGATACTCCTCGTTCTAATATGGCGTTTGAATTTAGAACAAGTTTTATTCAAAGTAACAGTATAGTAAGTAAGGATAGTTTTTCCAAAAATGTAAAAAAGATTGTTTATCTTGTTAAAGCAGGAGATAGCCTCTACTCTATAGCTCAAAATTATCGTGTGAAAATTACCGATATCTTGCAATGGAATAATCTAAAGAATTCTAGAGTTCAAGAAGGTGATATGTTGACAATTAATCTTGTCAACGCAAATCCAATCTAAAATTTACTAATAAAGGATTATGATCTGATGCGGTTGTGCTAATAATTTCAGCCGCATTAAGTTGTAATCCTCGATAAAAAATAAAATCAAGTGGTCTGCCCATAAATCTCTTTCGAACATCTACTGAAAAATTAACCGGCTTAAGTTCAATTGAACGGACAAAATGATACAACAAATTTAATCGTTGCCGACTCCATGCATTAAAATCACCGGCCAAAATCACTGGACCAGTATGCTCTTTTATATGATTTAATAGCATGTGTATTTGCTGGCGATAAACTTTTACGCCAATACTAAAATTTACAGCATGAATATTAGCAACTAATAACTGTTGTTTGGAATTGCTAATAGGATAAATAGTAATTAAAGCAGATTTAGGGACACGGATTAATGGTTCTTTTTCTCTAAAAGAAAAAAGTGAGGTTGGCAAAGTGTCTGAAATTGTCATGACTCCAGCATAAATATCGTTAAAACAATATGCTGGAACATGATCCGCAATTTTATTGTGTTGTGAAATAAAATTTAGTAATGGCGATGTTGTTTGAGCTTCTTGTAACAAAATAAGTTTAGTCTTATCAACATAGTTTTTGAGTATATCAATGCAATCAGCCCTTTTTAGTTTAAAAATATTCCAAACTAAAATAGAAAACGATGTTTGATCAATTAATGGCGTATTAACTACTATTGATTGATTAGGTAAAACCAACTCAACTTTGTTATCTGCCTGATAACGTAAAGTATAACAGCGCTTTTTAAACATTTTTGGCGTTCAATTTTTCCAAATATTCATCAAAAGATAAAGTATCTCCTTGCTCTTTCTTTATCTGTTTCTCAATAGATAAATGTCGTTGTTGTACAAAATCACCTTCAGTTAATAATGCTAAAGGTTCTACCATAAGTTGTTTTTTATATTGATTTGCTAAAGCTAAACCAAATTCTGCTGTACCTAAATCACTTATTGCTTGCAATGTTCTTGCTGATAAAGTTAATTCAGGTTGATCAAACATTAAATCTAGACGTTCACAAACATTACGATAACGCTGCATATCATCTTGATGATCTAAAACATCAGCAACACGTAACAAATCTTTAAATAATTCGTGACCAACTTTAGATAATGGCTCTCGATTACTTTCACAGCCAATACCAATCTCAAGTCCTGGTTTTCGCCCTTCTATTATGACTCTATTCCAATTCAATTTAGCACATTCAAGTTCTTTACTACTCATCTCTGGGGCTGGTGCTAGTGCACACCAAATTAAAAATAGATCTATAAAACGTATTTGATCTTCAGTGATTCCTATTGGCGAAAATGGATTAACATCTAATGCTCTTACTTCAATATACTCAATACCACCACGCAAAAGTGCATCCGATGGAGATTCCCCTGCCATTGGTACTCGTTTAGGTCGAATAGGTGCGTAAAACTCATTTTCAATCTGTAATACATTATCATTTAATTGGCGATAATGCCCATCCGCTTTAATTCCCAACTTAGCAAAATCTACAGACTTTGTGCGCGTTGCACGTTTTAGTCCCTCAACATATGTATTTAAATGGTTAAAAGTAATACCAAGCTGTTTTTGAGCATTATTGGTGTATCCAATATCACTTAATCTTAAAGAAGTTGCATAAGGCAAATAGCAGTTGCCATTTGTTTGTTCAATAAAGGCTTGTGCTTTAACTGGATCTTGAATAAATGAAGAACACATTGATGGCGATGCACCAAATAAATAAGGAATAACCCAACCAAAACGATAATAATTTCGTATTAAGGTAAAATAACCTTCAGAAATTACAGCTTTGCCTTCTTCGGTATTTTTAACCCCTTCTCTTGCTTGCCAAAATGCAGTTGGTAGTGAAAAATTATAGTGAACACCTGAAATGGTCTGCATCATTGCACCATAGCGGTTTTTCAATCCTTCACGATAAATTGTTTTAAAGCGACCTTCATTAGAAGTACCATATTGAGCAAGAATAATATCTTTTTCGTTTGCAACAAAACAAGGCATACTTAAAGGCCACATCATTTCATCACCAATATTTACGCTAGCATAACGATGCAAATCGCGCAAAAACGTCAACATATAATCAATATTAGTATTAACTGGCGTGATAAATTCTAACATTGATTCGGCAAAATCAGTTGTTATCCAAGGGTGGGTTAACGCAGCACCAATTTTTGAAGGAAATGGCGTTTTTGACAATGATCCATCAGGCAAAATACGTAAAGTTTCTCGTTCAATACCACGTTGAATACCTTGTAAAATGGTGTAGTGTTTTTCTAACCAACTAAGTGCTTTTGAGACATCAGGAATCATATTTTGCGCTTCCTTAAAATGTAGTTATTTAATATTTATATTAACATAATTTAAAATTATGCGATGGGCTAATTTATGACAACACTTGGAATAAATTAGTATTATACGCCGTAACATAGCAATCCTAAAAACTATAATTTACTATTTTTATTACAAAAAATTCGATCTTAAATACATGGCAACTTAAAAAAATAACAGCTATTTCATGGATAGGAAATAGCACATATAATATTTATCATAAATCTATTTTATTTATAATCGTTGCAATAAAACTAATACTTCCATATGTGAAGTATGCGGAAACATGTCAAATAATTTTACTTTTTGGATTTGATAATTTGGCAGTAACATTAAATCATCAACTAATGAAAATAAGTTACAACTTGAATACATAATATAATTAGGTGCCATTTGTTTCAAATACTGCATAAGTACTTTACCTGCCCCTCGTCTTGGGGGATTTAGTAAAACTAAATCCGGTACATTTTTTTGAGCTGTAGCGTATTGTGTTGCGTCAAATGCTTTAAAGTTTAATTGTTTAAAACCTAATTTTTTTGCTGATTTAGTTGCACACTCAATTGCGTCTGAATTAATTTCAATACCTGTAAGGCTAATATTTTTCTCAGCAACAAGGTTAGCACAACTTAACCCAAAACCACCTACCCCACAAAACATATCCCAAATAGAATGAATAGGTAAATCTGTGATCCAGTCACTTGCTGTTTTATAAAGGCTGCTGGCAACATATGGATTTGTTTGAAAAAAGCTTTTAGGTTTAATAAAAAGAGGAGTGTTATTTAAAGTTATCGGAAGAAATGAATTATCAGTTAAGACTATTTCTTCTTCACCTTCTAAAATAGCCGCATGATTTGGTTGAATATTTATCGAGATTACGTCTAAGTTTTGAATTTTGTCTTGTAATTGTTTAATAGAATTATTTATTTTAGCAACAAACTTGTGTGATTTTAAAACAAATCGCAACATAAAGTTGCTCGTACTCTCAATTTTACTTTCAGTAATTATAACAAATTTCAACTCCCCTTTACGCTTATTAATATTATAAGGAATAAGCCCTTGTTTACGAATGAAAGTTCGAACAAGTTTTAAGATATTTTGCATACTGTTTGAGTAAAGAGGACAATCGCATAAATCGACGGCCTCATTCCCCGTTTGTATACCTAAAACGGGCTTTTCGACACTACCTAACACTGCCATCTTTGCTTTATTACGAAAAGCGGTTTCATGACTAGCAAAAGGTTCTTCAACCTTGTTTGGTTTAAATTGGATTAATTGTTGTAATAACTTATTTTGTTTTTCTGCCAGTTGTACATGATAAGGATGTTCAATCCATTGACAAGATAAACACTTTTTTTGTTGGTAAAAGCGACATTGCATTGCGATTAAAGCCTTTTTTATAATGGGTATAATTATATACAGAATATCGAACGAATATAACAATAGTTTTGAATTTTATACTAAAACATATATTTTCCTGAAACTTTTTTACAAAAAAATTATAGGAATATAAGAAAAAGGTATAATTAATTCTCTGGTATAATTTGACGAAATAGTGCTGTATGATAGGATATTGTCATTAATATTAAAGGAAAAAATTAATGTCTATAAAGTTAAAAACCCCTGCTGAAATTGAAAAAATGCGTATAGCAGGCAAACTCGCTGCTGAAGTTTTAGAAATGATAGAGCCTTATGTTAAACCAGGTATTACTACAGGTGAACTAGACAAGATCTGTTATGAACATATCGTCAATGTCCAAAAGGCTATTCCGGCTAATATTGGTTATCATGGTTATCAACACACCAGTTGTATTTCAATTAATGATGTGGTTTGTCATGGTATTCCAAGTTTTGACAAAAAGTTAAAAGATGGCGATATTCTAAATATTGATGTGACAGTTATTAAAGATGGCTATCATGGCGATACATCCAGAATGTACATAGCAGGTAAACCGACAATTGTTGGTGAAAAACTGTGTCAAGTAGCGCAAGAAAGTCTATATGCAGCAATTAGAATTATAAAACCAGGTATCCGTCTAAAAGAAATTGGTAAAACCATTCAAAAACATGTTGATAAATTTGGATTTTCATCTGTTAGAGAATACTGTGGTCATGGTATTGGTGAAGTCTATCATGACGAACCTCAAGTTTTACATTATGATGCTGATGACGGCGGTGTAATTTTAAAACCAGGAATGACCTTTACCATTGAACCAATGATAAATACGGGTGATTGGCGTACTCGTACCATGAAAGATGGCTGGACAGTTAAAACCAAAGATCATGGACTTTCCGCTCAATATGAACATACTATTTTAGTTACTGATAATGGAGTTGAAGTCTTAACATTGCGTAGTAATGAAAACTTCCCTCGAATTATTGAACACTAAATAAAAACGATTCAACAATAGCTTATTGTTGAATCGTTTAACTTTATAAGTCTCTATCAATAATTTTTATATTCGAATTTTTTTGTGCTAATTTTTTATTTAGTTCATCGATTTTACTTCTATGTATATCTTTTTTTAGAGAACGAACATAAGAAGCACATATAATAGCAAACCCACTGTTTATACTTAGCAAAAACAATAAACCTATAAGTAAACGCTTAAAATTTGTTCCAGTTTAAATTTCATAAATCTTAATATAATAAAGTATACAATTTACGTCGATAACTACTAGCTAACGGATTACTTGTTCCTAATGCCGCCAATAAATCGAGTAATGTTTTCTTCACTTGCCCGTCACCAGCATTAAGATCTTTTGTCAATGGTTTGAATAACAACTCTAATGCTTCCTCATGACGCCCTACATGCATTAATTGGGAAGACAATTGAATCATTAGTTCAACGTTATCAGGATGTTGAGCAAATTCTGCCTGTAATTGTTGTAGTTCTGGTGAATTAGCCGCTTGTTCAAGTAATTCAATTTCGGCTTGTAATCCATGATAGCTTGAATCTTGATCTTGTAGCGGAATAGTTGCCAGCACTTCTTTTGCTTCACTTAGCTGTTTAAGTTCAATTTGTGATTTTATTAGCATTAATGCAATATCGGTTCTTGGTTTACCCAAATGATCGGTTAGTGATTTCCAGGTTTGCCGTAACAGTGGTAATGCTTCTTCATATTTAGCCTCATGAAATAAATTTTGAGCTTCAATTAATTTAAGCTCATCTTCATTTGGTAGCACTTTTTCTAAAAAAGTTTTAATGGTTTCTTCGGATTGAGGACCTTGAAAGCCATCAACAGGTTGACCATTTTGAAATAAATAAACAGTTGGAATGGCCCGCAAACCAAATTGAGCAGCCAGCATTTGCTCTTCATCGCAATTAACACTTGCCAAAATAAATTGACCATGATGTTCATTAGCTAATTTAGTTAAAGTTTGAGTCATTGCTTCATAATTGGGACTTCTTGATGACCAAAAATAAAACAACACAGGGGATTGAGAAGATCTTTTTATAATCTCTTGAATATTTTGTTCACTAACATCAAAAATAAATTGATTTTGCATATTATGTCCTAAGAATACTTTGATTCATTATTTATTTTTTAAAATTCTATCCATTAATCTATCAGGAAGCAAACGTTTAGCAATAGCCGCTATTTTTGTTACTTTTGTTACCCTGTAACGTATTTTGGGTTTTTTATGTTCAAGTGCATGGAATAAGTAAGGCAACACAGCCTCAGGCGGTAACGTAAATCGTTTGGCAATAGGTGGATTTTTTACAATATTTTCTTTTTCTATTTGATTAACATTATTTGAAAAATACGTTTTTAATGGCCCAGGTTCAATTAAACTAACTTTGATATTGGTATTAGCTAATTCTAATCTTAGTACATCAGACCATGCTTCTAAAGCATATTTACTTGCTGAATAAGCTCCTCTACCAGGAGTGGCAACAATGCCAACAATTGAGCTGGTTTGAATAATACGTCCTTCATTTTCTGTAAGCATTGCAGGAAGTAGTAACTGAGTTAACTGATGTACACCAAAGAAATTGGTTGAGAATTGTGACTCTAACTGCTCTCGGCTAATTGTTGCTAATCGCCCATATACTCCAAAGCCGGCATTATTAAATAATGCATATAATTGTCCGCCTGTCATAGTTAACACTTCTTTAGCGGCTAAATGAACAGAATCAGGATCATCTAAATCAAGTAATACGGTTTCAAATCCTTGTTCAATTAATTTTTGCTGGTCAGACTTTTTGCGACAAGACGCAATAACACGATAACCACGTTTTTTTAATGCAATGGCTGAAATAAGTCCTATTCCACTTGAACAGCCTGTAATAAAAATTGTTTTCAATTTTTATCTCCGTTTTATTCATATATTGTCAAGCTAATCTTCTGCAATTATGATATCACACTTAAATAGAAGTTACCCAAACTAAGCCAGAGGATCGTATGAAAATCGCTATTATTGCTGCAATGGAAGAAGAAGTTGCCATATTAAAAAGTAAAATTACCCATTATCAAGTTGAACGCCATTTAGGTTGTGATTTTCACCTTGGTCAAATTGCCGGTTGTGAAATAGTTCTACTTCAATCAGGCATTGGTAAAGTAGCCGCAGCTTCAGGCACAACATTATTATTAAATAATTACAAGGTTGATGCCGTTATTAATACGGGTTCAGCTGGAGGACTTTCAACTGAACT
Source organism: Gilliamella sp. ESL0232 (assembly GCF_013346885.1). Taxonomy (NCBI): domain Bacteria; kingdom Pseudomonadati; phylum Pseudomonadota; class Gammaproteobacteria; order Orbales; family Orbaceae; genus Gilliamella; species Gilliamella sp. ESL0232. Next base: position 368,962 of record NZ_JAAEDW010000001.1, on the reverse strand, counting down.
CAATATTGGTGACATTATCGTATCAAAAGACGTATTTTATCATGATGTCGATTTAACCGCTTTTGGTTATAAACCAGGGCAAATGTCCGGTTGCCCAGTTGTATTTGAAGCAAGCCAACAATATCAATCATTAGCCAAATCATGTATAAAAAAACAAGGTGTTAATGCAGTTGAAGGATCAATTGGTAGTGGTGATGCATTTATTAATGGTAAAGATACATTAGAACGAATCAAACAAACCTTTCCAAATGCCATAGCGGTAGAAATGGAAGCCGCAGCAATTGGGCATGTCTGCTGGCTATTTAAAGTACCGTTTGTAGTGGTAAGAGCAATCTCAGATAATGGTGATAATGAATCTGCAATGGATTTTCAGTCATTTTTAAAACTTGCAGCCACACAATCGTCCTTAATTGTTGAATCAATGTTAAGCGAGCTAACCTAAACTCTTTTCAAAAAGAGCATACTGATGTCACAAACAATATTCACTAAACAAAGGTTGACGCCAACCAGTTAGTATTTCTGGTACGTCACCTTTTTTATCAATTTTCCATTTAATATATTGATTAATTAATCGCCGTGAAAGTAACAAATCTTGATTAAGCCCTGTTTTTAATGAAATGATTTGAGCCGCTTTTTTTAATTCATCCGAGATCTTCTTGAAATCGGGATAAGTATTAATTCTACGAATAAGTGGTACCTCGGGTATCGGTTCAGATAAAATATCGAGAATTTTTTGCCCATATAAACGAATTTCTTTACCTTTCATCCCTAATTTATCAAGTTCAGCTAATGAAGAGGGTAAATAACGTGCTATTTTCCACAAAACTTCTTCACGTATAACAAAATTTAAAGCGATATCCTGCTCTTTGGACAATTTATATCGCCAACTTGCTAATTTATACAATTGACCTAGACTTTTCCCTTTCAATTGCCAACTATTTTTAATATTTAGATAAGCATTGTTTGGATCTATCACTGTACATTTACGAGCCACCGCCATTTGGCACTCTTGATAAGCGGCTTGCAAATAATCATTTTCGGTTAATTGTGATTTTAGAATGTTTACCAATGGAAAAAGATATAACACATCATTAATAGCGTACTCACACTGTTTTTCGGTTAATGGTCGTTTTAACCAGTCTGTTCGAGTTTCACTTTTATCTAGCTCTACTTCTAAATATTTTTTTACTAGACTGGCATAACCAGAACTTAACGGATTATCTAAAAAAGAAGCCAATATTTGGCTATCAATAATAGGAGTCGGCACCATTCCAAAGTAATAAAGGAAAACCTCGATATCTTCACTGCACGAGTGGAAATACTTTTCAATTTTAGGATTTTTTAAGATCGTTAAAAAATCTTGCCAATCACTAATAGTGATTGGATCAATTAATGCAGCATGTTTTCCATCAAAGACCTGCAATAGCCCTAAATGTGGATAAAATGTACACGTACGTACAAATTCTGTATCTAATGCAATCGCTGAGCTTTTTTCGATTTTTGAACAAAACTCAGCTAGCTGATCATTATTAACAATAAGTTGATAAGACAAAGTAAAATTCCTATTTAGATAAATCTATTTATTGTGTACTTTTTTTAAATACAACATCAATCACCACAATTTCAGAGCGAGTCATTAAGCGAATAGGTGGTCCCCAAAAACCATATCCACTACTTACTATGCTAGTAAAGTTATTATCTTCATTTTGATACAAACCATAAGCGTTTTTATACATTAATTTTTCAATAAGGTTAATTGGAAATATTTGCCCAGCATGAGTATGCCCAGAAATCATTAAATCAACACCTAACTTTGCTGGTTCAGTAAGATCTTTGGGTTGGTGATCTAATAAAATAACGGGTGTATTTTTATCTGCAAACATCATCAAATCAGCTAATGTGGATCTTTTCACATCATAAAGCACAGAAGAAAAATCATCTCGCCCAATTAATGTAATTCCTATATCATCAAGATATACAATATCATCTTTTAAAACCTTCATTTTTGCTTGCTTAAAAGCATTAATAATATTCTCTTCACTATTATTTTGATTTCTAATATTTAAATATTCGTGGTTTCCAAAAATAACGTAGGTACCATGTTTCGATTTTAACTGCTGAAATTGCTTATCAAAACCTAGTTCTGTAAAGGGCGCCAAACGTTTATCTAATGTATCACCTGTAATTACAATAAAATCTGCATTTAATTGATTTACTTTATCTATCATTTGCTGAATAAATCCACTCGAAGTTAATTCATTAATATGAATATCACTAAGCTGCACAATACGCAGATTTTCAACATGAGCAGGTTTATCTATTTTTACTTGATAATAAACGGTTTTCGGACTAATTGCCATTTCATGGCTGTAATAAAATAGTGAAAAAACTAAACTTACATAAACAATTCTAAGCAGTAAGTTAGGCTTTAATTTTTTTTTGCAGAGCAAATAGATCGCATCAAAAATCAATAAAATAAAAATACTACACAAAAATCCAGCAAAAATAATATTAAAAATCAGAGATAGCTTATTAAAAATACCATCTAATGCCCTAGAAAGCACCAGTGATAATCCAGCAATTGCAACAATTAACCAATAGATGATTTTAGAATAACCAGTAAAATGAAAATTGAACCAAAATGCCCATCGTTTACCTAAATAAGCAATCATTAAAATACTGATCACTATCATCATAAATAAAATAGAAAAATAAATAAAACTCATAATTATCTGAACAATTGAAGACGAATAATGATATGATAACAAAATTATTTTTTTTCGTACCAATAACTTTTTATGGATATTAAAAAAGACCAATTATTCATCACACCTATTGAAAAATTGGGGGATTGGACTTTTGATGAGAAAGTTGCCGAAGTTTTTCCTGATATGGTGCAGCGATCTGTTCCTGGTTATTCTAATATTATCTCGATGATCGGCATGCTAGCTGGAAGATTTGTACAACCTAATTCAATGATTTATGATTTAGGTTGTTCATTAGGCGCTGCTACATTATCTATTCGACGCAATGTCAATCAAGAAAATTGCCATATTATTGCGGTTGATAATTCTCAGCCAATGGTTGAACGTTGTAAGCGGCATATTGAATCCTACAAATCAAGCACACCTGTAGACGTAATTTGTGATGATATTTGCCATATTAACATGCAAAACGCATCAATGGTTGTACTCAACTTCACCTTACAATTTTTAACTCCTGAAAATCGTCAACGTGTTTTAAATAATATCTATAATGCGTTAAAACCAAATGGCATTTTAGTCCTATCTGAAAAATTTAGTTTTAGTGATACCTGCATTGATGAATTACTATTTAATATGCATCATGATTTTAAACGTGCTAACGGCTATAGTGAGCTTGAAATCAGTCAAAAACGTAACATGCTGGAAAACGTCATGCTAACAGATACTATCGAAACACATAAACAGCGACTATCTAAAGCTGGTTTTAAACACATTGACACTTGGTTCCAATGTTTTAATTTTGGTTCTATTATTGCCATAAAATAACAGATTAATTTAAGCGTAATTGATAAAGGATAACAGAATGATTGATTTTGGTGATTTTTACCAGATTATCGCAAAAAATAGACTTAGTAGTTGGCTTGAAGTATTACCTGCACAACTCGCAAATTGGCAAAAACAAAACATAGATAGTCGCTTTAATCAATGGCTAAACAGTATTAAACATTTACCATCCATCTCACCTTATCAAATTGATTTATTACATAGTGTCACAGCGAAATCAAAAGAGCCTCTTTCTACGGGTGAACAGCAGAGGATAACACAATTATTAAAAAATATGATGCCATGGCGCAAAGGCCCTTTTCACTTGTATGGAATTGATATTGATACAGAATGGCGTTCAGATTGGAAATGGGAACGCTTAATTAATCATATTGATTGTTTAGAAGATAAAATTGTTTTAGATGTGGGTTGTAACAGTGGTTATCATTTATGGCGAATGATTGGCGCTGGAGCAAAACTTGCTGTCGGAATTGATCCTATGGCGCTTTATCTATGCCAATTTGAAGCTATTCGTAAACTACTAGGTAACGATCAGCGAGCACATTTATTACCACTTGGAATTGAACATCTCCCTAAACTTAATGCTTTTGATACCGTATTTTCAATGGGGGTTTTATATCATCGCCGCTCGCCACTTGACCATTTATTCCAATTGAAGGATCAATTGGTTGAAGGTGGACAACTAGTACTTGAAACTTTGGTTATTGATGGAGAATTACATCAAGCGTTAATGCCAGGTGATCGTTATGCACAAATGCGTAATGTCTATTTTATACCTTCTACTCCTACAATGATTAATTGGCTGGAAAAATGTGGGTATTCAGATGTAAGAATGGTTGATATATCATTAACTAATTTTGATGAACAACGCAAAACTGAATGGATGACATCAGATTCTCTGGCCAACTTTTTAGATCCAGATGATTCAACCAAAACAATTGAAGGCTACCCTGCCCCAATGCGAGCTGTTTTTATCGCAAAAAAATAATAATATAATAAAAAAAGCGTTATTAGCTTTATGAATTAAGGTTCCGCTACAGGTTGCCTTGAAATGTAAAAAATCATAGTATCTTAAGTTATATTTGGTTTATTTTTTAATTGACTAACATCTATCACTAAAAGACAAAAAAAGTGTTGTCAAAAACTTTCAGGTAACTATGTGTTTAAATATAATTATTTTATATAAATCATTAATTTTTTTTAGAAATAGGAAATAAACAATGGAGTTGTTCAAATTTATTTTGCTGTTACCTTTTAATATACTGCAAAAGGCTTGGGAAATAATTAGTACCTTTCTTATTTTTTTATTTATTTTAATAAAAGGAATTTTTTGGCTATTTAGCCCAATTATTGGTGATATTAAATGGTCAACACCAAGTTGGTTACCTGATGCAAAAAGATTTTACTATGCGACAGGTTCTGTATTAAAAAAAATAAAAACTATAATTAGCGCAAGTATTATTTTAGGATTTATTGCTTATTTTTCAGGAAATTATGCCTATCATTGGTATTTAAACCGCCCAAAACCGATTGAACCAGCACCTATAGTAATAAATACCTATTCAGCTAAATTAGTCCCACCAAGTACAAGTAACGATATAATATATATCCAATTCACCGGTGCTAAACGCCCACCAATTCCCCTAGAATCAATCAATAAAGATGAAATAACAGAAGGTATTAGTATTTCACCAAACATTGAGGGAAAATGGATATGGTCAAATGATTCAACAATAAAATTCACACCAAAAGAGAGAAAGTGGCCACTTGGTATTGAATATACAGTCATATTGGATAAGTCAAAATTATTGGCTGAAAATAGCGAACTAGAAAAAAATAGTGCAACTTTTTCCTTTATTTCTCCTAATTTTGAATATAATTTCAAAAATCGAGGTGAGCTTTATTCCAACCCTACAGAAACAAATATTAGGAACGTCATAAATACAATCAGATTTAGTCATCCTGTTGATAGGCAAAGCTTTGAAAAAAATATTATTTTATCGCTTTATGAAAAAGAGAAGAAATCTGACAATTCATACAAAAAAAACGATGATGAATTCTTAAACCATGTCGATTTTACTATAACCTATGGTGATAATGACAAAATCGCATATATAAAGAGCGCACCTATTCCCTTACTTGATAAAGAAGGTTATTTAAAAATAACAATTAACAAAGGGGTTAGATCAACTTTAGGTGGTAACTCAATGAATTATGATATAACTAATAGTGTAACTGTACCAGATAAATATCATTTAAGTGTTACAAGAACAGAGCTTACATTGGTTGAAAAAAGCAATGAAAAAATACAGCAGGTATTAGTTTTATCATTAAGTCATGCCGTAAGATCTGAAGATGTATCGAAAGCAATCAAAGTTTGGCAATTACCTGAAAATAACAATGGTTCTTATAGTGAAAGCTATTACAATAGATCTTCTGGTAGATACGAAACAAAATACAATGTAACACCAGAAATACTCGAAAGAGCAACTCCAATATCAATAAAACCAATTGATACTGAACTTGCTTATCAGAATCAAATTAGCTTTGAATTTAAAACTGAACAAAACTCAAAGGTATATATTGAAGTTAATCAACCTTTATCTTCTCAAGAGGGGTATTTTTTAAAACAAGATTATCAGACAATATTAACAGTTCCTAGTTACCCAACTTATCTTGATTTTGCCGCATCAGGTTCTTTATTATCTTTATCTGGCGAGAAAAAACTACCTATAGTATCGCGCAATGTAGAGCAGATGAAGTTAGAAATAGATCGCGTTATCCCTTCACAGCTTCAACATTTGGTAGCTTTTAATCAAAGTTACGAATTTAGCGATATGAATTTTGGCGAATTGGATAATGATCATTTTATTGAAAAATACAGCATAACTAAAGACGTTACAGGTGCTCCTGAAGAAGTTAAATACACAAATGTCGATTTAACTCGTTACTTAACTGCTAACACAAATGGGAATAAGAATCGTGGTGTCTTTTTGTTAAGACTTTATGGAAAAGATAAAAAAGATACTAAATATGAGTTCATGGCTTCACGCTTTATTGTCGTTACTGATTTAGGAATTATCGCCAAAAAGTCACTTGATCAATCCAATGATCTCTTTATTCAATCAATAAGTTCAGGCGAACCCATTAGCGGTGCTAAAGTTTCAGTTCTAGGCATGAATGGGATTGCTATTACGTCTAAAAATACAGATGATAATGGTCATGTTCGTTTTGCACCATTGTCTGAATATTATCAAGGCATTAAGCCTCTTTTATATGTTGTTGAAAAAGACCGTGACCTATCATTTTTACCAATCAAAAGTTATGAAAGAAATTTAAATCTATCTCGTTTTGATATCGGCGGCATTCGTGAAACTCTTGAAGGTGGGGAGTTACGATCTCACATCTTTTCAGATCGAGGTGTTTATCGCCCTGGCGACACATTCCATATAGGTACCATAGTTAGAGCTCAAAAATGGACTAATTCCTTAGAGGGTATCACCGTAGAAGCAGAAATTTACGATCCAAAATCCAATCTAGCACTCAAAAAATCGATTGTACTAAATAAATCAGGTTTTAATGAACTTAGCTATAAAACTAACTATGAATCCCCTACTGGTGATTGGTATATTAATTTATATTTAAAAAATGATGATGAAGAATCGCGAATCCTATTAGGCTCAAGTTCGGTTGTAGTTCGTGAATTTGAACCAGATAAAACTGCTGTTTCTCTTAAGTTGTTGCCAGAAATAAAAGATGGTTGGTTAAAACCTGAAAATATCCAAGCTGAGATTAAAGCCAAAAACCTAATCGGTACTGATGCAACTAATCGTCGAGTCACAAATACATTAGTTCTTGAACCATCAACACCTTATTTCAAAAAATATGAAGATTACTATTTCTACCAAAATATTTCTGGTGAAAGAAATAGTTTTAAAGTTGAATTAGATGAAAAAACAACAGATGAAAACGGTATAGTAAAACTCAATCTCAATGACAATATACAAAGCTTTGAAGGAAACTACACGCTAAGAATGTTAACCGATGTTTTTGAGCCTGATAGTGGACGAAGCGTTGCGACAACTGCAAGCACCTTTATTTCACCAAATGATTATTTAGTCGGAGCTAAAGCGGATGGCAATTTAAGATATATTAACAGGGATTCAGTTCGTCATATTGATTTTATAGCGATAAATCCGACTTTAGAAAAAATAGAGTTATCTGATCTAAAACTTGTTTTAATTGAAGAAAAATATCTATCGGTATTAGTTAGACAATCTTCAGGAGTTTATAAATATGAATCACGCCGTAAAGAATCGGTTCTATCTGAACAACCATTTAAGATTAATCAAGATAAAACTAGGTATCAATTAGATAGTAAAAATCCTGGTAATTATATTATTCAAATCAAAAATAATGATGACAAATTACTTTACCAAGGTAAATACTCTATTGTAGGTAAAGCGAATGTTACTCGTAATTTAGACCGTAATGCAGAGCTTTCATTAAAAATTAAAGACGCACAATATAATCCAGGTGATGAAATAGAAGTCTCAATCACAGCTCCTTATGTAGGTAGTGGTATTATTACTATTGAGCGCGACAAAGTGTATGCTTGGAAGTGGTTCCACACAGATACAACAAGCTCAATACAAAAAATAACCCTACCAAAAGACATTGGTGGTAATGGTTATATTAATGTCCAATTTATTCGTGATCCAAATTCAGATGAAATTTTTATGAGTCCACTTAGTTACGGTGTTATACCTTTCAAAATTTCAAATGATCAATTTAACGATAAAATCGTATTACAAGCACCATCACTGATAAAACCAGGAGATACACTACCAATTACAATACACACAAATACGCCACAAAAAGCAGTTGTATTTGCCGTAGACGAAGGGATTTTGCAAGTCTCAAATTATAAACTGAAAGATCCATTAAATAGTTTCTTACGCAAAAAAGCACTATCTGTAAGAACGTCGCAAATTTTAGATCTTATATTGCCAGAATTTCGACATTTAATAACAGCTTCAGCACCTGGTGGTGATGGTGATAATGATGATGTCTTATCAAATCATTTAAATCCATTTAAACGGAAAATAGATGAACCAGTAGCTTATTGGTCAGGTATTATCGATGTCGATGGCGATAAAACCATTGAATATAAAGTGCCTGATTATTTTAATGGCAAAATTCGTATCATGGCAGTATCAGTTGGTGACAAAACAATGGGACATACTCAAATGTCAACAACAGTACATAATGATATTGTTTTACAACCTAATGTCCCATATTTTGCTGCACCAAATGATGAGTTTGAAGTTTCCCTAAACGTAACTAATCTTATTGAAAATATTGGTGATAAAGTAATTCCTATTAATGTTAAAGTTTCAACCACTCCTAATCTATCAATCACGAGTGATAATAAAAAAACCATCGAATTGGCTAATGGCAAAGATGGGGTTTTAAAATTTAACTTTAAAGCAACAGATCAGCTTGGTAATGGCGATCTTCACTTTTCCGCCAACTATAATGATATAACAATTACTCGTGATATTAGCCTTTCAATACGGCCATTAACTGAATACAGATTAATCACAAGAATGGGAAGAATGGCAGATCATAAACAAACGTTTACTGATTTTAGAGACATGTATAATAATTTAAGTAAACGTGAAGCTGCTGCAGCTTATTCACCATTCATACTAAGTAAAGGCCTAAGTACCTATTTGCAGGATTACCCTCATTATTGCTCTGAACAGATTGTTAGTCGCGCGATTCCTATTTTGATCGCTAGTAAATATAAGGAATTTGATCTGGCCTCAAAAGAAGGAATAGCTCCATTATCAGAATTATTCCAAGTGCTGCAATCTCGCCAAAATAGTGAAGGTGCAATTGGTTTATGGTACTCAACTTATAATGTTGATCCATTTATTACATTATATGCAGTAAACTTTATGCTTGAAGCAAAAGAAATGGGTTATCAAGTTCCCCAAAAAATGCTTGATAATGCTAATAAATATTTGCAAACAATTGCTGAATCTAGTGATACTAGTACTTATGGTTTAAGAGTACGTGCTTATGCTATCTATTTATTAACAAGGCAAAATCAAGTTACAACAAGCTATTTAGCCTCTACCATTAGCAATCTTAATCGAAAAGATGATTCATGGAAAAAAGATATAACAGCAATGTATTTAGCTTCATCATATAAAATGTTAAAGATGGATAAAGAAGCAAATAAATTAATCAAACCTGTTTGGCAACAATTAGAAGCTGCATATGATCGTGCTTGGTGGCTAAACAACTATTATGATCCACTGGTCGTTAATGCAGGAAAAATCTATTTAATTAGCAAACATTTTCCTGAAAAAGCAAAAGATATTCCTGCACAAGCATTAGAAAATATGGTTATCATGCTAAATAAACAAAAATATACTACTCAATCAGCAGCAATGACAATATTGGCTTTAAGTAGTTATTCGCAGAGCATTGAACAATCAAATTTATCTAAAGATACTCTTGAAATTAATGCAATATCAAAGGATGCAGAAAAACAAAGAATTATTGCAAATTTAAGTGGAATTTTAGCTAAAGGCAAGTTTAATGATCAAGATGCACAATTAAATATAACTAATAAATCAAACTTTCCTGCTTGGTATATGATTTCTGAACAAGGATATGACAAAACTCCACCTAAAGAGCCAATTAAAAGGGGGCTTGAAGTATATCGTGAATTTACTGATCTTGATGGCAAACCTGTTGAACAAGTCAAACTTGGCGATAAAATTAACGTAACAGTTAGAATCCGAGCACTAGCAGATGAAGGTGCAACTAATATTGCCATTGTTGATTTACTACCAGGTGGTTTTGAAGTAGTACAACAACCAATAAATTCTCAGGAAAAAGATTATGACGAATATATTCAAGATAATGAAGAATATGATGACTATGAAGAAGATGATTATGATGAAAATTATGGCTGGGTTTCTCCAATTAGTATAAAAACAGGAAAACACACTTGGTATCCTGAATATACAGATGTACGTGAAGATCGTGTTATTATTTATGGTTCAACTTATAATAATAAAATACAAGAATTCACCTATCAAATAAAAGCAACTAATGTAGGAATCTATAGCATTCCACCTGCATTTGGTGAAGCAATGTATGATCGTGATATTCAAGCGGTATCAAAAGGTGGGCAAAAGATAAGAATCATCCCACAACAATAGTTGTTTTTACAGTTAATCAATCACTGAAACGGGCTTATAGCCCGTTTTTATCAAAGATAACGATAATAATAAAAAACATATTCTAAACCTTGCTTTTAATATTCAAACGATTAAATTAATTTTATGCTTAATATAAAACAGAAAATGAAACAATAAGGTTATTGATAGGCAAATGAAAAGGTAAATGCTATGCTTATAGCATTATAAAATAATATATTTTCGTTTAACATTTAAAGGTAATTTTTATGGCCCTACCGTCTTTTTTAACAATATATAACGAACTAATTTCAATACCAACAATTAGTAACGTTACTAACAAGAAATTAGATTATTCTAACAAAGCACTCATCGACAAGTTAGCCTGTTGGTTTGAAGATTTAGGTTTTGCTATTGATATCCAACCTGTTCCTAATACTCGTCATAAATATAATATGTTAGCTACTTATTCAAATACCGAAAATAAAACCCAAGGTGGTTTATTGCTAAGTGGACACAGTGACACTGTTCCGTTTGATGATGGGCAATGGAGTAAAGATCCCTTTAAATTAACGGAAGAAAATAATAAGTTATATGGACTTGGCACCGCTGATATGAAAGGCTTTTTTGCCTTTATTTTAGATGCGCTGCGTGATATTGATCTTAAAAAGTTAACTAAACCCATTTATATCCTTGCCACCGCCGATGAAGAAACTTCAATGGCTGGTGCCGCATTTTTTGCGAAGAATACTAAATTACAACCCGACTGTACTATTATTGGCGAACCAACATCGTTAATCCCCATCAGAGCACATAAAGGATTTATCTCTAATTCCATTAAAGTCATTGGTAAATCAGGGCATTCTAGCGATCCCGATAAAGGTATTAACGCTATCGAAGTGATGAATTTAGTCATTGAACGCTTGTTAGTACTAAAACAAAAATTTAAAGAACAATATCATAATGACGGGTTTAGCGTTCCTTACCCTACTCTAAATTTAGGTGTTATTCACGGGGGGGATGCGGCCAACCGTATTTGCGGTTGTTGTGAGCTAGTGATTGATATTCGTGTATTGCCCGATAACGATGTTGATTCACTTTATCATGCGCTTTGTGAAGCACTGCAACCCGTTATGGATAAATATCCAAATCGAATTGCTATAGAATACGAAGTTGCCCCAATTCCGGGCTATGAGTGTAAAAAAGATCATCCAGCATTACAACACATTGAAAAATTAGTCGGTCATAGTGCGCAGACAGTCAACTACAGCACAGAAGCCCCCTACCTAAACCAAATTTCACCAACGATTGTATTAGGACCTGGTTCAATTGAACAAGCACACCAGCCCGATGAGTTTATTTCAATGGACTTTTTAAAACCAACTAAAATAGCAATAGAACAACTAATTAAGGATTTTTGTCTTTAATCTGTTTTTTATTCGCCGATAAAATAACATCGGCGAAATCTTATAAAATAAATCTAACTAAATGGAAAAAGTTGCAAAATCGGTAGCGATTTCAGTATTTGCAAAAACACTTTTTGCTTCATTAACTAACTTTTTATTGTTATTCAAATTATATCTTGGGCTTATATGAGTCATTATAAGTCTTTTGGCATTAGCTTGTTTGGCAATCGTTGCCGCATGTATAGTGGTGGAATGACCACGTTCAATAGCCTTATCAACTAAAGCATGTTCTTGGGTTGCTTCATGAACAAGCAAATCAACATCATTAGCAAGATCAATTGAGGTTTGGCAAGGAATAGTATCACCTAAAATTGCTAACTTTCGGCCTTTTTTAATTTGACCTAAGTAATCTGTGCCATTAATTATTCGCCCATCATCAAGTGTAATTGTTTTACCATTTTTAAGATCGTTATAAAAAGGACCAGCCTGAATATTATCTTGCTTTAATTTATCGATATTAAGCTGAGCTGGTAGATCTTTTTCGATAATACGATAACCAAAACACGGCACACGATGTTGTAATAATTTTGCTTCTACTTGAAACTGATTATCTTCAAAAACGATACAATTTTCTTCAAGCTCAATGATGTTAAGAGGATAGGTTAACCAAGAATAACTAATTTCAATAACAGTTTCGATAAGGATTTTAATTCCTTTCGGAGCGATCAATGTTAAAGGAGATTGATTCTGCATCAAGGAACGGGAAGTTAAAACACCTGGTAGTCCAAACAGATGATCGCCATGTAGATGTGTTAAAAAAATGATCTCAAGTTTAGCAAGACTAAACTTGGCTTTTTGCATTTGCATCTGAGTTGCCTCACCACAATCAAAAAGCCAGAACTTACCCCGCTCTTGCCTAAGATCCAATAAAATACTGCTCACATTACGTTGTAATGTTGGGGAACCAGCACTTGTCCCTAAAAAAGTCAAATTCATAAAGATTTAAACATTTTTACGTTCAATAGTCTGTTCACCCCAGAACAACTTATCCGCTTTGGTTTTAGAAAACGCAATTTTCAACACTTCATCACTACCTTCTGACCAAATTTGTTCGGCAAGTTTTTCATCATGGTTAGCTAGCTCAAAAATAGCCTCAGCAATTTCAATCGAGGTTTCACGAACAGAAGCCCAAGATTTAATATCATGTATTTCTTTTTTATCGATGTTCATTTTGCTACTCCTTTGAGTTGAATTAGAGGTAAAATAAACCTATTTACTGCAAAACACAATAGGCTAAATACGTATGATAACAATTATTTCTCCGGCGAAAACTTTGGATTACCAATCTCCATTATTAACCCCAAATTACACACTTCCTCAATTTATTGACTTAACTAAAAAACTTATTCAAGATTGCAAAAAACTAAGTGTTGAGAATTTAGCTAACTTAATGTCTATTAGCAAAAAATTAGCCGAACTTAATTATGAGCGATTTAAAGATTGGCATAGTGATTTTAATCTTGAAAATGCAAGACAAGCTATACTTGCTTTTAAAGGTGATGTTTATGAAGGATTACATGTTGAAGATTTTACTGATAAAAATCTAAAGTTTGCACAATCCCATTTAAGAATATTATCAGGCCTTTACGGTATTTTAAGACCACTTGACCTAATTCAACCTTATCGTTTAGAAATGGGGATCCGCTTAAAAAATGGCGATAACAGTAACCTTTATCAATTTTGGGGCGATAAATTAACTCAACACCTTAATAGTGAACTAGCCAAAACATCACATCGCACATTAATCAATTTAGCCTCAAACGAATATTTCAAAGCGATCAAACCAAAACAATTAAATGCAACTATAATTCAGCCTATTTTTTTAGATCAAAGCAAAGATACCTATAAAGTTATCAGTTTTTATGCAAAAAAAGCACGCGGACTAATGAGCCGATACATTATAAAAAATTGCATTGAAAAGAGTGACGATATTAAAAGTTTTAATCTAGAAGGCTATCAATTTGATTCGAAACGATCAACTGACTTAGAATGGTACTTTATACGCAATCATCAATAAAATAATAATGATGGAATTTCTTACTACATTATGGGCACAGTTTTTATCTACTTTGCCTTTATTTATCTTAATTTTATTAGGATATTTAGCTGTTAAAATTGGTCGTTGGCAAAAAACAGTAACCGATAGCTTAACTAAATTTACTTTTTATATTGCATTCCCCATAATGCTGTTTCAGATTATGAGTCATTTTTCTGAACAGTCGCAAATCGATATAAAAGTGTTATTTGTCTTTTTTGGTGGATCATTTATCGTCTTTGCGTTTGGTTGTTTGGTTGCATCAAAATTATTTAAATTAACAGGTTCAGAAAGTACACTTTTTGCTATGGGTGGTATTTATACTAATACCGTCTTTGTTGGCATTCCCATCATCAAAATGCTACTTGGCGAGAAAGCAATCCCCATTGTAGCCATTATTGTTATATTTAACGCTCTGATTTTATGGACACTTGCTACCGTATCAATTGAATTTGTTCAAATGGGTAAATTTTCTGGACGGAGCTTTATCAAAGCATTAAAAAACGTATCAAAAAATCCTATTATTATAGGTATTTTCACTGGGATTGTCGTAAATTATATTGGATTACCTATGCCCAAATTTATCAATCAGTCAACAAAAATGGTCAGCGATATGACTGCACCACTCTCATTAATTGTGCTAGGTATGGGACTGGCTGAATATAAAATTCGCGACAAATTACTTATTACGACCTCTATCTGTATTTTAAAATTAGCTGCATTGCCAATTGTTACTTACATTATGGGTAAACTATTAGGTTTACCAACTTTGGAATTACAGGTAGTGGTATTACTTAGTTCGGTTTCAATTGCAATAAATTGTTATATGATGGCAAGACAGTTTGAAGTGTTACAAGGACCTATTGCTTCAAGCTTACTAATATCAACGACGCTGTCTTCTATTACAACACCGCTAATTTTATCGATTATGACACATTTACCTTAACTGCTTATTGTGCTTAACTCAATGATCGATTTTTAATTTTGTAGTGTAGCAATAGTGCCAACACAATAACTACACTACCTAATATAAAGCGTAACCAGTCTAATGATTGATGCCAAATAACCACATTCACTAAAATCCCTGTTGGGATAACCACATTATTCATAATAGCCAAAGTACCCGAATCAACTTTTGTCGCGCCAAAATTCCATAAAAAGTAACACACACCAGAAGCCACTATTCCAAGCCAAATAATAATTCCCCATTGCAAATTAGTTGTTGGTAATTTTGATGCATCACCAAACAGCAGCCAGCCAAAGCTGGCAACAATCACTGATCCAAAATAAACCCAAGCAAAAGCTTGATGTTGGGGCATTGGATAAACCTCCATAATCCTTTTATACCCTACTTGACCTAAGGCAAAAACAATATTAGCCCCTTGAATTAATAAAAAACCAATAATAAAGTTTGTACTAATATGATCATAACGAATAATAGCGGCACCAATAACAGCTATTATTGCCGTAAAAAGGTAACTCAATCGTAATGGATGACGTTGCAGTAAATCATAAATAACCGTGACATAAATTGGTGTAAAAATGGTAAACAACAGCACTTCAGGTACTGAAATATATTGGAAGGAATTATAATAAAAAAAGTACATAACCCCTAATTGACAAGCCCCAACCCCCATTAAAAGAAATAGGGTTTTAAGCTTAATATTTCTAAAGTGTAAAAAAGGCAAAAAGGTAATAAATGCTAACACAACACGCATAACCACAGCAAACCAAGTATCAACCTGTCCACTGATATAAACACCAATAAAACTAAACGAAAACGACCAAATAATTGTTACAAAAATAAGATAAAGCATAATTGATGGATATAAAGAAAATAATAGAGACGCATCGTATCAATTGGCTTAACACTTGTAAACTTTATATCATAAAAATTGATTACTATGATAAAATAATTGACAATCTTTAGGAATTGCTAACGCTATATACAATAGTCTGAGAAACCATGGTAATGGACATGCATAAAAAAATTTAATAAATAAAATTAAATGTTAGTGATAAAAAATTGACTAACGTAGCCTCTTTGGTGAAAAACCAAAACGTTGTTTAAAGTAAAAAGCAAAACGAGAGCCTGATTCATATCCCACTTCTTGGGCAATTTGTAGGATCGTTTTTTGGGTAGTTTGTAACAGCATTAAACCAAAATTCATTCTTATATCTAAGATAATTTTGGATAAATTATATCCTTCTAAAGCAAGATGTCGTCGTAAAGTTGATTCGCTCATAGCAAATTGTTTAGCAATTTCTGCTGCCTGCCACTTTTTGTCTGGCTGCTGGTTAATAATTTCGCGAATTTTTTGGCTAATTTTTGGGTTATTATTCAGGGGAAAATACACACCAAATGCAGATAATCTAATTAATAATTCAATAAATAAATGTTTAACAAGATTAGAATTGCATTGGTTATGGGTCAATAATTCTGTTTTAATCTGTACCAATCGAGTAATAAAAGTTTCAGGTAATATTGTTTCAACTTTAATTTTTTTAAGAATTTGACTATTCTGATAAAGATGAGATAAAGCAAATTGGTCTATTAACTGTGCATGCCAAGAATAACAGATGGCTTGATAATCCTTATCATCAATATAAAAATTATTTATATTCATTAAATTACCTGCTGGAATCAGGACTAATTGACCTGTTTTTACCTTAAAATATTCGCCCTCACATTCAATCTGTTTTTCGCCATTTATGACATAGACAATCATTGGATCATTGCTTTGAATCTGCTTTAGGGTTTGATTACAACGTTGTGTTATATAAGTCACTCGACCAATTGAAGCAAAATCCATAATCCTAATAGCCTATTAACCAATATCAACGTGAGTAGGAGTAAATCATATCTGCCTTCGCTATTTGATGCGAATTAGCAATAAAACCAATTAGAGCTGGTGTGGTTTGTTCATCAACCTCAATGTGATCAATGTCTAGTGCATAAAGTGTAAATTGATATCGATGAGTCGAATTTAGCGGAGGACATGGACCACCGTAATTTATCACGCCAAAATCATTACGTACTAACCTACTTCCTTTAGGTAATAAATTGGGATTATTTCCTGCTGATTGTTTAATAAACGGCGTTTGTACAGGAATATTAACAATCACCCAATGCCACCAACCAGAACCCGTTGGTGCATCAGGATCATACATAGTTAATACTAAACTTTTTGTCGCTTTGGGTAGATTTTGCCATGAAATTTGCGGAGATATATTTTCGCCTTGACAACCAAATTGATTGGATATAAACCGAGCAGTAAACCCGCTATCGACAAGATCAGTGCTAGTTAATTGTAATTGTGCCGCATTACTGCAACTTGTACTCAATAATAATGTACTATAAATAATGGCTTTCGCTTTGTACAAAATACGCATGTTAACCTCTTTTAACTATTAAATAAAAGCCATCATAAGGAATTTTCAATCTATAATCAGCACAAATTAGCTTAAATATGACACAAATTCGATTAATATTATCATTCTCTTGCGGCTAATACTCGTTCAACCATATCAACAATGGCTTGAGTTTGTGAGTCAATTTCAATTTTGACTTTGTCTCCTACTTACTTGTCAAAAAGGCAAAAGCTTCAATCGGGCTTTCTTTAATACGTTAAATGGTTGGGCGAATGACCATAAAGCTTTTAGCCAAATCAGTGACCGTTTATGATATAAGCGCCATATCTCTTGTCTGTAATAAGGCGTTAGTTTTGTTTTTTATGTATATCCATTACAGCAATTTTTCAAATTACTGTAAACAATGCTAGTAAATCCTAGAGATAAACAGATTTCACCAGCAACTATCCTGTGCAAAGGATTTGCCATTAATGTCTTTTTATGGTGTAACACAGACAGCGCGATAAGTTGAATAGGAAAAATCCCCGAAAACACGAGGTGCACCAACATTCGATATTACCCACATTCCTTTACCTTTATAATCACCACTTAATGACACATCTGCACTCCAATACATATAGCTATCCCAATCGGTTCCAGTATAACCATTGCATTTGGATGCACCACCAGAGCCTGCAGCATTCCAGTCATTGACTATACATCCCCATTCATTCAATATTCCCCCTATCCATCTTCCTCCAGTTTGGTAACTCAATTGACGAAGAGCAGCCCATTTATTCCGTCCAGGTATCCCACCTGACCAACCTCTCCTATTAGTGTTCGTATAATCATTCATATCAGGTATTCGATAACCGCTTCCTAAACTGTGACAATAATTCCTTACAGCTGTTTGAGCATCTGTGCCATTTCCTGTTCCATTATA
Source organism: Gilliamella sp. ESL0232 (assembly GCF_013346885.1). Taxonomy (NCBI): domain Bacteria; kingdom Pseudomonadati; phylum Pseudomonadota; class Gammaproteobacteria; order Orbales; family Orbaceae; genus Gilliamella; species Gilliamella sp. ESL0232. Next base: position 350,402 of record NZ_JAAEDW010000001.1, on the reverse strand, counting down.
CACAACATTAGGCTGTGCTATATACCAACGCATTAGCCTGAATTCATATAATAATTTGTTCTTACTGCTATCAGCATACAGTTTAAAAGTTACAGGGTTAAAACTTTTATCATTTGAGTTATAACGCGGCCCTTTTAACGTTATCTTCAAACCTGGCTCGCTATACCCATATGGTTTAGGTCCATAATACTCATGCCTCCATCTTGGCGTATTTTCGGTGCTTAATATTAAACTGACATTTCCCCCCTCTTCTGCACTAACTAGATTACCATTGGCTGCTAATACTTCGGCTGGCGTTATACCTTCAAATAACAAATAAAAATACAATCCATGCGATCCTGTACTTGGAAAGTTATTTTCTTTTATGCTTGAGTCATTTTCGTAATTTCCATTATTTGATGCACTCGATACTTTGTACCCCTTCCAAGCAACCCATGTCTCACCATTTGAATTTTCATTATAATAGTCGCCATAAGCAGTGTCATCATGGGCCAAATTGGGTTGTGCATATAATACAGAACAAGGGGTTATATTATTTTTATGTGGTTTAATATAATAAGTGTGCTCTATTGCATTAAAAGTACTTTTTTTAGGTGAACCATACCGTGTTGATAATTCGCCTGAGGTTGCTTTTATCGTTAATTGATAATTTGCAGCACATGAAGTACTTAATAATTCGGTTGGGTTTGCTTTTACGTTTGCTGTTATATCGTTACCCATATTATCTTGCCACTTTACAGTTATACTTCCAGTGGCACTTATATCACCATCGCCATCATCATCGCCCCAATAATTGTATGGAGTACCAATTAAATTATTTAAATCAAAACTTGGATAATAGCTATTCCCTGATGTTGGGAGTGGCACCACTGTTTTTATATCACTAAACTTTTTTATACTTTGTGGTAGCTCTATCGGCTTTATGAAGCTTGATACATCTTCATTTGCTTTTATCTCCATTTCATCTGCTAAAGTTATTGCAAGTAATGCTTCGGTATTTTCTGCCTTAGTTAATCCACCATCAAAGGTTAGATATGGTGCACTACCATTGATTACATTACTGGTTGTCGCACTTAACGCATTTGCTATATTGATATTGGCAGTTAATAATAGACTTATAACAATAAATAATAGTGTGATGGAAAAATGAGATAATAAAAACCTTGAAGATTTTATAAGTAAATTAAAATTCGAATTTAATCCTAAATGAAAAGGCATTAGCGAATTGGTAATGCTTACCATCAATAAATTACGTCTTGTTTTCAATCCAAAAAATAAACTCAAGTGATAGCTAGCTATTAAACAACATGTTAACATGCTTCTAATTCCTTTGTTTCAATATATATTTATTTTAATTTTATATACTCAATATAAAGTATAAATAGGTTAAACGGTTTTTTCAAATTTGAAATTAGGGTATTTGTTAAGGAGTGTAAAAAGATAATTATTGATTCATTAGGGCGCTTTTGTCTGCGATGAAAACCCTGAGAATGTTGTCAAAAAGTTTCAGGTAACTATGTGTTTCAGTATAAAAAGTAATTAAGTATAAAATTTAAATTTTGTTGGGATTGATTTGTCGATAGTTTTCAACGACAAATCAATCACTTCAGATGTTTAAAAGATTAGTGCATGTTACAATAAAAATCTCTCAGATAGAATGTTGATTTAAATGAATTTTTCACTCAAAAGGTTTTAAGGGAAATCAATGAGTTATTATGGTAATATCAAGTGATGATATTTTTCCGCTATTAACCTGGAAACAAAAATAAAAATAAATTTTAGAAATGATTCACGTTGTTTAAAGCAATTTGATAAACGGTTAACATCTTGTAGAATTTAGGGAATTATTTTAATCATAAAGAGTAAATATCACTGATTTTCCATATGCCTTACAATATATTAAATATATCCTCCTTAAATGCCGTTATCTAAAACAAAGATCCTCAAAAATGATTAATTATGGCATAATATGCGCCAATTCATATTTCCGCGACTTCACTCAAAGGCTAATTATTACTTATATGAGTGAAACGCATGTTAAAGAGAGTAAATTCTAGTGTTAAGTACAAATAACATCACAATGCAATTTGGCAGTAAGCCATTATTTGAAAATATCTCAGTTAAATTTGGTAATGGCAATCGTTATGGTTTAATTGGCGCCAATGGCAGTGGTAAATCAACTTTTATGAAAATTATTGGTGGTGATTTAGTGCCAACCTCTGGCAATGTTGCTTTAGATCCTCATGAACGATTAGGTAAGTTACGCCAAGACCAATTTGCTTTTGAAGAGTTTACCGTGCTTGATACCGTAATTATGGGGCATACCGAATTATGGCAGATTAAGCAAGAACGTGATCGCATTTATTCACTTCCCGAAATGAGCGAAGAAGACGGCTTTAAAGTTGCTGATTTAGAAACCCAATACGCCGAAATGGATGGTTATAGCGCTGAAGCTCGTGCGGGTGAATTATTATTAGGTGTTGGTATTCCAATTGAGCAACATTATGGATTAATGAGCGAAATCGCACCAGGCTGGAAATTACGAGTATTATTAGCCCAAGCCTTATTCTCAAATCCCGATATTTTATTGCTTGACGAACCGACCAATAACTTGGATATCGATACTATCCGTTGGCTTGAAGACACCTTAAATCAACGCGAAAGCACCATGATTATTATTTCGCATGACCGCCATTTTTTAAATATGGTCTGTACCCATATGGCAGACATGGATTATGGTGAGCTTCGCATCTACCCTGGTAACTATGATGATTATATGACAGCATCAACGCAAGCGAGAGAGCGTTTATTAGCTGACAATGCCAAAAAGAAAGCACAAATCAGTGAGCTACAATCTTTTGTTAGTCGATTTAGTGCCAATGCGTCTAAATCAAAACAAGCAACTTCGCGCGCAAAACAAATTGAAAAAATTAAACTTGAAGAAGTCAAGGCCTCTAGTCGTCAAAATCCATTTATTCGTTTTGAACAAGATAAAAAACTATTCCGTAATGCGCTTGTTGTTGAAAACCTGACCAAAGGTTTTGATAATGGTCCACTATTTAAAAACTTAAACCTAATGGTCGAAGTGGGCGAAAAAGTCGCTATTTTAGGGACTAACGGTATTGGTAAAACGACATTAATAAAAACACTAATGGGCGAGCTTACTCCCGAACAAGGCGATATAAAATGGTCTGAAAATGCCAATATTGGTTATTATGCACAAGATCACGAATACGAATTTGAAGGCGACTTAACTGTATTTGACTGGATGAGTCAATGGAAGCAGCCAACCGATGACGAGCAAGCCGTACGTAGTATTTTAGGCCGATTGTTATTTTCACAAGATGATATTAAAAAGCAAGTCAAAGTACTATCAGGTGGTGAAAAAGGACGTATGTTATTTGGTAAATTGATGATGCAACGCCCAAATATTATTGTTATGGACGAGCCAACCAACCATTTAGATATGGAATCTATCGAATCACTCAATATGGCATTAGAGCTTTATCAAGGCACGCTATTTTTTGTTTCACACGATCGTGAATTTGTTAGTTCGTTGGCAACACGAATTATTGAAATCACACCTGAAAAAGTGATTGACTATACAGGTAATTATGAAGATTACTTGCGTAGCCAAGGGATTGAATAATTAACCATACTAAAAATAGCCACAAATACGAATGTGGCTATTTTCTGTATGTTAATAATTTTTATTGTTTTTATACAATGCTAAAGTAGCTTTTTATCGATGCTATTTTCGACAAACAGGAGTGCATCCATCATATTTAAGCAAATTATAACCAACATAACCATTTTGGATATCAATGCCAAATATAAGTTCATTTGTATACGCCTGACTACTCCAAGTGCATCCTTGAGATAAATCAAAACCATTCTTAGGATAACCTTTATATAAATTCCCCCATTCACCATAAAACGTCCCATCTATATCTCGAGATAATCGGGCTTCTCGATTATGATACCATTCAGGAAATGATCCAGTTCCATTCCCGCTTACAGCTGTTGCTGCACTTGGAGCATTGCTGAGTTCCATTGGTGAATAAAAATAACTTGCCGCTTCTTCTGCACTAATCATCCCTAAATCACGTCCAGCACAAGCATTAGCTGCAGGGAAAATACCATTTCCAGTATTTAAATACTCCTCTGTTTTATATTGTGTTGGAGGAAGTGCTCGTATCCATTTTTTAATGGTAAAAGAATAAATAAACGTTTTTGAAGGCCTTATTGTATTGGGTTTTGTCTTTGCTGTTAAAATTACATTAAAAGGTAAATTGGGATGAACGGATGAATTAAAGGTAACAACACCTTCACTTCCCGCTACATTACTTATTGAGACTAAATTTGGATTACTTGATGTATAAATATAATCACTTTGTTCATTACTCATTCTTAAAGTAAATTTTGCTTTATCAAAAGCCGTTGTGGGGAATTTAGTAGGAGCCAAAGCCGAAAAACCCTCATTAGGGAAGAAAACTCTAGGATTATAACCACCAATAAATTTGCAATTTGTTGTATTGGTACAAGTGTTTTTGTTAACGCCAGAAGCATCATAAATTTGTAAACTAGCAGGCTTTATATAGCAAACTTTGAAATCATCAACTTTTATTGTATACGTTTTACTAAGACTACCATAAGCATGTTCAAATGGTATACCATATTGAGATTGCGCTTTAACACCATTAGCGCTAATCGTCAATTGATATGGGCTTTGGCATGAATCTAATTTGTTTTTTAATTCATCAGCAGATAACGTTCTTATCGTACCATCTGACTGTCGATAACGCCAAGTAGCAGTTAATGTACCTGTTATTCCCATAGTTGAATGAGCGAAATCACCATCATCATCACCATAACTTACTCCCACAATATTTGATAAACGTTTTGGTTGTCCATCAGCAACAACTTTTGTAATAAATTGATTAAATTTGTCCCCATTATGCGCATAAATTACTTTATTTATCGATGGATAAATTACTACATAATTAGAGGAACTATCAGGTTTTTGAAAACTCAATAAATCAGCCAGTTCATTAATAGCAGAGCCATTTAATTTGATATAAGGGGCTGAACCTTCAATTGTTTTTATTGTCTTTGCAGATAAAGCAGCATAACTATTAGTAATGGTCAATAATGTCATAAAGATAAAAAAGATGAAATTTATCATCTGAATTTTTCGTATTTTTATCAATCTAAGATAATAAATAATGTATTTATGGCAATTTTTATAAACAAAGAATGAATTTTTGAGGAATTTACTTGATAATATTTTTTTACACAAAGAATAAATTAATGTTGTGTTGTGTTGTGTTGTGTTGTGTTGTGTTGTGTTGTGTTGTGTTGTGTTGTGTTGTGTTGTGTTGTGTTGTGTTGTGTTGTGTTGTGTTGTGTTGTGTTGTGTTGTGTTGCTTCTTTCATTCTACCATAACCTATTCAATATTTCAAGTAATTGTTTAATATAATATTTTTATATAGTGTATCGATTAATTTTTATAAAATCATTTTTGTTTTAGATAAAAAAGAAATATAGTAACTCACTAAAACAAGCCTATATTGTAAATAAAAAATAACATCATTTAAATATAAAATGCTGACCTTTTTGTTAAGATTTGTAAATATTAGCTTGGATATCTTTTACTTACAGTTAGAAAGAAAATTATAAAAAAGCAATGCATATTAAAGTTGTAATATCATCCGTTGATAATCTATCATTGAAAAAAATAGCTGTACCAATATATAAAGCGATTTACTATTAAATAATTTAAAAAATTTTAGTAGCTATAATATAACCGCTAATGTAATTATTTTTATATACCAATAATTTTTATAAATTCTTATTTATGTTAACGGCTTGCATAAATGGAAATAACATCGCCAGAATCAATATCTATATCAACATTTATATCATCTATAACTATTCCGCCTGCCCCAATGTCCATCCAATTATCTTGCGTTATCTCTTTCGAATAAAAACTTATTGTATAACAGCTAAATCCATTATTTATTCTTATATAATTATTAAAAGATATATAAAAATGATCGATATCGTATTTACATTTGGTCACAAATTCGCTTTTCTTTGCTGCTTCTATCGCTTTGAATAAAAAAGGCGTATACTTTTTATCAAGTTTAAAAATAGTACCTTCGTTCATTATATAAGTACTCCTTACCGAAATACTATATTGTACTTGAATAGCCACACCAGTGACTATTTTCTATTTAGAGATCACCAATAGATTAGAATTCTAATTCATCCCACCAAATATCGATAAGTGGGCTAGTTTTAACACTTTTTAGACCGTGTTCGTTTAGCCATTTTGTGACAATGTCACGATGTTCTTCGGTACAATTGCCTAGTTTTTGGGTGCAAATAATCCCTTTCCAATTTAAATAACCACTCCCCTCATAAGCTAAACCATTGGGTTGAACAGCCTCAAGAATAAACTGATCGACAATATTATCTAAAGTTTCTTCAGTTGTACCTTCTTCAAACGACCAACTAACGGTAAAACCTAATTCTTTAAACTCTTCAATGTGTAATTTTTTTCGTAAACGTCTGCTGCGATTTACCATAATAATTTCCTTCTTATTAAATATAAGTTTGCTTATTTTTAGTGTGATTATGTTTATTGGAGGTTTTCACACCATTTTGATTGGATTGCGACGATCGATTTGAAGATGAACTTCTTTTTTTTGCTGGCGCACGCCTTGGTGGCGATTTTTTTACAGGTTCAGCTTTAATTTTTGGATCAACTTCAAACCCTTTGGTTGTTAATTCTGGAATCTTTTTTTTAATTAATTTTTCAATTGCTTTTAATTGTGGCAATTCATCAATGCACACAAGCGAGAGAGCTTGCCCTTGATTCTGCGCTCGACCTGTTCGACCAATACGATGAACATAATCCTCAGCAACTTGAGGGAGCTCATAATTAACAACGTAAGGTAATAACTCTATATCAAGACCTCGAGCGGCAATATCTGTGGCAACCAATGCCCTAATTTGTCCGCTTTTAAAATCAGCTAATGCTTTTGTACGAGCTCCTTGGCTTTTATTCCCATGAATAGCTGCTGATTTAATGCCATCTTTCGTTAATTGTTCCGCTAAATGATTTGCACCATATTTGGTTCGTGTAAAAATTAACACTTGTTGCCACTGATTTTTACCGATTAAATAAGACAGTAGCTCACGCTTACGACGTTTATCAACTCGATGAACATATTGAGTAATTTGATCTGAAGCACTATTGGTTTTTGCTACAGCAACAGATTCAGGTGACTGCAAAATAGATTGAGCCAAAACTTTTATTTCATCCGAAAAAGTTGCCGAAAACATTAAATTTTGCCGTTTTTTAGGTAGCTTGGCAATCACACGACGAATATCATGTATAAATCCCATATCTAACATGCGATCAGCTTCGTCCAACACCAGTATTTTAATCGTTGACAGATCCACCGCATTTTTTTGCTGTAAATCAAGCAATCGCCCTGGTGTTGCAATTAAAATATCCACACCACTGCGCAATTTCATCATTTGCGGATTAATACTCACCCCACCAAAAACTACTAATGAACGAATGGACAAATAACGACTATAATCACGAATATTTTCACCTATTTGCGCAGCCAGTTCGCGCGTTGGGGCTAAAATCAAGGCATATAAAGGACGTTTGCCTTTTTTAGGTTTTGGATTATTAGCTTCTTTTGCTTGCTGTTCAATAAGTTTTTGTAATATTGGTAAACCAAAGCCTGCCGTTTTACCTGTTCCTGTTTGTGCACTCGCCATAAGGTCTTTACCAGATAAGATTACAGGTATAGCTTGTTGTTGAATGGGAGTTGGATCGGTATAGTTTTGTTCTTGAATTGCTTTTAAAATCTCAGTATCTAAACCAAGAGAGCCAAATGACATGAAATGTATCCTAAATAAATAAAAAATAAATTATTCATATGTATTATAAAGCAATTCAATAATATTTGTTTGATTATTTTGTAAATTTACTTATCGACTATTATGTATACTAATCCAAATTTTAAAATATTACACAAATCTTTACTTAAAATTATTGGAGCACCTTTAATATATAAATATGTTATAAAAAAGAGTATTGATTTGAATTGTGTTTACCTATTAAGATAGATAAATGATATTTATTATCATTTGCAATTATGTTAATATTTGACTCTTTAATAATAATTTACTGGATTAAACATGCTTTTAAACTTTAGCCACATTAAAAAGTTATTAATTGTCTCAATTTTATCGCTTTTTAGCTTTAATTGTTTTGCAAAAGATGATATCACTTTTGCAAACTTCCGAGATATACGCGATTTGAATCCACACCTTTATGGAGGTGAAATGTGGGCTCAAAATATGCTCTATGAGTCGCTTGTTCATTATAATCAAGATGGCACATTTTCTCCTTGGCTTGCCGAAAGCTGGGCTATTACAAACCAAGGAAAAACCTATACGTTTAAACTGAGAAAAGATGTTACCTTTAGTGATGGTGTTAAATTCGATGCTCACAGTGCAAAATTAAACTGGGATGCAGTCCTGTCAAATAAAGTGCGCCATACATGGCTTGAAATGGTACGTTTAATTACTGAAGTCAAAGCGGTAGATGATTATACTCTTCAAGTTAATCTGTCAGAGCCTTACTACCCGTTTTTGATTGAAATTGCAGTAACCAGACCCATGCGCTTTATTTCACCGAATTCAATGATCGATGGTGAAACAAAAAATGGCGTTAAATCTTATATTGGTACAGGCCCTTATATTTTAGGTGATCATAAAAAAGATCAGTATGCTGTTTTTAACGCAAATCCTAACTATTGGGGTGAGCAACCAAAACTGAAAACTGTTACCATGAAAGTTATAGCAGACAACCAAAGCCGTTTAATGGCACTTGAAAAAGGTGAAATTGATTTAATTTATGGTAAAAATATGGTGGATGCCGATTCATTTGAACGGTTTTCAGAAATTGATAAATTTCAAACATTAATGTCAAAACCTGTATCAAGCCGTATCGTATTGATGAATACCACTCGACCCGCTTTAAGCGATGCTAATGTGCGCCGAGCAATCGAACATATCATAAATAAAAAAGATATTTCGGAAGGTATCTTCAATGGTAGCGAAGCGCCAGCTGATACATTAATGGCTACTAATATTCCTTATGCAAATATTGGGTTAAAACCTTACGAATATAATATTAAATTAGCCGAAGAACTACTTGATAAAGCAGGTTGGCTAAAACAAAAAGGTCAGAATTACCGTCAAAAAGATGGCAAATCATTTGAAATAACTCTTTATTATGATAGCAATACTGCATCTCAAAAAACTATCGCACAATATATGCAAGATGAGTTTGAACAGGTTGGTTTAAAACTTAACATTCATGGAGAAGAAGAACAAGGTTATCGTGATCGCCAAAAAGCTGGTGATTTTGATATGGTATTTGATATTTCTTGGGGAATGCCTTATGACCCACAATCTTTTATGTCTGGCATGAAATTACCAGTATATGGTGATTATATGGCACAACAAGGATTGAAAGAGAAAGCTCAAATTGATGCAAGCATTAGTAAAGCATTAATTTCAACTGATGAAAAAGAACGTCAAGATCTTTACCGTTATGTGCTTGAAACATTGCATAACCAAGCGGTCTATATTCCGTTAACTTATGAACGCAACCGAGCTATCGCCATAAAATCACTAAAAGGTATTGAATTTGCTCCTTCGCAGTTTGACATTCCCTTTGAGAAAATGCATTTTTAATTTATTTTGTTAGTTAGTAATAATGTTAAATTACTTTTTTAAACGTTTAATTATGATGATACCGATTATTATCGGTATCTCGTTTATCGCTTTTCTACTTATTAATTTAGCCCCTTCTGATCCTGCTGAAGTAGCATTACGTTTAAATGAAATTATGCCCACGCCTGATGCTATTGAAAGTATGCGCCTAGAGTTAGGTTTAAATGAACCATTTTGGAACCGTTACATCAGTTGGTTATATAACGTTTTTCAACTTGATTTTGGTCGTTCTTTTGTACATCGAGATAGGCTAGTATTAGATGAGATCATTCGAAGCTTACAACCAACACTGCTTTTAGCATTATCTTCATTTATTTTTACGTTGATTATTAGTCTGATCTTAGGCATTTTATGTGCCATTTTTGTTAATTCAGTTTTTGATCATATTTTACGTATTATAATTTTTTTAGGCACGGCTATGCCGAGCTACTGGCTTGGGCTTTTATTTATCTGGTTTTTTGCTAATTATTTAGATTTACTTCCAACTAATGGATATGGCACATGGCAAAATCTAATCCTACCAACTTTAACGCTATCATTCGTTTATATTTCAACCTATATTCGTTTTATTCGTAATAACATGCTAGAAAACATGCGTAACTACTCCGTTTTTTATGCACGTAGCCGAGGACTAAAAGAACGAACAATTATTCTTAAGCATGTATTAATCAATTCGTTACATACCACTATTACCGCATTAGGGATGACAATTCCGCAATTAATTGCTGGCTCATTTGTGGTTGAATATATATTTTCCTGGCCAGGACTTGGACGGTTATGTATTGCAGCTATTATGAATCGAGACTACCCCGTTATCCAAGCTTATATTTTAATTATGGCAATATTATTTGTGGTATGTAATTTTATTGTCGATGTTATTCATCATTTACTAGATCCTCGTTTACGTGATAATGGTGGTTTGTCATGAATGTACTTAAGCAGGTTTGTAAAAATAAAACTGCATTATGTTGTTTAATTATCATTGCAACTATCATTATATTAGGTATTTTAGCCCCTTATATTGCACCATTTGATCCCAATAAAGTACGTATTATTCGTAAATACGCCCCAATGTCTGCTCAACATTGGTTAGGTTGTGATCATCTTGGACGTGATATTTTTTCAAGACTACTTTATGGCATTCGCTCCACGTTATTTTTATCATTATTAACCATGATTATTACCATTGTTATTGGTGCAATAATTGGCCTAATTTCAGGTTATAAACGAGGTAAACTTGATGAGTGTATTATGCGTTTATGCGATATTATGCTCTCTTTTCCTAGCCAAGTAATGATTCTTGCTATTGTAGGCGTACTTGGTGTGGGTATTGAGAACGTTATCATTGCCAATATTATGGTCAAATGGGCTTGGTATAGTCGTATGATTCGCAGCTCGGTTATCAAATATAGCCGTAAAAACTATATTTTATTTTCCCGAGCAATTGGCGCACCACATTCATTTATTATTCGCCGTCACTTATTACCAAATGTAATGTCAGAGTTAGTTGTGTTAGCCACACTAGATACTGGTTGGGTAATTTTAAATATTTCAGCTTTATCTTTCATAGGGCTTGGCATACAAGCACCAACTCCAGAATGGGGACTAATGCTAAGTGAAGCAAAAAACGTTATGATGCAGCATCCTATGCAAATGCTCTACCCCGGAATTGCAATATTAATTGTGGTTGCTGCATTTAATATGCTTGGTGATTGTTTACGTGACATTCTTGATCCTAAGGAAAAAACAGCATGAATAATAAATTACTTGAGGTTAAGAATCTTACTGTAACACTGGATAATGGCAAAACACTGCTTAATGATATCTCCTTTTGCCTTGAGCATCATCAATGTTTAGGTATTGTGGGCGAAAGTGGCTGCGGTAAAAGTTTAACTAGCAAAGCTATTATCGGTTTATTAGAGCCCTACTTTTCGGTTCAAGGCAAAGTTTTATTTAACCCTAAACAGTCTAAAATAACATTACAATCAAATGGTGATTTATTAAAACAAAACCATGAAACATTACGCCATATTCGTGGCAATGCTATTTCGGCTATACTACAGCATCCAATGAATGCTTTTGATCCGCTTTATTGTATTGGCAATCAAGTGGTTGAAACGTTATTGGCACATCTGACAATTAGTAAAAAACAAGCTATTGAAAAAACATTAACTATGATTGCTGACATTGGTCTTAATGATCCAAAACAAATCTTTAAGAAATACCCGCATCAGTTAAGTGGTGGCATGTTACAACGAATCATGATCGGAATAGCATTAATGCTTGAACCTGAATTAATTATTGCCGATGAACCAACCACAGCGTTGGATTCTATTAGTCAACTTCATATTCTGCAATTATTAAAAAATATCAAACAAAAATCGAAAACAGCAATGATATTTATCTCGCATGATTTAAGTGTTATTCACCATATCGCTGATCATATTATTGTAATGAATCAAGGCCAGATTATAGAACAAGGTAGTTGCGATCATATTTTTTATCATTCTAAAAATGATTATACACGTTACTTAATTGATACTCGTAAACAGTTATTAGCCAAATTTAACGACGTTATCCACCCAAATAGATTGGAGACTATCTAAATGACGCCGTTATTACAAATTAATAATCTCAAAAAATCTTTCTTACAACCTAATCAAGGTTTATTTAATCGCAAAAAAACGCCAATTATTAAAGATGTTTCTTTGTCTTTATACCAAGGCGAATGTTTAGGTATTGTAGGAGAAAGCGGAAGCGGTAAAAGTACACTTGGAAAACTAATTTTGGGGCTTGAAAAACCTGATAGTGGCAAAATTTATTTTAATGGGCAAGATATAGGACAACGTGCATGGCGAAAGTCTCCAATGCGACGAGAAATAAGCGCTGTGTTTCAAGACTACAACACTTCAGTTAACCCTTATTTTACCGCTGCTGAAATTATTGCCGAACCCATTTATATTTATGACAAACTTACTGCAAGCCTACTTAAAAAGCGAGTAATTGAACTATTAGAACAAGTAGGATTAAATGAATCATTTTATCATCGATTTCCCCACGAAATGAGTGGTGGACAATTACAACGTATCTGTATTGCACGAGCAATTGCCTGTTCACCTAAATTTGTTTTATTTGACGAGGCAGTAAGTTCACTTGATATTACTGTTCAAACTCAAGTTTTATCGTTATTAGTTGATCTGCAAAAACAGTTAAATTTAACAACCATTTTTATTACACATGATTTAGCGACTATCACTTATCTTTGCGATCGGGTGATCTTCTTTTATCAAGGACAGATTGTCGAACAAGTTGATAAAATAGCCAATTTAAATCAGGTTAATAATGTTTACTCTAAACAACTTCTTAAATCTATTTTAGGTTTTTAAATTATGGCAACTCAATCTATCGTTAATAAACAATATCGTTTTAAAGATTACTTAGCGTTAGTTATTCCGTTTATTATTTCAACTATTACAACTCCATTACTGGGCGTGGTCGATACCGCATTGGTTGGACATTTACCCAATCCAGCCTTTATTGCAGGCATTGCTGTTGGCGCTGTTATTTTTAATACTATTTATTGGCTTTTTGGCTTTTTACGAGTTAGTACCACTGGTTTTGCAGCACAAGCATTAGATGACCCGTTACTGTTGCGAGCATCTTTAATTCGCCCTTTATTTATAGCTATATTTTTAGGAATTATTTTTATCATTTTTCAACAGATGATATTTTCTTCCTCAATGCACATTATCAAACCTAATGAAGAAGTAAAGCATTACGCGGATATTTATTTCTCTGTCTTAATTTGGGGAGCACCGTTTGTTCTTATCAACTACGTTTTAGTTGGTTGGTTAATGGGAATGTCTAAAGTAAAGGCTGTGCTATTTCTACAAGTATTAATTAATCTGCTTAATATTATTATGGCAGTAATTTTTGTTTGGGGCTTTCATTGGAATGTGCAGGGAGTTGCCTTTGCAACACTAATTGCCCAAATAATTTGTACTTTGTTAGGCATTTGGTTTATTTATCGTAATTTACCGAAATCCAATCAACAAACTGATTTAAAATCGATACTATCTTGGCAATCATTAAAAGGAGTGATTTTAGTTAATACCAATTTGATGATTCGTACCATTTGTTTATTAATCGTTACCAACCATTTTATCTCGATTGGTTCGAGTTTTAGCACCGAAGTGTTAGCTGCTAATGCCGTTTTGTTTCAAATTCACTATTTAATGGCTTATTTGTTTGACGGGTTTGCCAATGCCTCAAGCGTATTTAGCGGTAAGGCGAAAGGTACTAAAGATATTAAGTTATATAATCAAACCTTACATTGGTCACTGCAAGCTTGTATTATTTGTCCTCTAATATTAATTGCTTTATGGTTTGGATTTAATACAACAATTATTAAATTATTAACCAATCAAACCGAAATCATCACAATCTGTTTGCAATATCAATATTGGCTTACTATCTTTCCTATTGTGGTTGCTGGTGGTCTTATCTATTATGGCGTTTTTTCTGGGATCAGTTACACTTCTTCTATTCGTGATTCTATGATTCTTGCCTTAATTTTATGGCTGATATCACAATATGTCTGTGTACCAATATGGGGAAATAATGGATTATGGCTTTCTTATATTTTATTTAGCTTAGGTAGAACTTTATTTTTAGTAATGTGGGTAAAAAAATCTAAAAGATATATTCTAAACTAAATAACCAATTATCTTTTGAAAGTCTAGAGTATTTATACCGTTCAAAGCATTAATTAGATAGTTTATATAAAAGATAATACAAAGCTTTTGTTTCTGAATTAACCTGTTGTGTAAGCAACTATACCATTTTGTATTTTTAAAATATATCGTATATTTTAAATAATTAAATCATAGCTATGGTTTAATAAACTTACGATTTGTTCAAACGGCACAGAACCGTCAAGCATTATTGTGATCCAGTGATTTTTATTCATATGATATGCGGGTAATATACCTGAAGTATTTTTTATTATAGAAATTAATTCAGGATCAGATTTAACATTAATTATTTCCACCATATCTTTTGAATTTAGACCTAACTTATTCTTTTCCACTGACATAATTAACCCCAACCATTTAGCATTAGTTTTATGTCTAATAACCTGATAGTTAGGATAATTTTCAAAAGGATAGTCAATTTGAATGTTGTTCAAAGTATGAGCATATTCAATTAATTTATTCTTAAAGCTTATTGTTATTTTTCTTTTTCAATTCACCCAATCTAATACAATAATATAAACAGTTTATTTAATATATAACATGCTAATTAAGCCTTATAAAATCATTGTTATACATAATAATATCAAAATAAAGTGTCAACAATAGCTATAAATTTAACCTATTTATTTTTGTTCTTTACAAATTTCATCTATTGATAACGTTGCTGGCACATTACGATCATCATTGAATTGAAAACGAAATAAAAACCGAATATCATAAGCACGTAATACTTCAATCACGTCTTGCTTATTACAAAATTGAGCATTAAGCCCAAGCCTGATATTTTCTGTAATGTCTACTATTGATACACTTTGGCTATCGGTCGGCATATTATATTCAAAAACAATATTATTAAGATTACCAAAAATGTTAGTTATTTCATAACCCGCATCCACTTTAACCGGAAATTCGCCACCTTCACCTAATATCGACCTTTTTGCACTATCGGCAAAAGCTTTAGTTATGTTTGCTGATGGTGGTAATTCAGCACTATACGCATTCGAAATTGTAAAAAGAGCAGAAAGTAACACTACCAATTTCATTAGCTTTTTCACTTCAATATTCCTTACTTTTAGATTTAACAGTCATATTGATTTTATTATAAAAAACATCTAAATGAAAAACAAATCAAATAAATTCACAACAAAATAAGCGGTTTATAAAATAACCATATGAAAAAATTGATATTTATACTTAATAGTCATATCGTTATACATACGTCACAATTAATTGCTGACAACTAAAAAATATCATTTTAAATCGATACAATCAAAAAAGGTAACCATATTGGCTACCTTTTAATAGTATTAACTGAATAAAATTACTTTTTATGTGGATGAGGATCTTTAACTGAATCACCCTGTCCAGACATAATATACCAACCATTTTTGCTGTGCGGTTTTTTATTATAATCAGGGCAAGGAGGTAACGATTTCTTACTTTGGTTAGAATAAATATAGCCACAGTCAGCGCACTTATAAGTGCCAGACGAAACATCACTACCGTATGGAGCAAATTTTTGTACCATTATAAGTCCTCCTAATAAATTAGTGATAAACCCAATGCTTATCACTGTTATATCTAAACGCTGATTTAAGAAAAAAGCAAGTGTAGTTTTTTAAAAATTGCTCAATAAACAAGTCTTTTTAGGTGATATAAAAACCATCAGGTAGATTATTGATTTTATTAAATTTTTATTTATCATTTGCCAAGCTGTTTGTTAATATTTCTAATTCTACAGATATATCTGAAATAGAAATCAAACAAGTTGTGTAACTATCCCCTAAAATAGTACAACAAAAAAGTAGAAAATTCTCTATGATAAAAGAAAAGGGGATTTAATAATGGATTTTATGTGTGACAGTAGTCGTAATCAACGTCGCTTTAGAACATTCAATGTCATCGATGACTTTAATCGTGAGGCGTTAGGGATTGATATTGCAGTAAGCTTACCAGCAGGAAGGATTACCCGCTACTTAGATAAACTGGCTGAATATCATGGGTATCCATTAAAAATACGGGTCGATAATGGGCCAGAATTCACCGGAAACACGTTTACTAATTGGGCAAAAACATGGTATAATTATAGATTACATCAAACCCGGTAGCCCTTATCAAAATGGCTATATTGAACGATTTATAACACCGAAAGACCGCATGAGACATTAAATAACATGACACCGATTGAGTATAAAAAACTAAAACAAGCAGCTTAATTTTCTACGTGAATTGTATACTAAGTTTGGGATATTTACAATATCATTCCATCGTATCCAATGTATGTAAAAGATTATCAGGTTTCTCTATCAAAAAAAGGTACTAGATTAATGAGTATTATATTTCCTGATTGGTATGACGATTTGTATCAATTTGAATGCGAATCTAAAGGTGTTATATTGAATTTTGAAATTACAGTAAATGGAAATACACGCACGTTCAATTTTTATGATCCGATACGGTTTATTCAAGATATGGAAGATGAAATAGCTGATATAGGATATTTTAAAGATGAATATGCTGTAGTTCTTAAAAAAGTAACAAAAGACAATATTATCAAATATTTATTGTCAATTTGATTTGTATGCTCGGATAACCATGATATTTGACCAGTTTATCTAGATAGTAAATAACACTACCAGCTGATAAGCTCACCGTAATATCAATATCTAATACTTCTCTTTTAAAGTCATCAATAATTACGTACTAAAACAACGTTAGCTTCGACTTCTATCATCCAAATTCATTGACCAACATTCACCTTGTTTGTTGGATAACGATTACTTTTCTAGTGTTCGAGGTAGAGTACGCTTTTTACGCTTTATTTGAAAATTAAGTTTTAACTCACAATACACCCAATAAACACGTTTGCAACTCTATTTATAGCGAGCTTTCCGATACAATAAAAAATTTCGGCCCACCAGCGTAAATGTTTTTCAGCTATATCACTTAATATCAAAATAATCATTGAATCATCCAATAATTTAGTTGGATAATAGTAAGTACAACGACTTAATACCACAATAGCGCGACTGATAGTAATTGATTTACAAGGATAATTATGGGACATTTTATCTTTAGAAAAATCTAAGATATATTCAATTTTGATGGTACACTTAATGAATAATAAAAAAATCCACAGTAGCAAAAAGAAAGAACCCGAATTGTTGAAATGAACTTACATATAAAAAATAAAATGTTACAAAATAAAGATGATTCAATTAAAGATACTTTTTGCTATTTATTATTTGAGATAGGTTTTTTTCATGCCAATCTAATTGAAATTACAATAAAAAATGCAGAAGAATATCTATATCTAGTTAAAAATGATATTGATATAAAAAACCTTTTAATTTGGATTTGTCAATGTGTAGACCAATGTTTCATTTCTCACCATGATAAGGATGATTATTATACTATAAAAAACTATTCTTCTGAAATTGAAAGCAAATGGAATAATGGCTGGAAACCAAGAATACAATCATTAATTTAAAAATTATAAAATATCAAAAAGTTACATCATAATTTAGTAATTTACATTACTACTCTTATTCCAACTAAAACAACTGTCCAGAAAAACTGACCGATGCAAATAGAGAAATACTGTCAGAATGTAGCTATCAGCTTTGAAGTAAGCACATTAAGGAAATTGGACAGGAATCCATAGAGCAACACCTCAGATATTAGGGACAATATTTAGACAAATAAACTGGCTTACATTACAATAATTTCAGATACAATGATCTGGAAATAGAACGCTTTATTCTGGCAAACCTGATTAGATTATTAGGTGGCTTGAATCTGTGTGCACCTAATGAATTTTAATTAGGTTTTGGTCTATTGTTGGGGAATTGTAATAAATCATAGATAATTAGAAGTAAAATATGCAGTGAACTAAATGCAAAAAGGCTCTTGTAACTGTACAAAATAAAACAGGTACAAAGGAACGTATCATTAGGATGATTTTAGTTGGAATGCGAAAATTGGAGCTCAGAATTCTAATGGCACGCATTTGCAGATTTATACCTATAGCGATCCTATGGCGGTGAAATTATTAGGATATTTTATTAATTATGAATAAGAGAAAATACAATAATCCTTACCATCCATTTCCCTATGAAATGAAAGGTCAATTCTTTGAAAGATTGGAAGAAAATAAAACTCGTTTTATTGAGATTTATTCTATTGAATATGAGAAACCTGAGGAAGAAGATGACGAATGGGAATTTTCCTTGTATTCACTTTATATAGATCAACTTATAAGACCAATAATAGATGAGAAAGAAGTGTTTTTTTTATATAAGCTGCGTACATATTATGCAGACCCCACATTAACGGATAATAATAGTGCATTCAATCAATCTATAACTTCATTTGAACAATATGTTTTTTCTAATTTCGATGAGTTATTAGAATATGTTGAACAACGATGGAGAATAGGATTAAGTGATTTTGTTCCAATTAATGAAACACATATACCTTATTGAAAAATAAATTGATAATACCTATAAGTAATACAAACTAATTATAAATAACAATATTACCAAAACCAAAAAATAATAGTGGCAGGCATTTAATTGATGAAAATCAATTTTATTAAATTATTCTAGCTATTTCTATTACATTATCAATATAAAATATTTAAGATAACGTTTAATTTATTATATATTTACAAATATTTTAATAAATAAGGAGTATTAAGTGTTAAGTAAAGCAATTAATTCATGGCTTGATGGCTATAGAAAAATGTTTCGTTATAAAGGACGTTCAACTCGTAGTGAGTTTGGATTTTTTATTCTTATTCAATGTATATTAGTATGGCTCTCTTTTGTACTGCTATTCAGTATGGACAAAATATTACCAAGTACTATATTAGGAATCTGTGTAATGTTAATTTTTATCGTTACTTTTCTTACAATATTGTCTTACAATGTTAGACGATTACATGATATAGGTACAAGCGGTCTGTGGTGTTTTGTTTATCTTCTCTGTCCAGGAGCTATAATAGGTGCATCTTTAATAATAAAACCAACTTCAGGAGAAAACCAATACGGACCTAACCCAAGAATATTGTCAAATTAGTAAAATACTCCTTCACTCCGCATGGTGAAGGGAGTACAATTTCCCCTATATTCAGCTCTATGTTCTTAACTATTTTATCTACCTCTCTTATTCTCAGTTTTAACATAACTTTCAACTAACATTTTAATGATTATAAATATCCTATTTTTAGTACAAAACTAACGTAGATAATGATATTGTTTATTTTCGTGTTTTATATTCAATAAATGCCATATTTAATACATCTTCCTAAAAATGAGCCCAGTCACAGTGACTTAGAAAACCAATATTACAGTGCCGGTTTCAAACAGTGATTGTTACAATATGGACTAAGGCAAAGTATGAGTCGAAGATGAAGCTGCTTTGATAATGCGGTTGTTGAAAACTTTTTCATATACTCACCCCCATATTATTCATGATTGTTACTATAAAAACAGGAAGCTGACTAACAAAGCACTATTTGAATATATTGAAATCTATTATAATTATATACATCATCAAGGTGGGCTCTGTCTAATATTTTGGTGAGAATCTAATTAATTGAATTGGTTAAATTTTTAAAAATACTGGAGAAAATAAATGGATTTAACTGATTTTCTTAGGACTGGGATATATTTGGGATTAAAAGTAGAGTTACCAGAGAAAGAAATATATTCTATTTTTCAAAAAAAAGATTTGGGTAAAAAATATTATTTTGATAAATTTAAAAAAAGTGAAGGTTTTTCTTATTTTTACGATTCACTGGAAATAATGGTTGTTAATTCCAAGATATATTCAATAGGATTTGATTTAGCTCGTCATCCAGTTACTTTATTGAATAATATAATCATATATTCTGAAACAAGTTTTGAACTTATTATGAAATATCTTGATATTGCTGATATAAATTGGTCTTTTGAAAAACAATATTGTTATAGTCGCGAATTAACAATCAAAACCGAAGGAAATGTTTTAATTGGTTGTGTATATAATAAAGGCAATTATTGGCTATCAAAATTCAAAACATTCAAAAAGTAAAAGGGGATTTTCTACTTTTTGACTGTACTATTTAAGGGAATAGTTACAATTGCAAAGATGAGTTAATAGCCAAAGCAGAAGCAATTGGTGTCTATGATTAATGCCGACAAGTTAAGGGATTTATTAATATTTATAATACAGGTAATCCCATAAATCGATTTTGTGGAAAACGCCTAATGATATTTTTAAAGGATCATTTCAACCATGGAGAGTAAACTTGCCGATGTTTTTCTACAGACTTTTTAGCAAGGACCAATTAAGCAACCAACCATCGCCATAGGAATAAAAATTGGAAATATAATCAAACCAATCATATCGCCCTGGATGTCAATATCTGATTCTTTTTTATGATTTGATTTAACAAATACAGTAATTGATTCTGGTAATAAATATTGATCAGATAATGTATTGGATTGCTTATAGAAGTTTCCTTTGGTTTTAAATAGAACTTGATAATAACCATCTCTCAAAATCGATTTTGATTTATATTTCGCTAATAATTTTTTATTGTTTAAGGCTTTTACCTCAGGAATAAAATTACTATATTGAGCAACAATTTCATCACTTAAATTTTCTTGATAAAATGTAATTGATACACTTTCAATATCATCTTTATTTTCAGCTAAAAAATCATGGTAGCTTTTAAGTTCTAGTATGGCTTCGGGACTAGTAAATTGATATGAGTATTCCTTTGATTCAGCAATAATCCCTACACTTTTTTCAACTTTTAATTTTATAATTGTGTCATTACTAGGCAAAATTTGCGTTTGCTTATTTGCACAACCACAAAGACAAAAAATAAAGATAAAAACAAGTTTTTTCATTAGGGTTTTCCTACTTCAAATATTTAGATAAGGATGAATCATTATTTTATGTTATCCCATTTTCTGTAAACTTATTGATTTTTTTAATATACAAGAATAAGTAAAATTAAAGAATAGACTTTTTGAGCTCCAATCAAATTTTCGATGCTTCTTGTTTGGCTTGATGAATGATGGCTTTAGCTATCCATTGCGATAGTGATATTACATTTTGATCATCAAGTCCCCAGATATCCTTGAGTACCATAAATATTTCAGAACCGTAAATAATTGAAATAGCATAAACTACTTTATCATAAAGCTCATTTGGTAGTTCAGCTTTGAGTGGGGATAATATTGTTGTAAGAGTTTCTTTACGATTACCTCGTACCAATTTTTCGGTTTGTGGTGATAATGATGACCGTTCTGTTGCCCACTGTTGTAATGAAACCCTTAATGCTGCACGTAGCGCCCCTTCATGCTTTAGCATTTGAGGAAAAGCAAAAGCTAAAAAATCATTAATACGTTCTTCTGCATTTTGTTTTTTTGATTGCCAACTAAAAATAGGTTCTAATGAACTTTCTACCACAGCTGTAATTAGAGCACTTTGTGTTGGAAAATAGCGGTATGCTGTTGCTCTGGATATACCCGATTTATCAGCAAGTTCAGTTATGGTAAGCTCACAGCCTTGTTCTAATGCTTCTAATGCAATATTAATTAAACGCTCATAAGTCCGTTTTTTTACGCCAACATATGTTGGGTGCGATACTAAAGTTTTCTGAGTCATTAAGAATATATTTAATTTATCGTAATTTTAAATATGATACTGCATTTTAATAAATTAGTTAAAATTTATCATTTCCTAAAAAAATGAGACTTAAATCTCATTTTTGATATATAATGTATGACAATTAATCACCCTTTTGTTACAAATATTTACCTAATTAACTCATTTAGGAGTAATAAATGGCATCAACTAGTACAATTTATTTGGTTACTACATTAGACACCAAAGGGCAAGAAATCGTTTATATTAAAAATATTCTTGATTTAAAAAATCTCAACTGCAAAATTATTGATGTTTCTACACAATCTCATCAATTTAATCATTTAGCAACTATCACAGCAGAAACCGTCGCTAGTTACCATCCAGACGGTAAACAGGCTGTTTTTTGTGGCGATAGAGGTAAAGCAATTGTTGCAATGGCTGAAGCTTTCAAATTGTTTCTGATGACTCAAAACGATGTAGAAGCCATACTAGGTTTAGGTGGTTCGGGAGGAACTGCATTAATTACTCCAGCCATGCAATCATTAGCTGTAGGAATTCCTAAACTAATGGTATCAACAATGGCATCTGGTGATATTTCTGGTTATATCGGTGCAAGTGATATTGCAATGATGTATTCGGTTACTGATATTGCTGGAATTAATGTCATATCTAGGAAAGTTTTAACCAATGCAGCTAATTTTATTGCTGGCTCAATTCTATTTAAAACCCAAGATACGATTGAAGATAAGCCTGCAATTGGTTTAACTATGTTTGGTGTCACAACTAAATGTGTTCAATCTGTATCAACTAAATTAAACGGGCAATATGATTGTTTGGTTTTTCATGCAACAGGCAGTGGTGGCAAAGCAATGGAAAAACTAGCTGATAGCCATTTATTGCACGGTGTGCTTGATATTACAACAACGGAAGTATGTGATTATTTATTTGGCGGTGTTTTAGCCTGCGATGAAGATCGTTTTGGTGCCATTGCAAGAAGCCAAGTACCTTATATTGGATCGTGTGGTGCACTTGATATGGTAAATTTTGCAAGCCCTGATACTATTCCTCAAAAATATCAAGATCGCCTATTTTATCCACATAATCCACAAGTGACATTAATGCGAACAACGCCAGAAGAAAATCAAAAAATGGCTAATTGGATAGCAAATAAACTTAATCAATGCCAAGGTTATGTCACTTTTATTATTCCTGAAGGTGGTTTTTCTGCTTTAGATATTGAAGGTGGTGCTTTTTGGTCACCAAAAGCAAATCAAGCATTTATTGATGAATTTGAAAAAACCTTTATCCAAACTCAAAAAAGAAAGTTAATAAAAACCCCTTATCATATAAACTCACCGCAGTTTTGTGATCTTATCATCAATGAATTTACAAAAATAATGAAATAAATATTTGGAGAATATTATGGGTAGTCAACGCACTCAATTGTTAAAAAAATTCCACGACATGATAGCTAAAGGTCAACCAATTATTGGTGGTGGAGCTGGTACAGGATTATCAGCAAAATGTGAAGAAGCTGGTGGTATCGATCTTATTGTTATCTATAATTCAGGGCGTTACCGTATGGCAGGTAGAGGTTCATTAGCAGGATTACTTGCTTATGGCAATGCTAACGAAATTGTAATGGATATGGCTAAAGAAGTATTACCAGTAGTTAAAAATACGCCAGTACTAGCGGGTGTAAATGGCACAGATCCATTTTGTCAATTTGACCAATTTTTAGATAAATTAAAAGAAGCGGGATTTGCTGGCGTGCAAAACTTTCCAACTGTTGGACTCATTGATGGCAACTTCAGAGCAAACCTAGAAGAAACAGGAATGGGATACGCTTTAGAAGTCGAAATGATCCGCAAAGCACATGAAAAAGATCTACTTACAACACCTTATGTATTTAGTGAACAAAATGCGATCGATATGGCTAAAGCGGGTGCAGATATTTTAGTACCTCATATGGGACTAACGACGGGAGGGAGTATTGGTGCAGAAACAGCATTAAAACTAGCTGACTGTGTGCCACTAATCAATCAATGGGCAAAAGCGGCTAAAGCAATTCGCCCAGACATTATTATTTTATGTCATGGTGGTCCTATTGCTACCCCTGAAGATGCTGAATATATTTTAAAAAATTGCCCTGAATGTAATGGATTTTATGGAGCAAGTTCAATGGAACGTTTACCAACAGAAATTGCACTAAAACAAACGACAGAAAGATTTAAATCAATTCAACGACACTAACAATAATATAAGCAATAACAGCGCAACTAATGTATCGCGCTGTTATTTTTTTAAGAGAAGTGAAATTCGTTAAACTTTATTCTGATCGAAACATTATATTATTAATATCTACGCATATTTGTTATATGGCAATTTAAATTTAACAGAAACCCTAATCCCATGTAAAAATATGCATAAAAGCTTCAACAAATCAGTAAATAGCAAAACCACCAACCACTTTCAAAATTATCTTCGATTTGAAATAATTGTTTAATAATACTATTTAAATAATAAAAAATGAGATTAGTCTAACAATTCCTTCTCAGAAAGATTAAAATTGATAAATATTATTGATAAACTGGCAAATATTTTTACCAGTTTAGGCTTAAATTAATCGCAAAGTAATAGTACTAAGCAGGAACAGATGAACACTCCCCCAAAATGGTTAAGGTTGTTAATTGATGAGAATTGCTCATTTGAACAACTATTAGCCAAACTTACGAAAGCCTTTAACTGTACATTTACTTATAAAAATGATAGTGGTATTGCTAAAGCTAAGTTAGATGATTTTACTATAATAATTCATGACAAAATTGATCGTACTTTTGACATCGTCCTTAATCCATCTTATATTCTTACATTCATGATTACAGAGGATAAATCTTCTAATTACCACGTTGAAAAGCATATTCAAACAACCTTAACCAATCATAGTATTATCTATCAACACTCACAAACCAAAGATCATGCCTATCCCATTGAACTTCCTTTTTGGCAAACGCCCAACGATGACATTGTCATAAAATCCAAAGGCGATGCTTTAACCGCCTATTGTAAAATATGGTATAAACCTGCCAAGTATTCTAAATTTACGGGTATATTTCAGTTTTCTAATGTTTGGGCAATGCGTTTTGAGCGAAACAAACAGTGTGCTTATTACAGTCATTGTGATAGCGATGATGTTAATTCTTGTTATTGGGTTGTTCCTGAATCATCATGGCTTGAGCAATTAGTCAATGAACGACAAACTCATTTCCCTAATAGGCAACAATATGATCGCGGTGACTATTGGCATTACATTATTCAAAGTGATTCATTCTACGTAGAAATCATCGCTAAACAGATCAAAATATCAAAAAAGCAATTAAAAGGTATTTTTTAAGATAAAATGGCAATATATAAAGGTCAAATCATAACTTGATATTCAATATACTATGAATCATCTAAATTTTTTTATAAACAACTTTATAAAGAAAGATAAAAAACAACGATATCACTTTCTCATTAATGGAAAGTGGCAGAAATTTACCAATAATATCAAATATCTTGATAAACATTTGAATCACCATTGTATAAGAATTGATAACAATGCTTTTGAAAAATTTACTCAAATTATAAAACACTATACCATTAAATCAGGATATTATTATGATGCCTATACCAATGGGATGGAAATATCAACCCATTGTCTAGATAATATTCATGATGATAGCCTACTTATCTGCCCTGATAACAATATTGCATTTTATTTTCATCATGATAATTGGATATGGTTTTGCCAAATAAAACCTTAAGCAGCATTATAGATAAAACAGGTAACCCAAAATATGCACTCATTCAATGATATAAATCAACTTTTAATCGACTGCATTAATCTACAGGATAATTTATTAAATAAACTCTATTTATTAGCTAATCTGCCTAAAGCCGTTGAATTAATTAAAACACATTTAACCCAAAAGTTTGATCCCTTGTTATTACACTTGATCAAACAATTTCCAGAAGCAATCAAAATAAGCTTATTACCTGAAATTATCAACATTATGCAATATTTAGATGGCAATACAAAATTATGCCAAGAGATTATTTTAAGTATCAATACACAGTGGCTAGAAAAACATCTTTGGAATTATATTATACCTATTTTAGGGCAACAGAATTATGAAACATTTGGTATATTGATGTATTTATTCAATTCATTTAGCCAGAAGTTATCAAAAAAATTGGCTATTTTAGCTTTACAAAGTGACGATAAAGATGTGCAAGAAATCGGTGAGTTTTATTTATCAAATAATAGATGCCTTTTGGATGATGCTCGAAGTAGCTTGATATGCTGATTACAACAGAATCGTTAAAATCATTTTTTAAGTTAATTGTACAAAGTAAAAAAAGGATTAATCATGCAGGGTTTTTTTGATAGATTAATGCTTGGTGAACTAAAGGATGTAATGATCGCTGGCTATATTGATTATGCTACCCTACCGATTTTTCACCCATTTTATGACAGATTATATTTTATTATTGATGAAGTTATTTTTGAGTTATATCTCAGTGAAGCAGGTATTATACAATATAATGAATTAACAGAAATTAAAGCATGGTTTACTTTAGATGATGATGACCATTTTTCATTGATGTCAATTTATTCACAATTATTCAAAACTGAGCAGGCTGTAATTATCACCGATATAACATACTCATCAATACCCTTCTCCTCAATGAGTATAAGTTACGTCAATGGTCAAGACTGCGGTAATTTACTTTTTGACCCAAATCATTTTTTTGGTTTTACATTTTTATAAAGGTTATAAATGTTAGATATTATTGATTTTATTGAATCATCATATAAAGATAATTCAGAGTTAAAACACAAACTAGAATTAGTCAAAAAATTAATTACCTACTTGTCTGAACATGATATCGACAGAACTGTTGGTGAGATTATACCTATCTTGGGCTGTAATACAGGTTATAGTGAATATCGAATCATTAATGACTGTGAATCGGATAACCCTTCACTGTGGTCTGAGTACCAATATAATGGCGAAAAGGTAAGGCTGAATTCTGGCGATATTGTACTCACAATGAAAAAATAAATTTTTGATAATGGGTTAGCACTATCAATAAGTAAATTAAGCAATAAATTAAGTGATAAAATGAATATAAAAAAATAAACGCACTATTTAAAAATAGACGTTTATTTTATTAGATTAATTTTGCTGGCAAGTTAAGTATTTATGCAGTTGCATTATTGCTATTTATTTCAACCACCAAAACATGACCTTGATCTTTCAAAAAGTATTCATCATCTTGTGGAGCGCGTAATGACATCATTTTATCATCACCCACCTCCATGGTATCGCCTGGCCTCATTGTTGCACCGCTATCACGCAAATACTGTAGGATATTGCCAAACATTTCAAAATAATATTCCCCCTCATCATGGCTATTGGCTAATACAGCAAAATCAGGCAAGCCAAAAATATCCGCACCATAAGTACGCATCCATACCCCTTTAACACCCTCTACCTCATATTTCACAAATCCACAAAAGAACGAGGGTAAGCAATAGCGTAAACTATCAATTCCATCTTTATCTGTAACCAATTTGCGAATAGTATTTATCGGTAGCGAAGTATGTCCATTTCCGTTAATCACAGCTAAAGCATTAAACTCCTCCAAACCAGCTGCTAAACGGGTTAAAGCAAGGTATTGCTCAAGTACATCTTGCTCATACCCAACATAATATAAAATTAAATGGCTATCATTATTGCGAATTTGCGCTTTGATATCCTGATTATAATGTGCAGGTGCAATACAAGTTTCTAATACCTCTGCAGGATATGGAGCATTGATACCGAATAGCTTAATCACGTGTTTTCCCCAACCAACTAAGATATAGCATCCATCATCTAACTGCCCCAATGGCTGTTGGCATTGGATATCTTTCATAGAAGAATCTATATTACGTAATTTATTTAATAAATTATTTTCATCAAAACAAAATTGTCCTTTAAAAACGACTCCTAATGCTAACGGTTCTTTAATCTCTGGATTTTCAACCAGATTCCCGCTTGCTTGTTGTTGCTGTGTTTTTTTGCCAAATAGGCGTGAAAAAATATTCATTTACTATTCCTTAATATTAAGTTTTTCTAAAATCTATTATTATCAATAAGGATACTAACCATTATATTAATAAATCTGATTTATACTAAAGATTACTCAACAAAGTATTCCATCACCAATACCATTCCACCATTTTGTAAAAAAGATTCTTGTACCAATGGATTACGCAATAACATTTTTTTGCCCTCAGTATCTTCAGTAGTATGACCTGCACGTATCATTGCCCCACTATCCCGCAAAGAAAGCAATAAATTATTGAACATGTTCATATATTTTTCTCCATCTTCATAACTATTAGCTAATATAGCAAAATCAGGAAAACCAAAAGCATCGGCACCATAAGTACGCATCCATATGCCATCAAAATGGTCAACATTAAATTCCTCAAATCCAATAAAAAATAAAGGTAAACAATTACGTAACAAATACACGCCTTTTTGTTCGGTTGCCAGTGCACTGGCAACATGAGTTGCTAAAATTTGATGAGCTTTTGCATTAATAAGAGCGCACATATCACTATGTTCAAATCCAACAGCAAACTGTGTTAGAGCAACATATTGTTCAACTAAATCCTCTTCAAAGCCAACATAGTACAACATTATATGGCTTTGATGATGATAAACTTGTTGTCTAAAATCTTGCCTTTTTTGACTACTTTCAATACAAGGTTCTAAAATTTCGGCAGAACAAGGGGAATTAAAGCCAACGATTTTAATAATGTGCTTACCAAAGACTGCATGTATATCAGCTCCATCAGCTATTTGCTCAATTGATGATTGCAAACTAATATTTTTCATTGATGAATCAATTTTGCGTAATGTTTTTAATAATTTATGTTGATTAAAAGAGAGTTTGCCATTGAATAGAACGATCAAAGATAAAGGATTTTCAATAGAAGAATTTGGCACAAAGATGTCATCTGATTGCTGGATTTCATTATCACCACGCCTAAACAAGCGAGAAAATAACCCCATTTTATATTCCTTATTAAATTCATCTTCTATTACCTAAATAGCACAAGCCTAATTGGGTACGGTTTTGTATACATTATATTTATATTGTAGAGTATTTAAAATACCAAACGATCAATTTTTTAACAAACATATCTTGGATGATTTTTAAGCTCATCGACTAAAACATCGATTAAACAACATTGCATCACTTTTATTACGTATAGCGTTAGGTATTATGTTTTTGGCGCATGGGTTAACTAAACTTCTTGTTTTAACCCCCTCTGGTACAGCTCAATACTTTGAATCTATTGGATTTACAGGATTTGTTGGTTATTTAACAATTGCTTTTGAAATTGCTGGTGGCGCTTTATTACTTTTAGGAATTCTAACTCGTATAATCAGCTCACTCACTGTTATTCAGATGATTGTTATAAGTTTTATTCATTCAACAAATGGCTGATCATTTAGCAATACAGGTGGAGGTTGGGAATATCCTGCTTTTATGGCTTTGAGTGCATTTAGTCTTGTATTATTGGGGACTGGAAAAATTAGCGTATTACCTCAAAGATATCATTCATTAACAAAATAATATGATCCTTCTATTGAATTGAACTCTCTAAACAATAACTTCCAGTACAAATAAAAAATATAGAAATTGCTCGTATTGTTTACAGTAATTTGAGAAAATATTATAAACAATACAAGCAGTTCCCATAAATTATTGTTTATAACATTTTTATTATTAGCATGAAAAATACAAAGAAGAATTACAGGTGAAATAGTATGAAAGAATATAGTTGGGTTTGGGTTTTTAAGAGAGACAATATTTCAATGGTATCTGCGGTGTTTTCGTCCCTTGAAAAAGCAGATAACTGGGTAAAGCTTAACAAATTAACAGGCGTTTTGACTAAAATGCCGATAGATATTGGTGGTTATGATTGGTGTATACAAAATAGTGCACAAATGCTTGAGCACTATCATTACCAAGAAGGTATTAGATAAAGTTATATTAAATTGTTAGGTTTGTTTAAACTCACTTTATTAGTAATAGCAAAATTTTATAAATACTATAATTGACATAAATCTTACCAAGAAAAATGATATTTAAGAAAATCAGAATATTAATAATATGATAAATAATGAAATAAAATTCTTGGCAACAAATATTAACTGTTATACCGAAGATCAAGTATTAATTATTGGTATCAGCAACGATCTAATATTTCCCAACAATTACTTAATATTATCTAGATTTGATGAAGATGAAGGTGATGTAGATGAATCAATAGGTATTCAAACTCATCTAACCGAAATCGAAGTAGCTAAAGCAGTTAAAAGTATCGTTTTGAAAAAAAATACACTTACCATAGAGATAAATAAACATAAAACCGAGCAAATACAGGCTAAAAAAATTATTATTGAATTTAATGAACTAGATAACACGTTGTTAATTAAATATATTAACGATATTTTCTCAGATAGTTCAGCAACTGTAATTATTAATGTATAAAAGAAGAAAAAAGAAAAATAACATGCTTTATCAACAAGAATTTATAGCTTGTATCACACAAAAAATATCTGAAAAACAAGACCTGTTAGACATTAGAAAATCACTTGTTTATTTTAAAAACAAAGGCATGTCCAAAAATTGTATGTATGTGTGCTTGCAAAACTTAACATATCCTAATAGTGAAGATATTATTTTAGAATTAATGGATTTTGTAACAGGTTTTTGTCATTCTGATTTGGCTGTATACTAACATCAAAAAGAATAGATGTAGCAATTATCAAGATATAAGTATTTACATCAAATCACCCACATTGCATAAAATGATACAAGTGCGTATGTAAATGTAATAAGCTATTCTTCTTCTGATTTAAATAAAGAAATATTTTCTATGAATCGGTTTATTAGAATTCGGAGACAGAATCAACCTTACCCTTTAAATAACAAATTCACAAAATCTAGGATGGGATCCTTAATGAAATTTATTTATAGAAATGATAAAACAAAATCGCTTCATTGGGAATTTTGTGAGAAAAATAAAGCTCCTTTTATAGAGTTAAGTATTATTAATCATAAATTCACTAATATCTTTTATGATATAAGCAATTATCATATCTCTTTAGAAGAAATTTCTGATGATATAAAAAAATTATATTTAGCTTACATCGAATTTTGTATGCTTTCCGATCCTATAATTGAAGATTCGTATAACCAATACTATTTTTTTAATTTAATCGTAAAAAGTGAGCATGCTAATTTTTTAGCAGAAAAATTATATGATTATCTTTTATTTAGATTAAGCAATTAAGTTAGAATATTTCCACTATTAGTCAGGTTTAATTAAATAGTAGTCAAAACAGTTAGGGCAATATTTTTCTAGCCAATTTTTGGCTCTTGCACTAATAAAACAGCCTAGTATTTCAATTCCCATAAAAAAATCAGAATCATCAAGTTCGTTGCCAACAAAAGTAATATATTCCGAAGGGTTTTGCATATCGATAAGTTTATTTTTGTTTAAATGAATTTGGCTTTCTATACTAGACAAGTAATAATCTGGCATATCCTGATTTAATTTTACATCATTAATGCCATCAAAAATTAAATCCACTGGTTCATATAGATCATCTAAATAATCAGTTATATCTTTATTCACATCCCATTTTGTCCAATCAAGATTAATAATTTTCTTTTTTTCTATTTCATACAAAAATTTAATGCCTTTTAATGAGGAATTTTCGATTAGTTCCTTTATTTCTTTTGTAAAAATAAAGTTATTACTTGAAAAATAAGCTTTTGGAGTAAAAGGTCCGGTACGTTCGATAGCAATAGACTGCTTATTTTCATCCCAAGGTGTTAACCCTGTCCAAAGTATATCGCCCCAGTCGCCCCAAGGAGCGGTTTTATTTTCAATTAAGAATAGGAAGCGCTGATCTTTTGATTTCATGATTATGTACTTTTACATTGACACCCAAATAAACGTGTTATGATACTAGAAATGACAGCCTATATTCCATAGATCACTTAAGCTTTTTGTCAGACAATTAATTTATTTTTTCATCAATGCTTATAGCACCACAAAAACGGTTGCATAGTTATTACATGCGCAGCTATATTTTTGTTAAAACATGGTCAAGCAAAAATCACTATCTATGAAACGATACTCTAGCCAGTTGCCAGATTTTTTACTGTATCCTTGTAATATAAAATTATTCTCTTCAAGCGATATTTTCTGAATATATTCAAAAAACTCTAATTCATGTTTGAATAACGTTTTCTGTTCAAAGCGATTATTCAAATGATTAACGATAAAAACATTTGCTTCAAAAAATGACCAATTAAAAATCGATAAACAAACATTAGTTATGCGTTGTTTTGTCTCTAATTGGTAAACTGATGCAAAATATATCTTAATTTCATGAGAAAATATTTTAGTAGCCAAGATATTGCAATCAGCTGTTTCTATATGTTGTATATTCATTTTTTAGCAGCTTAGTTTGTTTTAAACAATAGATTGCTTTAAATCAACAATATTATCGTAAATATCTAAAGCGCTTGTTACCTAATCATATAGAAGAACGTGATTGGTATAATATTACTTTATCTGGCGATAGCATTGAGTCAATTAAGAAGAATTGCTTTTTTAACTTATCTTAATTTACTATCAGTGACGGTTTATTAAGCTTTGTTGTTAACTCTTTAATACATTCATTCGCCATTTTTTTGTATTTTATCGCATTTTCTTCAGAATCGTTTTCATCCACCATTTTTTCAAAATCGGCAAGTGTACCAAAAAATTCCATTGCTTGAATTGCAAATGCGCTATTAGCCCAACAAGCAAAAATAGTTTGTGACTTATCTTCATCAGTTTTACGATAAGCTATATTCTGTATTTGATCTATATCCAAATATATGCCACGAGTAACCGATAAGTTTTCGGGTAATGATGTGATTTTGGTTGACTGTATATTTAAATGCTCACCAACAAACAAATTTTTAGGCAATGCTTGAATTTGTGTATTCGCTAGACTTAAATACCCTCCTACAGATAAATGTTCTGGTAATATTTGGATTTTTGTATTTCTTAAATTTAAATACCCACCGACAGAAAATTTTTCGGGTAGTTGTTTGATGTTTGTATTTCTTAAATCTAAATCACCACCGACGGTTAAGCCTTCAGGTAATGATTGAATATTTGTATAGGCTAAATCTAGATCGCCACCAACAAATAAGTTTTCAGATAATTTGTTGATCTGACTATTGATTAAATATAAATCCCCACCAACCGACAAATTTCTTGGTAGTATTTCAATTTCTGTATTTTCTAGATTTAAATTACCACCAATCGATAGGTTATCAGGTAATTCTTTTAGCTCAGAAAAGACAAGATCTAAATCGCCACCAATTGATAAATTTTCTGGTAATGATTGAATGTCTGTATTTCCTAGATATAAATCACCACCAATAGATAGATTGTTAGGCAGTTCTTTGATATGTGTAAACGATAAATATAAACTGCCACCAACAGATAAATTGTCGGGTAATAGTTGAATTGATGAATCTGTTAAATCTAAATCACCACTAACAGAAAAATTTTTAGGTAGTGCTTTAATTTTTGTATGAGCTAAAATCAAATCGCCGTTAATCAATAAATTATCGGGTAATACACAAATTCCTTTTTTTGTTAAATTTAAATTATTATTAACTATGATTTTATTATCGTTAATACAGTATTTTACGCCTTTTTTGTTTAATAACTCCAAAAACTTTTCCATTATATCTCGCATAAATAATAAAGGTTGTGATAATTTTATTTTTATCCTGATATCAATATAAAATTACATATAATTACTACATTCGTGTTCTAAATCAAGCAGTAAACTTTCAGCATCAACAACTGGAGTATTAGATAGCCCCGGAACTGAGAAAATACCGACTTGAGTCCCTTTTGATGATAATTTAGGCAATAAATCATCCATTATATAATCAAGAGATAATGCTTTTGGTTTGTAATTTTCCCAACCATCTATAGCACAATTTGCAGCATATTCACGAGCTGGCCATAATATAAGAACTTCACTATTGTCACCATTTATGCCACTCAAGGCAAAACCATCATAATCCAAAACCCAAGCTTTTTCGTTATCAACAATTCTTTTTATAGAATAAATGTATCTCTCTTTGCTACCTTTATTTGACATAGCTTCGATTTCTTTGGCTGATACTTTCATAATTAGTCCTCATATTTTTTGCTACGTTTGGCAAGCATAGATAATAATAATTATCATGTCAATGTTGAAAATTTGTATAAATTAGAGTATTGAAATACAGTATATTGATATCCGTGTTTTTTTATAACCTGTTAAATTTTAAAATAAAATTAAATTAAAGAGTGATTTGAAATGACTGTCCACTAAAATGAGGACAGTTCACATTATTTAGTAATATTCGGCATTGTAGTCATTTTGCCGATCTTATTGGACTAATCAAGGTAGAGTGTTTTTTATTTTATCTTAATTTACTATCGGTAACGGTTTATTAAGCTTTGTACTCAGCTCTTTGATACATTCATTCGCCATTTTTTTGTATTTTATCGCATTTTCTTCAGAATAGTTTTCATCAACCATTTTTTCAAAATCGGCAAGTGTACCAAAAAATTCCATTGCTTGGATTGCAAATGCGCCATTAACCCAACAAGCAAAAATAATTTGCGAGTTATCTTCGCTAGTTTTACGATAAGCTATATTCTGTATTTGATCTATATCCAAATATATGCCACGACCAACAGATAAAGTTTCGGGTAATTCTTGAATTTCTGTCGATTCGATGTTTAAGTGACCATCAACGGATAAGTATTCAGGTAACCTAGTCATTTTGGTAAATTTCAAATCCAAATCACCTTTAATAGAAAAGTGTTCTGGTAATGCTTCTATTTCTGTAAATCCTAAGTATAAATTCCCACCAACTGATAAGTTTTCGGGTAGCATTTTGATGTTTGTCACTGTTAAATTGAGATCACCTTGGACAGATAGGTTTTCTGGTAGTGCTGTTATGTTTGTTTTTGCTAAATTTAGACTACCACTAATCGAAAAATTCTTAGGTAATGCTTTGATTTCCGTATTTGTTAAATATAAATAGCCACCAATAAGTATATTTTCAGGTAATTTTTTGATTTCTGTATTTGTTAAATCTAAATCACCACTAACAGAAAAATTTTTAGGTAGTGCTTCAATTCTTGTATAAGTTAAAATCAAATCCCCGTTAACAAACAAGTTTTCAGGTAATGCTTTAATTCCTTTATTTCTTAGATTTAAATTACCATCAACTGTGATCTTATTGTCTTCAATGAGGTATTTTATACCTTGTTTATTTAGTAATTCTAAAAATTTTTTCATAATTTCTCTTTAGTGATAAAAACTGTTTTAAATAGACTGCATTAATGCGGTTAACAACGGTAAATTTTACTACTACAGATTTTTGCTTAAAAACGGAAAGACCTTTTTTTGACCTTCCCATTTTGGATTAATCCAAAAAATCATCATTTTCAAGGTAATAAATAATAGCATCTAATAAATCTTTTTTTGTAGCATTAGGATGATGTTCAAGTTTATTATCGATAATGGCTTGAAATGTCGGATATTCTAACCATGCTTCATATTTATCAGGTGAATCATCCATTTCATCAAATTCATCTTCCGTCTCTGCAATGTAATAATTGGCATTTTTAATGCAATTGATCTCATTTATAAATTCAGGTTCTACAAAAAAAGACCAAGGTTCATTCAAATTTTTATAAATACGGAACAAATTATCAATTCCTCTTATAGTTTTCATTCATAATCTCCAATTATTATTTACAATAAATTGTATCTGGCTATTTTCTGCCATCATCACAACCATCGTCTTTATTTATTTCATTATTCCACTCTAAACTGACTTGCTCATCATAGCATGGTGGAATTTCTTTATCTAGAACAGGTAAATATTCGCCGTTTATTATATTATATGCATGTTTTCTATAAGGATACTTAGATATTATATTTTTAATATCATCATACAAATTTTCTTTTTTTAACCAGACGTTACCACATTCACCACACCCAAAAAATGGAGGGATATCTTCAATATAAGATACTATACCCGTACATGTTTCTTTAGGGCATCTTAACCCATTAACAACAGGGATTTGTTTATTGTCTAGGTTAGTTAACCGCATTGGATTAAAAGCATAACTCATAAAACAATAAGGGCACTGTATCATAATGAATTTCATGTTTTTTTCACGAGAAACTAAGATGAATCGGTCTTGCTCCTCTGATGCTATAAATGCTTTATTACAATTATCGCAGAATAAATTCATACCGACCTCTTTTAATTAGTACCAAATAAGGGATATTCTTTTAGGATACTTGTGTAAATCTTTATTATTGACGAAATAATGGGCTTTTATGATGTACAACCATATTATCAGCCAATTTTCCTTCCAAATTATTACAAACGTTAATAACTATTTGTAGCTTACTTCACATTGACCAATCACATCAAAAATATGATCATAAGTACTTAAAACATAATGTTCATCTTGTTCCTTATCAAATACTTTATCGAAACAAGATTTTTGTACCAGCTGATATTTTGATTCATCAATCATCGTAATAGTTAAACTTTTTATATTTTTAAATTTAAAACAGATTAAAGCCTCGCCTTCTAATCCTCTGCTGGGTTAGCAATGTGGTAACCACAAAGAAGCTACTACCTTTAATTCCAGTGGAAACATATCAAATATGATGTCTTTTAATATTAAAGCGTCTCTTCCATATATTTCTCCATAGATTGTTTCAATTGCCTGATTGTTTACTTCTGGCATTTTATTTTTCTCCTATTTCGACTATTCCCAAACTGTCGTCATGTAGTTTAATTATTATTTTTAATTGACCGATAAACCGAATGAAAACAACAGTGCTAAAACTGATGCTTTTTTATCCTCGAAACCAAAAGCCGAGGAATTTATATCAAAGGTATATAAAAGCTCATTTTTGTTTAACAACACAAAATGATAATCATGTAATATATCAATCAGTTCAGGCAATATTTGATAAATATCATCATTACAATCAATAACTTTATTTTCATAAAATAAAAAGGCATAGGCCGATACTAAAGATAAATATAAATACATTGATTTATTATGATAATTAAATTTTAGCGATATACATACGTCATAGTTTAAATCAGTATTATCTTCTACTTTAAATAAAGCATGGATATCATTTAGTAGACATTTATATTTTAGGGAGTTATAGGATTCCATCACGAAATGGAAATCTGGGTTGCTTAAATCGCCATATGCTTTTTGAAGTGCATATAAGATCTTTTCTCTTTGAATATGCATTAATATTAAAACTCCCATTTTATGGAATACTTATGTACTTCACTTTTGCAATCCACATGAATGCTGGTTTTAGTTTGCACGTTCCCATTAGGCTCAGTCTCAACCGAACTATTTTTACTCAAACCGCTATAAAGGATCACTTAATAAATTGTGCTAATTACTCATCACCACATATTCATAATTAGCATATTTTTTTAGGGTTATTTCATACCATCATATTCCCAATAAAAACTACTGGCTAATTTATCCAAGGCTTGTATTTCATCAGTGGGATTTATCAAAGCAAGCTGCTGATCTATTGTGCGTCTAACCTTATTCCAATCGTATTGGTATAGTAACAACATTTTATATAATTTAGGTTGTTGCATTCTATCGTTATTTAAATTCATTATCCCTTCTGGAGTGGCAATAATAATTGAATAAATATCTGTTTCATCCTTTCCTGTAATACCAATATTCATTTCTAATAAGTAAAATACTGCATTGTCTTCTGGCTTCCATCGCCAAGGATCATGTATATCTGGGGACCAGTAATGTTTCACTTCAAATTTTTGTTGCCTAATTTTTAATTTATTCATGATATATCGCTTGAGATTTTGCTAGTTATGGCAACCCGATAGAATTATTATTAAATCATATCGCCGTGTTGCCAGTTAGTTATTGTTTATGTTGATTGCTCAAAAGTCATATATGTATTTTTCTTTTCATCTAAAAATATATATAAATAGGATATATCATGGCTAATTTGGGTTATATCTAATTGACCTATAAAAATTAACGGTTTGTTATCTACGGTTGGCCAGTTTGGGGATTGAAGCCATTTAGGTCTATTTTTTAAAAACTTAAAATCTTTCTTAATTTCTAATTTTAACGCTCTTTCTAATTCAACTCCAACTTTATCCCGATGTTTATTCATGATTAAATTAAAGTATGGTTCAGTTAAATTTAACCAACTTGGCTGAATTTTCATAAATAGATCATACTTTTTTTTATGTTCATTATTTAACGAGAAGTTAATATTTCTTTTAGCGAGAAACTTTGAAAGTAAATCTTTACTATCGAGTTCACCTGATGGCAATAAAATATCAATTTCAATAAGATATAAAAATGCGTTTTTATATCTGCTGGTATAGGGGGGAATTTGATTCTCTTCAGATAGAAGATCTTCAATATCCTTATTATAATAAAGTTCTTTTTGAAAATCCTGTGGAGAAAGCGAGCCTGCCAAATAGCTTTTTATAATATCGATAGAATTCATTTTTTATTACCTTTTGGGTATCGCAACAGATCAAGGGCAACATTTCTTTTTTTTCATGTGACTCAATTTTAATTGATTAAATTTTGAGATCTTCTTTTGAAATGTTATCTCTATTTTTTCCTTATATAATCAATAATAATCATATAGTAATTGATGACGATAAACAAATCACACATTATTCCAATTCAAAAAATGACGCCCTTTAATGTATTGGATATTACCGCAGGCGATAAGTCAGCTTGCTGATAAATTATAGTGCTTCCACTACAGAAGTGGATTTCAATTTGTTCTATATTATCTATATGGTTTACTGTATGCTCAGGCAATAATTGGATAATATTAGCTGATAATAAAGCATTAAAATTTGTTTTCATTATTCCATAAGTATCATGGATAGCGATACCACTAACTTCATGGTTATCTTCAGATAAATTAATGAGTTCATAGCCACTATGTTCTTTTTTATCAAGACCTACTTCTATATCAAAAAGCCCGATTTTAGCCGTGTACAAAATGGCTGATTTCATTGTTTCTATTCGGCAATGTCGAAAAAAAGCATCTTTCGCTAAAGCAGAAAGGCACTTCAAAAAGCCACCATTGTTAATAATATCAATAAGATCAATATTTAATTTTCCCATATTTAACATTCTATCTTTTTATTGTCCCTGTTTTTCATTTATCATAAGCATAAAATAAAAAGCCAGATAGTAACAAAACTATATATCTGATAAATTAGACGATTTATCATTTCATTATTTACATTAACCCAATGAAAACACTCAGCCGAAAACTTGCTTTAACACTGTTAGCTATCGAAATGATTACACAATCCACAAAACAGGATATTGAAAATATACTCTTTGCAAATTATCTTGATAAAGAAGGCCAACCTTTAGCATATAACAATATTTATGATGATGCCATTGAGCAATTTTTATTAGGCTATTTTGTTGGCATTAAATTGAAAGGCTATTCTAATCAATATTTAAAACAATATATTAGTGCTTTATACCGTGAACCTATTACCATTATAGGGGACGAAGATATCTTGCATGCATGCCCTTGTTGCCATTATTTAACCTTAACTCATCAAGGACAATACGATGTTTGTCCATTATGCTATTGGGAAGATGACGGCACACAAAATAATGAACTAAACCATTATAGTGCAGTTAATCACTCAACATTAAGCAAATATAAAGCAATATTCGACAAACAAAAAGCTACGTTAACAAATATTTCGTATAAATTAGCTAATAGACATTTATAATACTTGCATCAAATCTAGGTTTGATTATGCAATAAATTAACCACGCTTTTGGAGATTAACATATAAAAGAGTGCTTAGATGACAAAAATATTAGCGTTATGGAATAAACAAACATTACCTATAAAAGACGGGATTTACTTTTCTACTGGTGAATCGATATCCCTTTCAGCCCAGTTTTATCCCCAATTGTTAATTAAAAAAGGGAAACAATTCAACCTTAATCTTTTTTTGGATAAAGATCCTGATAATATCACTAATATAGATATCACAAAAAAAATTACCATAACTAATGGTAATCAATGCTTTTTAGGTGAAGGAAGTTATGGTTCAGAAGGGTTTATTGCCTACTTAACGCCTAAAGATGATTTAAAATGGGTGATCTATTTCGAAACATCAAACCCATTCATTAATGCAACTGAATTGCCAAATCACTTTCTTATAGTGGAATCAAGTGCCGATTTCAAAATAGTGATTGAATTAAATAACCCAATAAATCTTATTTTAACTAAATAAGATTTATTATATTGTTTTTACCCATACAAATAACGCCAAATAACACATGAGGCTAAAATAAATGAGAAACCCGAAAAAGTAATATATGCTTTAACAAAGATATGGCATAATCAGCCAATATTCAAAAATCCAAAAGAAAAATAGAAAACAAAAGCCTAGATGGCTTATTAATTTTTACAAAATGGTTAAACCACATAAAGCAATTTTAAGTAAATGCCTTATACATTATTATTTGCGAATTATTTTTATAATTTGATATTAACAATCTGGCAATTTCCTACATTTAATTTGATGATTTTATGGTATGTAAAGGAATATCTCTGATGGAGAAAAACAAACAACAGGTTGTAGATTTATTAATATCTCATAGTCAAATTTTAGTCAGATCTAGACCATACAGTGAAGAATTATCGCAATGGGGTAAACAAAATATTGCACAAGGTGCAGTTATTCATAAGGATTATGTCATTTTTGACCCATTACCTGATGATGTTTTCGGTGCAAACGTTTTTTTAACCTTATCAGATAGTTTTACAATGGATAACCAAACCCAACGATGCATTGTTGTTCCCTTTTACACACATCCCAAAAATACGATTGAGGTTGCCTCTGCCACAGAAAAATTTACTATTAACCTACAATTAGATGCACCATTATATTCACTGTATTATGAAATCTGCGAAGGTGATGAAGTTTTTTATAAATTTACCTTTATACCTGCACTTGTACCAATCACAGCTCACTACATTATTGATGACCAATGGGGTGGCAAAAAAGGAAAAATACTCCAATCGGGTAAAGTATAACCATCTTCAACCTAATTAACACTAATCAAAGCATAAAAATAAACCAACAAGAACTAAATTGTTTTTGTCTGTGGTGGAAATGTTAAAAATCTTGTCAAAAACTTTCAGGTAACTATATGTTTAAGTAAAAAAAGCATTTAAATATAAACAGTATTCAAGTATAAAATTAAATTTTGTTGGTATTAAATTGTCGATATACCTTAACTACTAATCAAAGGTCTCCAAACGTTATAAAAGATTATTACCTATTTTAATAAAACATTCAGGTAGACCATTGATTTCAGGTTAAACTAACGAAAATACTTAATTAAAATAAACCAGTTACTCGATAATAATCTAATAATATTTTTCTCAAATTAATCGAGAATCAAAATTAAATATTATCAATTTTTTGCTGCCAATACCCGTTCAACTGTATCAACAATGGCTTGAGTTTGGGAATCAATTTCGATATTAACTTTATCTCCGACTTTTTTAGCGTCTAACGTGGTAATAGCTAACGTTTCAGGGATTAAATGAATAGCAAAACGATCTTCTTTTACCTGCCCAATTGTTAGGCTTGCACCATCAATGCCAATAAAGCCCTTATATAATACATATTTCATAAATTCTTTCGGCAATTGTAACGTCATCTCACAATTTGTGGCAGTTTTTTGAATATCAACAATAGTTGCAGTGCAAGATATATGCCCTGACATCACATGACCACCAATTTCATCACCATATTTAGCGCTACGCTCAATATTCACAAAATCATCGATTTTTTTATCACCCAATGTCGTTAATGCAAGGGTTTCTTCCATAATATCAAACGACACGATATCTTTATCGACCCTCGTTACTGTTAAGCAACATCCATCATTGGCAATCGACGCCCCTATTTCAATTTTATTAGTTAATTGATGCGGTAATTTAACTTTATATGTTCTTAATTTATTTTGATCAACAATATCAATAATCTGACCAACGCCTTGAACAATGCCTGTAAACATAGATATACCTCAAATTTTCTTAATATTGAATATTCTATCTCAATCTGATTAGGATTTCCTATTTCTATTTTCTACTGGTATGATCGTTTTATATATTTTCCGATCACTTAGTATCTATAGCGATAACAAATTCATATTTCAAAGTATAGTCAAGGATATATCATTATGTTAAAACTGATTTTAGCCATTTCTGTCGGTTCAGTAGCGGGGGGATTAATGCGTTGGTTCTTATCACTTAAACTCAATGTTATTGCTTTTACTATTCCACTAGGTACATTGCTATCTAATTTAGTTGCTGGCTATATTATTGGCTTTGCAATTGCCTTTTTTAATCACTCTAACCTTTCTGCTGAATGGCGGTTATTGGTAATAACAGGTTTTTGTGGTGGCTTATCAACTTTTTCAAGCTTTTCTGCCGAGGTGGTTAACTTTTTACAAGACGGTCGAATATATTGGGGTTTAGCAACAATATTGATTCATGTAATTGGTTCAGTTTTAATGACATATTTAGGTATTTTATCGTATCAATATTTGCGTTCTTAAAATAACTCAATTAATAAATCACATAAAAAATAATCATAAATAGAGTTTACAACCTTAAAATACTGTATTAATATACACTGTATAGAAAAACAGTACAGAGGTTATTATGCTTATTGAACATTCTACACAACAACTTATGGCTATTAATTTTGAGTCCCCTTTTCAACAAGTATTACAACAACAACGCCCTTTATTAAAATCACTTAATAAAGCTAAAAAATGGCAATTATGGCTTTCTGACCGACCAATGTTAAAACGTTCATGGGTTAATACTGCAGGGTTAGATAAACACAAAGTGATTCATCTAGCAAATTTAAATAATGAAGACCTAGTATCAACCATTGAAAAAGTCTTACAATACAAAACCTGTAGCTATATAGTTGCTTGTATCAATAACCTTAATGAACAAGACAAAGCACGTTTACAAAAAGCCGTATCATTAAGTGATACTTGTCTACTTTTAGTACACGATGAGCAAAGTGAACAATCTATCCAATATCATTAAAAACAAACATATTATTTAAATAAAAGCATATTTTTTAATTTTAGAAAGCAAATCTAAAATGTTTAATAAACTAATATACCACTATAAAAATTAAGTTAAGTATTTGATGTATAAAAAATCAGGGCTGAGCATTTAGCAATGTTCAGCTTTTTTTGATAGTTGTTAATAATAGTAATTTATAATAGCAATTGACACAGTTTTTTTCGAGAAACCTTTCCAATCGCCGTCATGGGTAATTAATCTACAATAACGATTTTTTTGGCAAATAGAATTTACTTAGTAATTAAAATTTTTTGCCTTGCTACTACAATCAGCCATTTTAAAGTATTCTGTTGTACTACGCCTAAAACGGTTATTTTCCAAAGATGTGTTACTTTAATTTGAGTTTGATACGTTAATAATAAGGTAGTTAATAAAGAATAATCAGACTATTTGCTTTCATAGTCCAATCTATGTTTTTAATTAAAATCAATGCGTTATAGATTGTATTCTTTTTTATTATTGTGGCTTTATTTTTCAAGAAAAGCGCTTTTATTATTTAATAACAGTCGTTTAATAACAACTGGTTAATAACAAAAGCGCAAATTTTTAAATCTTATTAGTCGGGGCGTTTTTTGGTTTTAAGTTATTAAAGCTTAAGGCCAACTGGTTTTGCCAGCCGATGCTCCATTGAGCAGCGGCTTAGTTCTTGGCTAGATTGTTCTTGATTAACGCCATAAATATCCCTGTGCTTTAAAACTGAACTAACCACTAAAACGTGCAAATAGCAGAAGCATCATAAA
This sequence comes from Gilliamella sp. ESL0232, assembly GCF_013346885.1. Lineage (NCBI taxonomy): Bacteria > Pseudomonadati > Pseudomonadota > Gammaproteobacteria > Orbales > Orbaceae > Gilliamella > Gilliamella sp. ESL0232. The sequence continues at coordinate 306,019 of NZ_JAAEDW010000001.1, read as the reverse complement.
ACCCATAAGATCCAGTAACCGTGCCTTCGTATACAAGAAACGGATTACTTCCCATTATATCACTCGTCCAATGCGGGAATCCGAAATCAGCATCGGTATATCCACCAATCAGTGCGCCCCACTCGGTAAATAAACCAGCGCCTATTCGTCTCTGAGGATAATTACCTATTGATAAAGGAGTAGCGCCATTTATGTCTTCTACACATGGGAAACGATCATCTATACCACATTTCGCATTAGTTAAATCGCTTATCCGAGGCAGACGATAACCTATGCTATTACACCAAGATTCTTGCTCAGAAAATGTCCCTAACTTGTTTCCTCGTGCAACAAACCACTGCTTTAACTTAAATCCATATTTCACTACTACATTACCACTACTATCTCGACCCTCTAATTCAAATACCTGTGGTAAATTTGGCACGGCAATTAGACCTGGACTATCTGACTCTTTTTGACTATCACTTGCCGCTGGCCCTGTCAACTTAACGCGCGTTACAACTTTTTCACCCCCCCCATTAGTAACCACTTCTTTCGTTACTGTCGCTGTGATCCCCCCGTGTGTAACTGGCGACCAAGTCAACTGACTTTCATCTACTCCTCCTATGAGTAAATCAAAATATAAATTGTGCGCACCCGTGGTCGGGAAATTTAGGTTGTATAAATCAGGATTAGTTGATTGAACGAAAAATCCGTCCCTATAATTCCATATGTCACCTAGACCATCCAGACCACCAACGAGATTTGGCTTTACAGAACAGATTTGAGGGACGGTATTTGGACTAATGTAATACGTTACTGTACCTCCTTCGAGTTTACTATAATATGGGTCACCATACATAGTAAATAAATAAACCTCTGGACTCTCTAATCTCACCGCATAAGGTGCATTACATATCGTTAACCTACTATTATTATTACGATCACTATTAATCCATCGACCATTTTTATCAAAGATAGACAGAAGGATACCCCCATTTGTCTCTATAGGATCTCCATCATCATCACGCAATTTACCTTGTGCCACCAAGTCATTCATATGGAAGTACTCACTTAATGGCGGAACTATTATATTAATATTACCCCAAGTATACTCTACAGGTACCTTAATTGGTGCTGCCGGTGATGAGGGATTATTTTGTGGTGTAAATGTTCGACCGTCTGATAACTTAATAGCTAATAAGCCATCTATATTAGTCTCTTTAGTGACACCATCATCAAGCGTTAAATAGGGTGCAGTGCCTTGAATGGTATTCGATGTAGTGGCCGATAATGCCTGCGATTCCAATGAATACGGCAGTAACAACAACGGCGCCAGTACCAATTGAATTTTTAAAAATGATTTTGTAGATAATTTCAGAGATATAAATAAGTTTTGAGCAAACACTCGCCGAATAAAATTATTCGATAAATTTAAGACATAGGCTTGCCAAGTCTTGTGGCAAAAATGATATTGCATTACGATTCATCCATCAAGTACATTGTTTTATTGTTATTGTTTTGTTTTATATTTATTAGCTTGTTAAATAAGCTTGTTTTCCTAAATCGATGGAAGTATAGCCGTTAAAAAAATAGTTGGCTAGTTCTTGAGCTTACTTTTTTGTAAAGAAATGTAAAGATAGAAATGATTCAGCTTTAGCAATAAGTCAATTTTTTAGCAAAATATAATGTTAAGTTTATAATAAATTAACTTTTTATTTTTAAAACTTAATATCACTACTAACCGCCAAAACACAAAACCGCCAGTTTGGCGTGTTAACCTAACTTAGTGATCATGCATTTTGATGTTGTGATAAGACAAGCATATTAACCTTATGGCGCTATAAGTATGTTTTGTTCTAAAATCGCTCAGGTAGACAATTGATTTTATTGAAGTTTTTAAATTTTATTTTTTAGCAAAATCAAACGTTTATTCAATTTAAACAAGTCAATGCTTTACCTTTCTATCTTCATCTTGCAAAATTCACTCATCTAGTTTACTTTACTGATACACTGAAAATTAAATAAATGATTAGAGCGTAAACATGACGATATCATTTAAAGAGCAGCAACAGCAAATTAGCTTTGTTAAGCAATTTTTTGCTGAGCAACTTGCCGAGCGTTTATCACTTATCGAAGTGCAAGCTCCGTTACTAAGTAAAGTTGGCGATGGTATTCAAGATAACCTTTCAGGTACTGAGCACGCAGTGCAAGTTAAGGTAAAAGCAATACCTAATGCACAATATGAAGTGGTACATTCACTAGCTAAATGGAAACGTAAAATCTTGAGCGATCACCATTTCAAAGTTGGCGAAGGAATCTACACTAATATGAAAGCATTACGCCCAGACGAGGAGCAACTTTCGCCAATTCACTCAGTTTATGTTGATCAGTGGGATTGGGAAAAAGTAATTCGTCCAGAAGATCGCAATTTAACTTATCTAAAACAAGCGGTCGAAAATATTTATGCTGCCATTAAAGCGACCGAAAAAATTGTTTCACAACAGTATCATCTTTCACAATTTTTACCCGAATCTATCACCTTTATCGATAGTGAGCAGTTATTAAAACGCTATCCAAATTTATCCCCAAAAGAGCGTGAAAACGCAATAACTAAAGAGCTTGGAGCTGTGTTTTTAATTGGTATTGGCGGTAAATTATCAAATAATGAAAAGCACGATGCTCGTGCACCTGATTATGATGACTGGAGCAGTGAAAACGATTTAGGATCTAATGGCTTAAATGGCGATATTTTAGTGTGGAATCCAATTTTGCATAGGGCATTTGAAATTTCATCAATGGGGATTCGTGTCAATCCAGAAACGTTAAAACGTCAATTAAAACTAACAAATGACGAAGATCGTTTAGAGCTTGCTTGGCATAAAGCATTAATTAATGGCGATTTGTTGCAAACCATTGGTGGTGGAATTGGGCAATCGCGTTTGGTTATGTTGCTTTTACAACAAAAACACATTGGTCAAGTACAATCAAGTGTATGGGACGAAGAGGTTAAAGCAAATTATAGCCATTTGCTCTAGTCACAAACATATAAATATAGGGCATTACGCCCTATTTTTCTGCAAAAATTACATAATTAATTTTTAACGGGTCATTTACCTTCGACTGGTGTTGATTCGGTTGGGGTGTTTATTGATGGTTCTGCTTTATCATTACGGCTTTCAGTTTCATCTTTTGTATTAGCTGGCTGAGTTTGTGTTTGCGTTGCTAAACCATCCAAACGAACATAAACAATACGTTGTTGACCACGATCGCATGAACCAACAATTTTACCTTCAATTTGTTGTTCTGATTTATCAGATGGTTCAAGTTTTAACTGAAATTGTGAAGGATCAACACCGTTGTTTTTGATTTTTTCAGCAATATTAGCACTAATTTCATCACAATTTGAAGCTACAGCCAACATGGGTAAACTAAGTAAAAATATACCGATTAATTTTTTCATTTTCTTTCCCTTTTGACGGTTATTTGATTTTTGGATGCATTATAAAACTATCTATTAGTCTGTCTATCTTCTTTTAAGATGTACTTAAAAATAATCTGCCAGCATAATTGCAAATTTCAACAAATCTATCATTTTGTCGGTAATATTAAAGCAAATCGATTAACTTGATTTATTCACTGTACAATTTGATAAGTATTTAACAAACCTGTTAATAACTCAATAACATTTTAATTATTAAATAATTTTCTAAATGATTAAATATTAATCTGAACAATTTTTGAGTTAATTTGATAACAAAAAAAATCTTTTTTTACAATTCTTGTTGAAATTTACTATGAACTCAAACAATAAAAATGCTACCCAAAAAGCGATAATATAAGAGCAACTGATTACTTGTTACATAATGATATTATGTAAATTATAGAGCAGTAAAAAAAGCAATTAACCCAAAAATTACTCCTGGCGAATTAGCAATTGCTAGTGGCCAATCTTTCTTTTCTTGTAGCAGCCCATAGCAGACCCATAGCGAGCAGTTAATGGAAGCGGCCAATGGTTGAATTGGGTTTGTTTTCAATCCATGCAAATTATCGATGATTTGTGGAATATAAGAAACATACATCCCTAATGACGCCACTGTAGCGATAATACCTAAAATACGAAAAGCCTTAGATGAAAGATGCAAAATAGTCTCCTAATATCGTTTCTGGTTTTCACCTGATACTTGTAATTATAACGAGTTAGAATAGTGGCAGTAAACTAACATATTTGGTTCAATGGTAAAGTATAGTTAAAAAAAGGTAAGTAATTAGCCAATTTTTAATTAATCCCTAATGTTATTTATAAGTTATTTTATATTTAATCATAATGTTATAAAAATTTTTCATTTGTTTGCATTGCGTTACAAAAGCAAATAACAAGGAAAAACTAATTTCAATAATTGGTTAAAAGGTGATATTTTGCTCAATTGCCTATTGAGCTTTTTTGAGTGTGGTTTATTTGCGGATAATTAAAAAAGGGACTTAAGGTATTTATTCACTTTATGACTTAATAAGTACTGAATAAACCTGTTGATAACTCTGCAATCAATTGATTATTAATATATTTATTAAAAAGATTAAATATTAAACTACCAAAAAATCAATTTTATTTTATCTAAAAAAGCAAGTGTTTTTATCATATTTTTGAGATTATTTGCTGTTCAAAATGCCCATAACTTAATCTAATTGTCCCTAAGTTATCGCCAAAGTCAGCCCCTTGCGATACCGTCACTCCTTTTGATAACAGTTTATTAAGCACAGCTAATTCTTGCGCTACCGTTTTTACAGGTAAATGCGCATATAAATGAAAGCCACCTAGTGGAGGTTGATAAGTAATCTCACCACCGAAATAGCAATCCAACCAATGCATTAACTGCTCTGCTTTGATTTGTAACGTTTGCCGTAGCTGTTGTTGATGGACAGTGTGATGATGTTGTAGATATTCTTGAGCTAATAATTGTGGCAATATACTTAACCCCGAATCAATGTGTTGCCGAATATTAGACAGATTTTTGATAATATTACGCGGTGCCACCATCCACCCAATACGAATATTTCCCCCTATATATTTTGATAGCGATCCTAAATAGATAACTTGATTATGCTGATCCCATTTTTTTATGGGCAATACTGGCAAATTTGGTTTAAACGCTAAACCGCTATAGGCGTCATCCTCAACAATACCTATACATTGCGAACGACAAAATGCAACAATTGCCTGTTTTCGTTTATTACTCATAACAAAGCCCATTGGGTTTTGAAATATAGGATTCAAAAATAACCACTTTATTTGATGTTGTTGTACGCAATTTGATAGGCTTTCAAGGGTAATACCTTCATTATCACATTCAATACCATATAAACGTAATCCAGCAGCCTGAAACAAAGGTAAAGAGTAAAAATAGGAAGGAGATTCAATTCCAACTGCATCTCCTGGCTTAAGTAAACCCTGTGTAATAAGAAATAACGACTGTTGCGTGCCCGATGTAATTAAAATTTCGTTAATATCAACTTGCATAGAAAACTGAGTTTGCATGTAAGTTGCAATTTGAGCTTTAAGCGATGGTAAACCTAATTGTAATGCATCGCTGTTTTTTTCATGCATAATCAATTCATTTAACGAGGTATCAGGTAGCTGGAGTTTGGGAATTAAATTAGTTGGCAAATCACCATTAGCCAGATCGCAAATATGCACTTGTTGCGCACGCACTTGTGCCACTTTTTGTTGATAAAATGATTTTTTATCTCGATAAAAATGGGCTGGTAAACGCCAATTGATCGATGAATAGGTTTGCACGCCCCATTTTTTATTATTGACATAAGTGCCACTGCCTCGACGTCGAAGTAGTATGCTTCGTTCAGTCAACAGCTCCAGTGCATGTACTACAGTTGAGCGGTTAATCTGTAACATTTTAGCTAGCTCCCTTTCTGAAGGTAACTTTTCGCCAGCAATCAAAATTCCTTGCTCAATATAATGTTCAATTAAGTGAGTCAATTGTTGAAAAAGTGATCCTTCAAATTGGGTTAGTTTTTGTTTTTGCCACATATTTTATTTTAGACACTTGTTTTCTTAGAAAATGCATTAAAAATCAAATAAAATCAATAGTCTATCTGAACTATTTTTATAATAACACCAACAAACCTAAAATTGGATGGCTTTATTATAGTCCAATTGGCTGTTTCGTCTAACTGTTTCTTTTTGAATAATACTTTTCAAACAAGGCCAATTTTCAACTAGGAGTAAAAAATGAATCAAATTACAGGAACACAGACTGTTAAACGTGGTATGGCACAAATGCAAAAAGGCGGCGTAATTATGGATGTTGTTAATGCTGAACAAGCTAAAATTGCCGAACAAGCTGGTGCAGTTGCGGTAATGGCTTTAGAGCGAGTACCATCAGATATTCGAGCAGCTGGCGGTGTCGCTCGAATGGCAGATCCTACTATTGTTGAACAAGTCATGAATGCTGTTAGCATACCTGTTATGGCTAAAGCACGTATTGGCCACATTGTTGAAGCACGTATTTTAGAATCAATGGGGGTTGATTATATTGACGAAAGCGAAGTACTAACCCCAGCCGATGAACAGTACCATCTTCTTAAAGATGAATTTACCGTGCCTTTTGTTTGTGGTTGTCGTGATTTGGGTGAAGCACTGCGTCGAATTGGTGAAGGAGCATCAATGTTACGTACCAAAGGCGAACCAGGAACAGGGAATATTGTTGAAGCTGTTCGCCATATACGTAAAGTCAATGAGCAAATCCGTTTGATAACAGGAAAATCAAAAGATGAGCTAATGACTTTTGCTAAAGAAATTGGCGCACCTTATGAACTTGTATTACAAGTAAAACAACTAGGTAAGTTACCAGTTGTGAATTTTGCCGCTGGTGGCGTTGCGACCCCTGCCGATGCAGCACTTATGATGCAACTAGGTGCTGATGGTGTTTTTGTTGGATCGGGCATTTTTAAATCTCAAAATCCAGAAAAATTTGCCAAAGCCATTGTGCAAGCTACTACTTATTTTGATGATTATCCACGATTAGCCGAATTATCAAAAGGATTAGGCGAGGCCATGAAAGGCATTGAAATCAGCACACTTGCTCAATCAGAAAGAATGCAAGATCGAGGTTGGTAATGGCAAAATCATCCAAACTAAGCAATGTTAAGTACATTGGTGTGCTCAACTTACAAGGAGCAGTTAGTGAGCATATTTTGATGCTAAATAGTATTGATAATGTACAAGCAACACTAGTTCAGAAACCGGAACAATTAGCTAATTTAGATGGTTTAATCATTCCCGGCGGAGAGTCGACCACAATTAGTCGATTAATTAAACAAAATGGGCTTTTAGCGCCCATTCAACAATTTGCTAAACAAGGCAAAGGAATTTTAGGTACTTGTGCTGGGCTAGTGCTTTGTGGCAAAACGACAACTCATAACGAAGTCGAATTATTAGATTTGATGGATATTTGCGTTGAACGCAATGGTTTTGGTCGGCAAATTAACAGCTTTGAGACAATGTTAGATATACCAACTATTGGTGAGCAAATTCCAGCAGTATTTATTCGTGCTCCATATATTGCAAAAGCTGGTGAGCAAGTCAATCAGCTAGCTTTTATTGATAATCATTGTGTAATGGCGCAGCAAGATAACATTTTGACTTGCTCATTTCATCCCGAACTAACCGTCGATAATCGAATTATGCGTTACTTTGTTGAGAAATGTTGTAATTAATTTATTAATATTTATTTTATATTGTTGATAATAGATTATTAATGACTAGCTTAAGCGTTCAATAAAATTTCTGAACACAGCTAATAACCATAGCCAGCTATTCTGTCGGTAGACATCCACTGCCCTCGTCTGAGGGCTTTTTTGATTTATATGCCACCTACTCGGCGGTAAACGCACTCTATGAATGCGCTTTGATTTGAATACTTTTCTAAACCGCCTACACGGCAGTGAACGCCAGAAATGCGGGGAGAAACTGTTCGTGGGTTTTCTAAACTGCCTACACGGCGGTAAACAATTTTATGATAGTTAAAGTATCAAAATAGGTGTTTCTAAATATTGGCCTCGGCGACCTCAGGACTAAGGTCTAAGGTCCAAGGAGCAAACAACATAAGTGCTGTAAAACGGGAAGTACCCATAGAAGTTGCCAAAGTGTGAGCCCACAGTGAACGGGTGGCTATCCTTAACCTTAGCAGCTTCCTTCCAGTAGTCGTCGTCGGTATCGCTCATCCAGTAGTTGTCGTCGGTATCGCTCGTCCAGTAGCGGTTGTCGACAAAGCTAGCACCAGTGTAGCCGTACATGCTGCCCCACTCGGAAAAAAAGCCTGCACCAATATAGCGCATGTAATTATTATCTGATGAAGATGGGCTGGCGCCTACAGGACCTGCCGCGTTAGTTAAATCCCTGATCCTTGGCATCCGGTAGCCTATATTATTACACCATGCTAACTGGTCATTATGACGTCTACCATTAACATATCCATTGGGATTATCCCGAACGACGAACCACTGCCTCAACACAAATCCATATTTTACTACCTCAATGCCATATCTATCTCTACCCACTAACTCAAACGTTTGCGGTAACTTTGGTACAGCAATTCGGCTAGGATTTGGATTATCCCATTGATTTCTGGCCTCTGGACCTGTTAACTTAACACGGGCGACAACTTTTGCAAAATCCTCCCAAGGAATCCAATAGTCATTATTAGCTACAACATTTGTCACTGTTGCTGTAATTCCCTCATGCGTGACCGGTTCCCATGTCAAGTCTCTCACATCTATTCCTGTTATAAGTAAATCAAAATATAAATTATGCGCTCCTGTAGTTGGAAAATTGAGGTTGTATGATTTAGGATCGATTGATTGAACTAGGAAGCCCTTCTTAGGATTCCATATGTCAGCTGGACCTGCGTATTCGTCATTACCCAAAAATAGATTCGGCCTTGCATAATGGATAACTGCCGACGGTAGCAGTATTGCATCACTACGATTACCCGTTCGAACCTTTTTGCCATTCGCCTGTACATTCCATAAAGAAGACAATAATAACAATATCAATACTAACGGAACTTTTCGGAATAATTTTGATAATAATTTGAAAAATAACTTTGAAGATATAAACGTGGTGGGGTTAAAAATCCAACTAGTGTGTTTATCTGATAAATTTAAGACATAGTTTTGCCAGGTTTGGTGTTTGGTGTTTGGTGTTTAAAATGATAATGCATTACGGCTCACCTGTCAAGTAAATTAATGATTTATTTTAATTTTTATGTTTATTTGATTGTTTAATGAACTATTCCTTTAAGGAGATTAAAGTATAGCTATTTTAAAAAAACTTGGCTAGTTTTTTATGCAATTTTTTAATTAGAATACGGTGTTAGGTTTTGTAAGTCTTAACTTTTGTGAAAATAATGAATATTGGTGATAATTTCTAAACTAAGGAATTAGTGAATTACCTAACAACCAATGGACATATAATCCTTATCATGTTATGGGATGTATTACGCCCATAAAATCGTTTAGGTAGAGTATTGATTTTATTTAATTTTTTTATTTTTATTAAAATCAACCAGTTATACAGAAATTTCTATTTTTTATACAAAATACCGTCTACACGGCAGTGAACTAATCGATTTAAAGCAAGTAGTGATAAAACAATTTCTAAACTGCCTACTCGGCGGTAAACTGGAAATTTGATAAAAATAAATATCCGAAATTTTTCTAAACCGCCTACTCGGCGGTAAACTATGGTGTGTGCGTTAATGCTGTGCTGCATATTTTCTAAACCGCCTACTCGGCGGTAAACTAGAAACCGATATAATATAAACCTTGTTTCGCAAAAGACAAATAGGATTTTTGCTTTTGAAAACCCTTTTTTTTAGAGCTTTTTTAGTGTGTTGTTTTTATTTGATTTTATTTATTGTTAAAAAAAAAGGGTTAGCAATAGTTTGATCTTTTTAAAATGAGTGAAATTATCTGTTCAAAAATTCATTTCTTAACTCACCATCCAAAATATTTAAAATTTCAAGCTTTCACTAGCGACTATTTGGCATTAACAACTAACATTAGCTATGAGTATTAATATGAATTAAAACAAATAAATCCCTTTAGTTTGCCGCATCAGGCCGATAACTGTTATAATCTTTATTATTATTTTCAATGTTGGATCACCTACTATGTACATCATCTACGGTATCAAAAACTGCAACACGATGAAAAAAGCTTTTACTTGGCTTGATGATCATCATGTAAGCTATCAATTTCATAATTATAAAACCAACGGGCTTTCAGACGAGCTGTTGGATGATTTTTTACAATTAGTTGATTGGCAAAGCTTGCTCAATACACGAGGTACTACTTGGCGTAAGTTAGATGAATCTATTCGTGCTGAGGTCAATAATGCTCAAACGGCTAAAAAGATTATGTTAGCCAATCCATCTATTTTAAAACGCCCTTTGCTTATCGATGGGAAGCGTGCATTGTTGGGCTTTTCAGAGGAACTTTATTCACAATTTATTTCGCAATCTAAATAAAAATCGAGACCACTATGACTGAACCTGTTATTGCACTGACTCAAGCACTCATCGCCGAAAAATCAATAAGTCCTGACGATAAAAATTGTCAAAAAATGATTATTGAACGGCTAAAACCGCTCGGTTTTACTATTGAAGAAGTTAATATTGGAAAGACCAAAAACTTATGGGCTTATCATGGCGAAGCTAACAGCAAAACCTTAATGTTTGCAGGACATACCGATGTCGTACCTGCTGGTGATGAAAGCAAATGGCTTTATCCTCCGTTTTCGCCAACCATTGATGAACAAGGCGTGCTTTATGGACGTGGTGCATCTGACATGAAAAGTGGCGTTGCTGCCATGGTTTGTGCGGCTGAAGATTTTGTTAAGCAACATCCAAATCACGCTGGGCGAGTAGCTTTTTTAATTACATCGGACGAAGAAGCCGATGCAACCGATGGCACTGTTAAGGTTGTCGATTTGCTAATGAAACGTCAAGAACGTGTTGATTATTGTATCGTGGGCGAACCGTCAAGCGATGCTGTACTTGGCGATCAAATTAAAAACGGTCGCCGTGGTTCACTAACAGCTAATTTAGTTGTGCATGGTATTCAAGGTCATGTGGCCTATCCTCACCTTGCCGATAACCCTGTCCATCGCTTTGCTCCTGCATTAAATGAACTAGTTAGCACTGTTTGGGATGAAGGCAATCAGTATTTTCCTCAAACAACTATGCAAATTGCCAATATTAATGGTGGTACAGGTGCCGAAAACGTTGTGCCGGGTGATCTAAGTGTGCAATTTAACTTTCGCTATAGTAGTGAATTGACCGATACGATAATTAAAGCGCGCGTTGAGCAAATTTTACAAAAACATAATTTGAACTATACGTTATCTTGGCGATTATCAGGACATCCTTTTTTGACGCCACAAGGAGATTTAACTAATGCTGCTGCAAGTGCTATTAAGGAATTTACCAACATTGATACCAAGCTATCGACCAGCGGCGGTACGTCGGATGGACGCTTTATTGCTAAAATGGGCTGTCAAGTGATCGAACTAGGTGTATTAAATAAGACTATTCACAAAATCAACGAAAACGCCAACTGCAAAGATATAATTACCTTAACTGCAATTTATAACCGCATATTAGAAAAATTACTGTTGGCATAATTGTGGCACAATTGTTATTGTGCCTAGCTATTATAACTTGGAGATAGCGATTTTTATCTAAGAGGAAGTACGATGGAATGGCTTAAAGATTACTGGTGGATAATTGTGGTGATTTTAATTGGGATTTTTATTAATACTATTAAGGCGCTGAATCGACTAAGTTATAAAGCGTATCTTGAAAAAAAGAAAGGGATAAAACCTATCCCTTATCAAGATGATGACGACGATTGGCCATCAACAAATTCGACGAAGAAAAAATAACTCCCTGCTTAACGAAAGTCTTGGCTACTACTATCAAATAAGGCTTGATGACGGTAGCGATCAACCCACATTGCCGTTGCGCCACATACCGCAATAGGCATAACAATTAAATTAAGCAATGGCACCATGGTAAAAAAGCTGACTATCATACCAAAAGTTAAATTATCTACCCGATCTTGCTTGAGTAATTCACGCATACGGTGAAAAGTAATTTTGTGGTTATCAAAGGCATAATCAGCATATTGGATATTAATTTGCCAAGCGGTAAATAAAAACCAAACCACTGGCGTTACTGATTGCCCAATAACAGGAATAAAGTAAGTTAGCAGTATCGGAATTGCCCATAATAAATAGTTAACTAGTTTTTGTAGTTCACGTTTAAAAATACGAGGAAGATCCTTAATAAGACTCATCCACGACATATCTGCTGCGGGAATCCCCGTTAATTGTGCTTCAACTTGTTCAGCTAACAAGCCATTAAACGGAGCCGCTATAATATTGGTTACCGTACTAAAGAAATAACAAAACAAAATAACTAAAGCTAAAATAACCATAAAAACAATAATATAACCAAGCCAATGCAACCAACTTGGCATATACGACACTCCCCAATCAACCATGCCCGAGATAGCCGTAAAGAACCAATAAAATAATGCTGACATAATCACAACATTGGCAATTAATGGTAAAAAAACAAATCGCTTAATGCCTGGACTAAACGCTAATGACCAACCTTTAAAAAAATACTCAATACCTGTTGTGGGTTGATTGTTTGGATTTTGAGTTTGTTTTTTTGAATGGCGATGTTGTGCTTGGTTTTCTAATTTATTTTGCGTCACATTCGATTCCTTTTTAATTAAAACGAATTATGTTGAAACTAGTTAAGTTTAAACTAGTTGGGTAAAAATTAAGTTGAACTTAAACATGGTAACTATTGTAAACATAGCCCTTGGTAACCTGCAATGATAATCAGCTATCTTTATTATTGGTTTTTTCGTCAAAAAGCACATTATTGCCATTATTTACTAACTATGAATCGCTAACTATGAATTGCTAACCATGTTTTGATCTCTTGCTTGATGGTTTGCATTAATGCATTTTTTCCTGCAAGTTGATATGAACTAATGAGCAAAGATTGATTGTTTTTGCTTTTTATCAGTGCTGATAACACAGGCAATGTTAGTTGTTGCTGTGGTTGTGATTGTGGTTTTTGCCATTGTTGATGCGTTTGATTATAGCGAACTAATCGACACAGTGTGGCATAAGTGGCTTCAAACGGTCGATGATAGTAAGCAAATCCGTTTAGTTCATCCAAATCGTAGGCGTCTAAATCTTGTGTTAGTTGTGACTTATCCTTACTTTCAATCATCTCAGTAAATGGTAAATCAATAATATCTTTGAGCCAATAAACATTACGCTGTAATTTTTGTTTTAATTTAATGGTTAGATTTCGCCCTGAATCAGTTAATGGCTTTAGCGCCATAACTGAATAACTACCACTATTTGCCTGTTTATGACTACTGACGTGCACCAAAACAAACCCACAAGCAATCCAAAATTGGTAATTAGACGGGGTATAAGCAAAGCTAACCGATAAAAAGTCGATATTCTGAGCTTTGGCATCTTCAAAGATAGTTTGCACAAGTTGCCTTGCTATATTTTGTCGCCGATAGGCACTAATAACCGCAATACGATTAATCCGAACTGAGCGCAATTTAGCCGCCTGCGGCTCACCTGCGTGGGCGACTAACGACTGTGCTACTAAATTACCTTTTGGTCGACGCGTACCTTGCCACACTTCGGTGATTAAACTATCAGGTAAGTTACCTTCAACAACAGTGAGTGCAGCAGCTATTTGGTTATTGTTAGCTGTTGCTTGCCAAATTGTCAAATTTTGCGCATCAAACAGACGTCTTAAATCAACTAACGTAGTTTGGTAATGAGCTACTTTCAATAAATAAAATATTGACCTTAATGTATCAACATTATTACGTTCAACTTTTGAATATTGGATTAATGATGGGCATGCATCAAAATTATCGCCCTGTGTTAATAAACCATTAAGTAACAATCGATCGCTAAATTGCTCTAGCATATCGCCTGCCTGCCAGCGGATAGGGCTAAATAGCTGAAAATATTGATATGCTTTATTTGATAACAATTTCAACAAAAAGCCCTGTCCTGTGCCCTCATACCCATCAGCAGTCGTTGTTAATAATACTCGAGTGTTATTTGTTTTAGCTAGTTTTAACAATTTTTCCAGCATGGGAAGTGGGATCATGGCAGCTTCATCAATAATTAAATAATCGGCAACGGTAATACATGATTGAGCAATTAATTCATCTGGGGCAAAAAATGGGGTATCGGGCTTAGCAAAAGCAAAAAAGATGGTCAGTGCTGATTTATTTGGTGCTGTCACAATACAACGTTGGTAATGGCTAAATAATCCAGCTAGTGCCGATTTACCGCGTCCACGTTTAGCGACTAATACGTTAATAGGCTTAGTGCTATTTAATAATTGTTTTAAAGTTGCTTGTTGCTCGGCTAAATCACAAACGTCATCAATAATAACTTCAGGCAGGGATATCTTAGAGGATATAACCTGTTTTGATGAAATTTTAGGATAAATTGATAAACCAAATTCAGTTAAAGTCTGTATTAAATGTGCAACGAAATTAGGCACATTAATGGGCATTTGGCTTTCGTTCCAGCGTAAGCTATCTTGATCATGCCAAGTAGACAGATTCTTAGGCAAGAATAAAACCAATATACTACCTTTAACTAACGTACCAACAAGCATAGCAAAGGCATCAAGATTAAATCCTACCGTTGCATCAAAAATAGCATGTCGATACTGTCGTCCCAATAACTGTTTAGTTTGATTGGGCGGTATTACATCAGAAATTAATGTGTTGGGTAAATAACTAGAAAGTTCAAAGTGAGATGTAACCGTTAACCAATCACCTGAGTAATGACAAATAGCCTGGCTAAGTTGCTCGAATAACTGTGTGGCTTCACCCTGTAACACCCATAGCGTTCTTGTGCTGTTGGGATACTTGTGCATAAGGTTAACTTTTTCCAATTAACAACGACAAAATACCTGCAGCAATCAGAGGACCAACAGGAATACCTTTGAAAAAAGCCACACCAATTAGCGTACCAATAATTAAACCATTAATAATTGTAGGGTGCGCACCAATGAGGGATATACCTCGCGTACCTAGCCACGATACTAAAATTCCAACAAAAATAGCTAATATAGATTGCCAAGTGGTAAATGATTTAGCAATATCGCCTATTTTTAACGAGCCATCAGCTAAAGGCACCATCATTGCGGCAGTTAAAATAACAATACCAATTGTTAAGCCATATTGATTTAAAAACGGAAAATAAGTGGCAAGCGGCGTTAATTTAAACAGTAACAATAATAGCACTGCAAATGTCACGGTATTATTGTGTGTTAAATAACAAAGCGCCGCTAACCCCAAAAGTAGAAAAAAAGAGATATCAAACTGTGCGAACATTACAAAGGAACACCAATTCGTTTTGCTACTTCTTCATAGGCTTCAATCACACCCCCTAAACCTTGGCGAAAGCGATCTTTGTCCATTTTTTTCATTGTCTCTTTTTCCCACAAACGACAACCATCAGGAGAAAACTCATCACCCAAAGTGATTTCGCCTTTAAATAATCCAAATTCGAGTTTGTAATCAACCAATATTAGTCCTGCTTTATCAAACAAATCAGTCAAGATGGTGTTAATTTTAAAGCTAAGTTCTTTCATTCTAGCAAGTTGATCATCGCTAGCCCAACCGAAAGCCTTGCAGTGTGATTCATTAACCATTGGATCATGCAATGCATCGTTTTTTAGAAATAATTCAAACGTAGGAGGATTTAAAACTTTACCTTCTTCAACTCCTAAACGTTTAACTAAAGAGCCCGCTGCTCTATTACGTACCACACATTCAACAGGTACCATTTGCAACTTTTTAACCAGCACTTCATTGTCAGATAATAAGGCTTCAACTTGAGTTGGAATGCCAGCTTCACGCAATTTGCTCATAATAAAATAGTTAAATTTATTATTAACCATGCCTTTACGATCTAACTGTTCAATACGCAAGCCATCAAATGCCGATGTATCATTACGAAACTCAAGAATTAATAAATCGGAGTTTTCGGTGGTATATACTGTTTTAGCTTTACCACGATAAAGCTCAGCCAACTTTTTCATGTTTATAACCTTATATCAATTGCCAATAAATAATTAAGGAGCTATTCGCTCCTTAAATTCCAAACTTACTCTTGATTTGCACCGCTTACTGCTGTTGCTGGTTTTTTGCCTTCGGCATTTTCTTTTTCAGCCTCTTTATCTTGTGCTTTTCGTGGTACAGCCCGAACTGAATCAGGTGCAACATCATCCATTATGTCATTAAATAAACTTACAACATAGCGTTGCACTTCAATTGGTTGCGAAATTAAATCTTCAGTACCACGGGTTAATGAGGTGATTGAAATGGTGATTGTTTCAGTATCGCCTACCAAGTTTCGTGTCATTGAATAACTGGCTTCAACGGCTCGATTTTCGTCTGCACGCACCATAAAGGCTTTATTGGTTTTAATGCTGTTATTATCACGGCTAGCGATAAAGATATTTTTCTTATTTAGGCTGTTAGGAATACGATCCCAGACATTATTGCTTAATGGCACATTAAAAGTGACCGAACCGTTATTATAAATCGCAAATGCATCTTGAATAGTTGGGATCGGTAAAATTGGCGGTCTGATATCAAGCTTTTTACCTAATTCGCCTTTAACCTCAGTTTTAACAACATAAAAATCGCCACTTTCCGCAGGCACCGAAACACCTTCAGGAATAATTAACGGCTTTAACGTAGGTGATTTAAGGTAATCTTCATTACCTTCAACTTCACGCTTATAATTTTGATCACTACCACAGCCAACAAGAAATAAAGAAGTCACAACGGTTAAAACAGCTGTTTTTTTAATGACGTTACCTTTAAATAAGGTTAAGTTTAATGTTCTGTTTAATGTGCTATTTAACATAAATATCTGCTTTTAAAATTAAAGGTTATATTACAATAAATTCGCGTCTTTTAACGCTTGTTCAACCGCAGGAATTGACGATGTGCTCAATGAGACCATTGGTAATCTAATTGTTGCATTTTGCATTAAACCTAATCTTGCACAAGCCCACTTAGCTGGTGTTGGATTGGGTTCAATGAACAAATTGTGATGTAAAGCCATTAAAGTATCGTTTAAATTGCGGGCTTCTTTAATTTGATTATTAGCCGCAAGCTGACAAACTGTAGCAACCGCCTTAGCTGCAACATTAGCTGTAACAGAAATAACGCCATCGCCACCTAAAATCATAAAATCTAAAAAGGTTGAATCATCACCACTCAATAATTTAAAATCAGGCCCAACCAATTTTCGAGTAGGATAAACTCTCGAAAGATCGCCTGTTGCATCTTTTAATGCAACAATATTTTTGATTTTAGCTAACCGTCCAACAGTTTCAGGCTTGATATCACTACTCGTACGGCCTGGTACATTATATAAAATCTGTGGCAACTCCGTACTTTCGGCAATAGCTTTAAAGTGCTGATACATACCTTCTTGTGTCGGTTTATTATAATAAGGTGCAACCGTTAAACAGCCTACGACGCCAATATTTTCGACCTTACTGGTTAATTCTATAGCCTCCTTCGTTGCGTTTGCGCCTGTGCCAGCAATAATGGCAATGCGCCCATCAGCATAGTCAATTGTTCTTTTAATTACATCAATATGCTCATGGTGATCAAGTGTTGCTGATTCGCCTGTTGTACCAACCGAAACAATACCCGATGTTCCATTTGCAATATGATATTCGACCAATTTTTTTAAGCTTACGTGGTCAACGTTTCCTTTTGTATCCATGGGAGTAACAAGTGCGACCAGACTTCCTGTAAACATAAAATGACCTCTCATATAATTGGTTTATAACACAACGTAAAGAATAAAAATCTGCGGATAAGTATGCGATATTTCTAGACTAAATTCAACTTTTGTTATACAGGATTATCAATATCGACAAAAATAACCTCAACACCGTAACAGCTCGCTAACCATTCACCCAATTTTTTAATACCGTAACGTTCGGTAGCATGGTGTCCAGCGGCATAAAAATTAATACCATATTCACGTGCAATATGGATAGTGCGTTCAGACACTTCGCCAGTAAAAAAAGCATCCACTCCCATTAATGCTGCTTGTTCAATATAATCTTGCCCTCCACCACTACACCATGCAATACGATTAATAACTTGTGGAGCATTATCTCCACAAAATAGTACACGTTGTTGGTTATTGTGTAATACTTGCTCAAGTTGTTGTTTAAATTGTAAAGCAGTAAGTGACTTGTTTAATGTACCAGTAAAAAGCAGATCGGTAATGTCATTGCGTTTATCGACTGAAATACCCAATAAGTTAGCCAGTTCAATATTGTTGCCCAAAACAGCATGACCATCTAATGGCAAGTGATAACCATATAAATTAATATCGTTAGTTAACAGTGTTTTAATCCTTTGATATTTAATACCTGTAATGGTTTGTGGTTCACTCTTCCAAAAATAACCATGATGAACCAGAACTGCGTCAGCTTTTAATTCAACCGCCTTATCTAACAATAACTGGCAAGCGGTCACGCCTGTGACAATTTTATTCACTTGCTTGCGCCCCTGCACTTGCAATCCATTTGGCGCATAGTCACGATAACGACTAATTTGTAGTTCGTTATTAATAATCTGTTCTAATTCAAAGTTGTGCATTATTCGCTCAATTTTAATATTATTTAATAATAATTGATGATTATAATCACTTTAACCAATAATCGCACCTACTCATTGGTTTAATGTAATTTGAATAAAACTACTGTATTGGCTTTTTACAAAGATTAACAAATTGAATACAAACTCTTGTAGCCAATGCTAGGCGAACTGGTTAAAAGATGGCATAATAACACCTTTTTTGATAGATAAGAAAAATTAACGTGCCAAACGCCAAATTATGTGAACGCTTTCGTGGGTTTTATCCTGTTGTAATTGATATTGAAACGTCTGGATTCGATCCAAAACTCAACGCTATTTTAGAAATCGCCGCTATCACCTTAAAAATGACCCCAGATGGTTGGCTAGGGCCAGATCAATCCTTACAATTTAATGTCAATCCATTTAGTGGTGCAATTTTAGAACCAGCAGCCCTTGCTTTTAATGGCATTGATCCTGATAATCCACTTCGTGGCGGTGTTGACGAAAAGCTCGCCTTAGACGAAATTTTTAAAATGGTTAGATCTGGCATAAAAGCTAGTGAATGTACTCGAGCAGTGATTGTTGCTCATAACGCACACTTTGATCATAGTTTTTTAATGGCGGCTGCTGAACGCACAGGCATAAAACGCAACCCATTCCACCCATTTGCTACCTTTGACACTGCGTCGCTCAGTGGTTTGGTTTTTGGCCAAACAGTGCTCGCCAAAGCCTGTCAAGCAGCGCAAATCACATTCGATCATAAGCAAGCTCACAGTGCGCTATATGATACACAAAAAACGGCAATACTTTTTTGTAAAATTGTTAATCGACTTAAATCACTTGGAGGATGGCCTTTGGCTGTTACAGATTCCGATGTAGATACAAAAATCGAAAAAGATTTAGATAATAAACAACAATATGAACAGTAACAATTTCAAGAGTAAACAGTATTAATTTACAAAAATAAAAAAGCACGCCTATTTTGCGCGCTTAATTTACCATACTGCATTAAATTAGGATTTATACTTTTCCGCAGTTTGCTTAATAAGCGTTTGCAGTTCGCCTGTTTGAAACATCTCTAGCATAATATCACAACCACCTACTAATTCGCCTTCAACCCATAATTGTGGAAACGTTGGCCAATTAGCGAATTTAGGTAATTCGGCACGAATATCAGGGTTTTGTAAAATATCAACGTAAGCAAACGCTTCACCACATTGCGACAAAACCTGCACCGCCTGAGCCGAAAAGCCACAGCTTGGCAATTTTGGCGAACCTTTCATATATAAAATAATCGGGTTATCGGCAATTTGTTTTTTGATTTTGTCGAGTGTTGTCATTTCAGTCGTCATGCGATTTCCTTGGTAATTTATTGTAATAATGCGAGCTATTTTAACGTACAATTTTGCTTGTTCCTACTGGTATCTTATAACCAAGCTACTTAATGGGGATTTTTAGAGCAAATTATGGAGGCGTTATTTTTTAAAACAATTAAAATAGAAAATAATAAAACCAACCTAATCCCTGACGTTTTTTAGCTGGGATAAGTGGGTTTTACTGGATTTACCTTTGCACAAGGAGCCTCTTTGTCGACTCGTGGCCTTCTGCTTAAGCAGAAGGCGCTTTCTTTAATTAGCCTATCACTCAAGGATTAAGAATTAAATGCTAAGGAGTTGTACAAATCACATACGAGGAGAAACTTGGAAAAAGACCCATCACGCTACCATTTCCATTTACAACGAATGAATCATCACCTGTCCAGTACTCTCCGAAGCGGTTGAAGTTTGTACCAGAGTAACCGGCCAACAGCCCCCATTCCGTAAGAAATCCTGCCCCTATTCGGCGCTGATAATGATTACCTGTTGATGATGGCGTAGCACCGACAGCTCCATTACATCGCCTATCTGTATTCAAACCAAAACACACAGCATTAGTCAGATCCTTTACCTGTGGTATACGATATCCTAACCCCCTACACCAATCAGCTTGCTGAAAAGAATACGCTCCTTGATCTCCTCTGTGAACAAACCACTTTTGTAATACAAATGCATATCTTACTATCTCATTACCGCTTCTATCTCTCCCCACTAATACGAATTCCCACGGTAACCTTGGTACAGTAATTCGACTTGGATAAGGATTATACCATTGAAATCTAGCCTCTGGCCCCTTTAGAGTAACACGTGTTACCATTTCTTTAGTCCATCTATCGTTTGTCATTGTCCTTTTTACGGTGACGGTTATTCCATCATGCGTGACTGGTGTCCATGTCAATTGATCTGGATCAACGCCCTTTATCGCTAAGTCAAAAAATAATCCATCAGCCCCTGTGGTTGGAAAATTAGATTTTGGATCTGATTGAATGGGAAATCCCTCTTTTACATTCCATGCGTCAATAGGGCCTGCATATTGATCTGTACCCCAATCCTTATTTGGCCTTACATAACTAATAGCTGGTATAAAAGGTTCATCTGGTAATGGTTCTGATGGTAATATTATGGCATCACTACGATAATTATTCGCTCGACCACTTGTGCTAGCCAATGCCTCTAAACTCCATAAATAGGGCAATAATAACAGCCCCAACACCAACAAAATTTTTCGGAACAACTTCGATGATGAGTTGAGAGATAATTTGGAAAATATAAATGAGTTTCGTGCAAAAACTCGCCGGATAAAATTATTTGATAAATTTAAGGCATAGGTTTGCCAGTGCTTGTGCCTTGTGCCTTGTGCCTAAAATAATAATGCATTTTATTTCGCCTGTCAAGTAATTATTTGTTTTATTTAGATTTTTATAATTATTCGCTTATTTAATAAGCATGTTTTCCTATAGTGATAAAAGTATAACCATTAAAAAAATAGTTGGCTAGTTTTTTAGCGAATTTTTTGTAAAGAAATGTAAAGATGAAAACAATTCAGCCTTAGATAGGAATAAATTTTCAATAAAAATATAAAGTTATATTTATGGCCATTTAGCTTTTTGTGGAATTATTAATATTGGTGATAACGTTTGAGTTAGTAAATTTTTATGCTTTCTTCCTCTTTAATCATTTATCCATAATATTCTCCTCGTCCCAAATTGGACAGAAGTTGCCTCCAAAATATAAATAAAAATCATAAGAGAAAATACTAAAGTCAAAAATTTGAGTGTCAAATTCAAACAACAAACAGCAAATTATTCGTTATCTGATGCTCGTCTCTCTATCAGCAAACTTACTAACACCTAGGCAGGATAAATTAACAAAAAACTTAAAGACATTGAGTCTGCATCATAATGCAAAGGACATAAAATACTCAATAGTACATGGGTAACTGATACAACTTATATTAAAACAGATAAAGATGGTTATATTTGCCCATAATTATCGATTTATATAGACAAACAGTAATGACTAGTCAAACTAGTTATCACATATGTTATGTTTTTAGCAAAATTATATTATACAAAATTTTATGCCTTTCAATTGAAAGAAGCACCTACTTTATTTTCTTTAACTTAATGTAATAATGCGATTATTCCTACAATTAGCTAAATAAAGTGAATAATCGCAACCAATTACCACTAGTGATTTATGGACTTATTATTAATTTTTTGTGTTATGAATGTAGTAAAAAATTTCATCACTTTTAAAATAAGAAGAATAAAAAAATAAATGACGAAAGGGAATACAAATATATAACTCCACATAATAACAAAAACAAAGAAATCAGTTAGAAAATAATCTGTATCAATAAATAAATAGACAGCATTATCAAAATCTTCCATAGTTAAATAATTGATACGGAATAAAAATGTACCCAGTCCTAGAATCGATATAATGGCAAATACAAATAATAAAAATTTAATAATTAACGATTTAAATGAAGTTGATTTATTATCTTTAGGACCAAATAGGATCATTTTCGCTGATTTAATAAACATGGTAATAAAAAAAAATAAATAGCAAATTGATGCCAATATCATCACCATACCAGCACTACCAGCTTGTTCACAATTATCAGCTCGCATACAAAATATGTAAAATAACAAAAATACCCCATAACTAATTAATAACTCTTTAATCAATTTCCTATCTTTTACATAATCTTTAATTGTTTCAATCATTCCCTACACCATCTTCTAATTAAATAAACCTATATCAACCTAAGCAGAACTAATGCTAATAATAATTTTATTTTAAATTTAATAAGCTGAAGAATAATGCATTATGATCTGTTTAATTTCAATTATTATTTAATATAAATTTTTTATTGTTATTTTGACAAATTTACTAATTTGGAAACAAATTTTAGATGTTAATTGATATATTGATTCAGAATTGTGATCCTTGCTGAACTTAGACCAACGACCAATTGATTAAGAGTGACACGTATTATTTTAATTTATTATAAATTAATAAAAGAAGATGTTAGCTAATTCGATTACTGTATACTTATTCACTATTTTTTAGTTTACTTTACATTATTTACGGCACAAATATGTCACAACAACATAAGTTTCCTGTTTTTTGGAAACACCCTAAAACCAAAATCTAAGTCGCTGAAGCTCACCTAAATGAAAAATCATTTAATAACCTATTTCATAACCAAGGTGTGTCAATTACTTGGCGTCAGTACATCAGGTTATTATGTCTGGCTAAAATACCGCATTAAATCAGTAAAATTCGAGTATATCAAAAAGCAGTATTGGCACCATAAGGCAAGTTTGAGTAAGCAGAGTCGCCTCATGATGCCAGAGATATAGACTATCAAGTTTCATATTAGCCATGTTTTGCAACAATTTAGATTACGAAGTCAACCATGACATAAATACCAGCATCCATAATAATATCGTTCCCAATACGTTAGATTGACAATTTAACCTTATAAGCCTAATGCAATATAAATAACTGATATCGCTTATATTAAAATAAGTGAAGGTTGGTTATATTTGTTGGTGATTATCGATTTATACGGACAAAAATTGATTACTAGGCAAGCTAAGTTTAATTGTTAACAAGTGTAAACCACTATCATGCCAATAATCACTTAAGCTTAAGGGATTGATGGTATATTCGCTATATAAACCCTTAATTTACTAAAAATAGCCAAACAAAGAAATCAACAAAATCAATAAGTTTTCTGTCTGATTTTTATCACTATTAGTTTAAAAAACGAGCCACCTATAAATCTACCATAACATACTAAATATCTTTAAAAAACTGAGTAATATCTTCTTTTTTACACTTGACGTAATTGATAACATTGGCATAATTGCACAATCAACGCTTTATCTGGATCTATCCATGAAATATAAAATAATCAACCTTAGTATTTTCTTTTTAGCTTCGATTAGTGCTTTACCCTCTGCTCAAGCCAACGAAATAATTTGCCCAAGCTCAATAACAATTAAATCTGCTCATTTAGATATTGATAATCTACCTGACGATTGGATGGTTTCTGAAAAGAAAGATGCGTTATTATTGCTTGATGGCTTTGGCGTCTATTCTGACAACCCCGCTAAAAAAATCCAGCAAAAACCAGATGCTGGTATCATTGATGGCAAAGAACATCAAACAACCTGGAGCGTAAACACCACTTACGACCAAGGAGGTAGTTGGGTCAGTTGTGATTACAATTATGGTGAAGTAAATCTAATAAAAAAAATCGCTAAAACCATGAAAAGTTGCTGGGAAATTGATTCGATGGATCAATTCGATCGATTACACATCACGCTTAAGTATAGTACTAGTGAATTGCAAGAAGTTAAATAGGTTTTGAATTTTATTGAACGGTATAATTTCGACCCCAGCAGGAATCTAAATAAACAACCAATTACCTGAATAATAAATACATTTAAAAAAATATAGTTTAACCGTATAACATAACGTATAACATCAATCTATGTTAGTCGATTCCTACCTAAGGAATCATTTCAACATTACCAATTGAAGAGTTAAAAGAAAAACTTCTTTTTTGTGATTTTATGACACTAACAACACCAACAAAATTAATTAATAATAATCAATAAATTAACCTTGTGTTATTATAGTGTTGTATGTTGTTAATTAGTTGAATAGGGATCTATTTTTCTTTCTAATTGTTTTTCAGTATTAATTGATTTTATTTTATTTATCCTATTTTCGCGGTCATGTCTCACCATGTACCAATCTTCAATTAATGTTTCAATTAACCACACTAATTCTTCTGCTTCACCGGGTTCAACATCGACAATTATATTAATATCTTTCTCTGGATGAGCACCTATATTACCAATAGATTTAAGTGCCATAATAGCGTCATACATATTGGTATCTATTTTATCTTTAATTGCCTCAATTTCATGATGTAAAGATTTTTCACCTTTTATAGCCCAAAAATCTCTTATCATAGTTTGCAAACAACGTCTAGATATTGTTGCTGAAGCTTTTGGAGAAATATTGACAATTAATTTTGCCTCTTTATAATCCTGTAATATTGATTCAGGCACATAATTAGGAAAAACCTTAATATTCGCTTCTGGTTCAAGCTCCCATCTACGAATTAAACATTCAAAATTAATACGAGTATAATGAATATTTTCTGAATTGTTGGTGTCCCATTTTTGGACAAAAACTTCAGCTTTATTACATTCCGGTGATGGGCATGTTATAACATGAGTTTGTAGGCCATAAATAGTACCATCTGCAAAATCTCTATAGAAAAAATCCGAAGCACTTTGAATATCACTATCTGTTATTGTGGATAAAACATTACAAAAAGGACAAACTCTAGAAAAAGGCATAATTATTATCTCCTGCAAATATTAGGTTATTAATTATAGCTCAATCCCTTTAAATTCGTCTAACGCTTGTTTTTGTTCATCTGATAGGTTGATATCTATCTCACCATACTCAAGCAAGTAAGTACCGAATGACATTAGGAAAGCAACCGCAGGGTCAATCTTGTTGGCTGCTTTCTTTTTATTGGGTTTAATATTTGCATTCGCATCGGTTTCCATCACTACATTACTTACCGCCCAAGAAAGGACAGGATCGCCATTGTGATTAATGCGTTTACGGCTGATAAATACCTCAGCCGTTTTTGACGTTGGGCTATAACGTGCATAGGTTTGAGGAAATGGCTCAACGTCTAAGCCAATATTTTGTAATTGAGTGCGTAATTGTGTGGCGTTCCATACATCAAAGCCAATTAGCTTGATATTAAATTGCTCGCTATCTTTTAAAATATCATCCCGTATCTGGTCATAATCGATACAATCACCTTTAGTAACTCGTATCCATCCTTGATTAACCCATTTACGGTACATCTCACGGTTTTTATTGGCCACATTATTAAGCTGATATTCAGGAATGTAATGCCGTGTTAATAATCTTACCTCGGTTTCAAACGGAAACGAATAACAGACACTAGTAATATCACTAGTAGATGATAAATCTAATCCAGCATAGCAATCTAACCCTTTTAAATCATCTTCTGAGTAATCAGCCTTACACGCAATCCAGCTACCAGTATTTACCCAAGGCGTGGCACCATTACACCAAATATTAAAGCGTTTAGTTAGCATTTCGACCCATTGCGAGGGTATGCCTCTGGCTTTCTTAATTGTGTCCTCTAAGGCAACCCTATCGACGGAGATGTCAAGATTGGGATTGGCTTTTATCCATAAATCAGGGTTATCTATTTCTCTCTCATCGTCCAGTTCGTAAATAAGCACAAATTGTGATTCGTTAACCTCGTCACCTGCTAAAATCTGGCAACAATAATCATAATGCTGTTTACAGGCTGATATTGTGTTACTGCCTGCGGTAGTGATAGCAAATAAAATACCCTCAGGTCTTGCACCCATACCTAGCTCAAGGGCTGAATATACGCCATTATCAGGGTGTAGATGATATTCATCCACAATGGATAAGCTAGGGTTAGTCCCCTCAATCGTTGCTGCTTTTGACGCTAAAGGACGTAATAGACTATTTTGCTTAGGATTGATGATTTTATGCTGTTGAATGGTAACCCTTTTCTTTATTGGCTTGCTTAATATGGACATCTGTCTTGCATCATCAAACACGATTCGGGCTTGGTCACGGCTAACGGCTGCGGTATAGATATCTTGTTGTCCTTTTTCCATCACTAAGAACCAGTTAGCCAATATTGCCGCTGTTGTTGATTTGGCGTTTTTTCTCGGTACTTGTACATAGGCACTGCGATACTTGCGTAGCCCTGTGTTGATGTGCTTAAAACCCAGCAGATTAGCAAATAAAAATTGTTGCCACGGCTCTAAGTTAATAGGCTGACTTCTAAGGTGTCCTTTGACGTGAGGACAAACCTTTGAGAATGAGATAAATTTAGTGACTATCTCACTATCAAAGTAATAATTTGGATTATCTAAATCAATAAAATAGCGATTTACTGCTTGTTTTAAGCGTTTACAAGCAGAAATATCCCCATTTTTAACAGATAATGCGTAATTATGCCAAGCGGTCAAGCTCGTCTTCCTCTTCAACTTCTACAGGATTTTTGCGACGACTAACAGGGTCGAAGCCCAGTAATGAAGCCATTTTAATCATAATTTTTTCAGCTTCTGACTTTGCACTTAATGCAGGGTTACGGCTTTCTGTACCTTGTGAGTTAACGATTGAAAACCCACGTTTTGCAATATCTTCCATTGCTTTGCGATACATTGAATAATTAACGCAATATAGCTCTAAGTTAGTCCAGTCGGCTGGCTGAATATCATCACGCTGTGCTAAGTGGTCGGCTCTGAGTTTCCATTGCTCTTTAGCCAATTTATCTAAATATTTGGGTGCTTTCATCTTATTATTTT
The DNA here is from genome assembly GCF_013346885.1 of Gilliamella sp. ESL0232. Lineage (NCBI taxonomy): Bacteria > Pseudomonadati > Pseudomonadota > Gammaproteobacteria > Orbales > Orbaceae > Gilliamella > Gilliamella sp. ESL0232. The sequence continues at coordinate 278,463 of NZ_JAAEDW010000001.1, read as the reverse complement.
TCCTCTACTTTCTAAAAAATCACCGTGCGTAAAAATTTGAGGAGGGGGGCGGTCTTTTAGCGCTTTGAATTTCTTTAAATAACTCCCCCCACCCCTTATATTGTTCATTAATTAATCGATATGCAAAAATGCACATCCCTAGCGGTTAGCGCCATAACCTCGTTTATCTATTACTCTTGTCTTATAGCTATGACAATCACGGCATAATGGTTGATGATTACTTGCTTGCCAAAAGAGAGGATCACTTTGTCCATCCTCAACTGGTTTGATATGGTCTATCACAGTAGCAGGAGTAAGTAATCCTTTATCATTACACATCTTGCATAGTGGGTTATGCCTAAGGTACTCAGCTCGATATATTTGCCATCGATGATTATAGCCTCGTTGTGCTGCTGTTCCTCGTGCTTTATCTTGCTGTTTATCTCTTCTATGCTCATCACATCGCCCTGATTTAACACGGTTACGACAATTAGGATATGAACATCTTTTTAATGGTTGTATTGGCATCATTCACCTAATAGATAGCTGGGTCACGGTAAACGCTCCAAAGCATATCAACAGTATGGGGCACTTCCTTAATTGTTAAGTCGGCAATCGTTTCTCTATTGGCATATAACGATCCAATATAAAGTAAACATCCTACTTTAATCGCTGGTGTAAATTCCAAGCCATTATCAAATCTTTTCCCTATATGCTTTTGACAAGCTTCTATTGCAGCATCAATATATAATTGTAATAGTGTATCTTCATCTACATCATCATAATCAATACGACAATGTGCTTTAACTTCATGTAAAGTAATCAAGTTATTCATTATCGATCTCCTTTTTCACTTCAACAGTTTGCTTCCATGCCTGACTAAATTCTTCGCCTCCCTCATAAGGAGGTAATCCCTCTTTTAGTCGTGCTTCATTAGGATTCATTACTCCTGATTTAATCGCAATATTATAACTGTTAAAGCGATCTATCGGACTGGTACGCATCAGATCGGATGTATCAAACTCAATTAGATAACGGCTTTTATCTTCGCTAACATCTATCATCAAGGCATCTTTTAATTGTTGTTCAAAGTTAGTTAGCCATGGTCTTAGCGTTAATGTTAAAAATGAGCGTGTAGCTTCTGAAAAGTTACTGTATGAGCTATGGGAATATTCTTGTATAAACATCGGGCTAATGTTAAAAATACGTGCAATATCTTCAATAGTAAACCGCCTGCTTTGCAACCACTCGGCATCTTGATTACTCATACCTAATTGCTCGTATTTCATACCGCCCTCAAGAATAGGCGTTTTACCTGCATTTTTTGCCCCTTTATAACGCTCTAATGCGTTTAGGGCTTTTTTGCCTTTTGCATCGTCCATCCATTCAGCCATAGAAACATAACCACTAGCCATTAAGCCATTTTTCATGACAGATGAGCCATGGCGTTGCTGTGCTAGCCCCAATCCTATTGCTTCACGGCAAATAGTAACAGGTGAACGCCCAATAAAGCCGTCATCACTCGCATAACGTAAATGTAATACCTCATCTTGTAAGTAATTTGTGACATTACCATCCTCATCGACAATGGAGTAAGCATAACGCCCATTACCCAATCGTTTTGGGGTAACGGCATAAGGTGGGAAGCTTTCAAGCCCACTAGGTCGCCCGTCATTACCCCAGTGAATGACCGCATAAGCATTACCACCTAATAAACAGTGGCGCATCATCGTGCGTTTAAACTGGTAAGGTGTCTGTTTGGTGTTTGGCATCTCATTTAGCAAATATTCAACAGGATGGCTTGATATGCGTTCACGTTCGCCTTTTTTGTTGAGCTTGTAAAGATAACACGGCATTGAGGCAACGGCTTCACTAATTACCGTGACCGCATTCATCACGGCAGGCAATGCCTCGGCTGAGCTAGGCGATACATATTCGCCCGAATTTGTATTAGGCAAGCCAAGGTAAGCGATTAACTCGTCAACCGTCATGCTTCGTTGCTCTTTCTTCTTACGGCTAAATAATCCCATGTTTATAACTCCATAAGGTCAAGCCATGCTTTACTTAAATCAGGCTGTAATTTTGTTTTAGCTTCAAGCATCGAGCGTTTAGCAATTTGGATATCACTTTCTTGGTAGGCGGGTATACTGGTGACCGTCACCTCAAATAATTCGGCTGCGCTGACAGTTCTTAAACAAGGCTCTTGATTAAAATCCCATGATTCTTGAGTAGCCATAAACCCAAACGACATACCTCGAATATCACCACGGCCAACACTGACAAGCAAATCACGCCCTAATTGAGTATCAGGCGGTGTAAGCTCAAACCTTAATCCGATATCATCCTCATTAAGAATTAATGTATTTGAAGTAGTGCGACCTAATAAAGACTTCGGATCATGCTCAAATAAAGCACGAATATCAGGATTATTATTTAATGATTGGCTAAAAGCCCTAGGAGCGAATTGCTCATAAAAATCACCCCATATTAATTGCGATCGGCTGTTCCACTTAACCACATAACCCACTAGTTTAGTATCGTCTCGTGTTATTTCGGTGCTTCTAATTTCATATTGTTTCTTATCCATATCAACCTCAAAGGGGCATATAGCCCCTGTTATTATTTACCTGCTGATAGTTCTAAGATTTTGATAGCGTTAGAATCAACCAAACCACCGCCTAAATATTTATCGGTATGGACTTTATAGAATCCTGGCTCTGTGATATTGTCGGGTCTGGTTCTTACCCCTGTTTCATGATCAACAATGTAGTAACCCCGTTTAAAGTCACCCACCGCAACAACGGCACCCGTATCATTCATATTTTCTAAATAATGAACAGGTTTACCTAACAGCATATCAGGATCGCCTGCTTTCAAACCATCACGCCAAATATAATCACCATTACCATTTTTAAGTTTTTGTAATGTTGCTGCAGTATTTGAGTTCATTACCCATACAGCATTTTTACGGTATTTCTTCTTAAGTTTGAAAAGTAAATCAATTAAACTATCCGCCGTGATTGCGGTAGTTGTCATCTTTTCTAGTGTGCCAAATGGACGCACTTTATCGGCTTGTGCTGCTTGCGGATAAGCAAGGAATCCTTTAGCTTTTTTAGTGCCATTACCATTAATTAAGTCTAATTCTTCGGTTTCGACAAAAGTATCTTTGATTTCATCGGTTAACCAACTTAAGACATCCAAATCACTAAAGTCTAAGATTTCTTGCGTTGTTTTAGGATAAGCATAAATCGGGTATAACTTGATTGATACTTCTTCAAGTTTTGGGGTAGCGGTTTCCGTTCTAGCTATTCCTTCTTCGCCGTGATTAACCGCTGCGCCACCTACAGATACCAGTTTTTTATATTCGTTTGAACCGATTTTTTAACCGTACAAATCGCACGCATTTCCGATTCATCCGATAACTGGCGCATGATTTCTTTATCTAACTCAGGAATAACCGTATAACCGCCGTCAGCAGGTACGCCAGTCGATAATGAACGGCTTTCCCCCGTGCGGATATAGTTACGTAACTCTTCATTAGTAAGTTTTTTATCGACGGGCTTACCTTTATCCGCAAGGCTACGCTCTTCATTGGCTAAGGTTTCATAGTTAGCAATATCTGTATTGAGTTGCTCAACATCAGCCTTAATGGTATCAAATTGTGTTTTTTCCTCGGGGGTCATACTGCGGTTTTCTTGCTCTGCTTTGTCAAGCATTGAACGCATTTCGGTTACTTTGGTTGCTTTTAATTGACGTAATTCAATCAGTTTTTTCATATCTATATTTACCTGTATTAATAAATTATTTACAGCGAGATATGAAAGGCTTTGAAAGGTGATAGTGGTTAAACTATAGAAGGTGCTGCGCTTTGGTTTTAGACTGCCATATCTGCGCTAATTCGTGGTTATTCTATTAACCCAAATAGCAGTCTAACAAAACAAAATAATATTGTTAATTCAATGAATTAGGTAAAATTAATCAGAAAGCATCAGAACAGAATTATCTAATCTTTATTTAATATTGGAGTATCGTCCAACTTGTCTCGGTATTTTTCTAAATGTTTAATCAATAAATTAAGTTGATCTTTATTTGTCGCTATGGGCTCATCTGATAAAACATGCCGAATAAAACCATGGGCATCACTATAAAAAAAAGCATTTTTGTTTAAGAGTTTTTCATATTCAGAATTTTTCATATCAGCAATAAAGTTAGTGATATCGTAATAGTCGTTATGGTCTTTAATGTCTTGTACTGTAATTGGCATGATTGCCTCCTATTTAATGTTTATTGTATTTATGGGTAAATCGGTTATGAAGTTCGTTATCAACCTCTAACGCAGCATCAGGGAACCAGTCATTACACTTATCATAATCAAGGTGTAAGTTAGTCCTGCGTCCCTCGCTATGCCTTGCTCTTATAATGACTTCTACATCATATTCTTTCATGGCTGATGGTAAAGCATTAACAAAGTTTCGAAGCGATAACGGATTTTTCAAGTTATTATTTTCGATAAAAGTAATATAGGCATGATACAAAAACCGCTTAAACTGTATCGGTGTCGAGTATTTACCTATCATCATTCCATCGGGTTTATCTGTAGCAAAAAGATAACTACAAAAATCAATCAGTGGGTTAGTTAATCGTTTCACTTCGATAGCCTCCGATGATTTTTGCTGTTTAATTAGTAATGATTTAGCCTTGCTATCATCCTTAAAATAGTTAAAGAGATGCCGAATAATAACGGATAACTCTGCGCTAATTTTATCTTTAAGATTAGGATCTCTTTCGTTAGCAGGGACAGGCTCGCCAAAGTGAAAAATAACCCTACGCCGTGAGATACCGCCATCATCATTACTAAATGTCATAGGGTTATTGTTAATCGCTAATATAACCCCCTGTATCTTAGTTGAATAAGGCTTCTTATATTTTTCATCTATCGCCACCTCATCACCCCCAGTAATCGCCTTGATACCGTTACCCTCACCGATATATTTGGCTTGGTCAGGTAAGATGATTAATGATTGCCCAACAATAAGCGACCTTTCTCTTGGTTTTTCTAAGGCTTCCATATTTGCCGATACCGTATTATTCTTGCCTGCTAGCATGGTAGCAATCTCAGCAAAAACACTTTTACCGCTACCGCCTGCGCCTGTAACCTCTAAGAATAATTGCCAGTCATAACGATTGGCTAAAATCATGTATAGCGCAGCTTTTATCGCATCCATTTTGATTTTATCTTTTTTAGCTGAGCGTGATAACCACTGATAAAAATGTGGTGCATGACGTTCCAAGTTTTCATTAGATACACTATCAACGTAATCAACATTATTAATTGATTGTAACCAATGGCTTTTAGAATGAGGCTTAAAAGCACGAGCTTGTAAATCAAAAACGCCATTTTTAAACCCGATTAAATTTCTAGCTTGTTCACCTTTTAACGGTATCTGTAGCTTCATGGTATCAATGGTTGATTTAACCCCTTTTTCTGAATAATGCGCTTTTGCTTGCCTGAATAGCTGAACTAATTCACGCTTTAGATCCATTTCAGCAATCATCTGCCAAACATTATCCTTATACTGATAGACTTCATTCGTAAGCATATCTAAAGCAAGATTATTGTCATAGTGCTCTATAAGTACATCTGCTTTCTGGCTAGCTTGCATTTGCGATAAGTCAGGAACGGGATTATGGGCATTTTTCGTAATGCCAACGTCTTGGCTTTTACCTTGTAAGTTACATTCAGCTTTTTTGATATTGCTGTCAAATACCGCTGTAGTTTTATTCATGCCATGTTGTTGCCTATAATCATCCCAATCACATTTATAATCTGTATCAGGAACGGAGTAATAACCATTTACCGCTTGAGCTGCTTCTATTGCTTTAGCTAAGCCCGTATTCGGGCTTTGGCCAATATCGTTATCACCTGCGATAATGATTTTAACGGTAGGATTTAGCTCACGAATAGCCTTGGCCACATGAATAAGATTGCCTGCGTCAATGGCGGATATAACAGTAGACTGTTGGCGTAATTCCGCTATCGATATCCCTGTAGCTAAACCCTCACAGATAATAATTTCATTATGTGCGAGCAAATTTGCGCACACCTCGGTAGGTCTACTCAAAATTGAGCTGACTAAAATAAAAGCCCCTTTTTTGCTCGAGCTTTTCATTAAGTGCTTGCTGCCGTCTAGCTCAATAAATTGACCACCTGCGTATTCATTATGAAGATTCAGCATGGGCGCAAAAATGCGCCCGTTATCTAACAAGGGTAAGTCAAAGGTTAACCCTTTCTTGGTCAGGTAATCTGATTGCCCTAATGTTGCTTTAGATAGCAAATACTCGACCTTTTTACATACGGGATTATCTGGTATGTTATTGTGATTTTGGTTCGCATTTAGATTTAAATACTCCGCTACTTTGTTTGATGCTTCTTTAGCGTCACAGTGATAATAGTTTTTGATAAGCTCTAAGCCGTCACCACTACCACACTGGTTACAGATGTACGTACCTCTACCATTTTGGTTATCAAATCTAAATCTATCCTTACCTCCACAGACAGGGCAGGGGCAATGCTTGCCATTACCCACCTCAATACCTAATAATTGAAAGATATAATCCCATTTACCTACAGCTTGGGTTGTAATTTCATTGATTTTCATCTTGTAACCCCTTGCGCTCGGTTTCGCTTCTAAATAGCTTTTTAGAATCGTTAATCAAGTCTGATACAGCATCAAGGGCATAAGCGCGTAACTCATCATTAATTGGTATATCAGAATCACAATCAAGCATTAAAAGCGTGGTGATAGCATCAGCTTGCCCTAGTTTTTTATTGATAGTATTCATTGCGTCCAGTGAGATATTAGCCATTATTCTTATCCTCCGTTAACCCGTACTCTTGTAACTCATCAAAAGCTTGCTCTACTAAATCAACGATAACCCACAGTAAATTACTCATGTCGGCTTGTTCGATAAAAGGCTCGTCATATCCTGCATACTTGTGATTAGTGTTGTCTAAGGCAATTTTAGCCATACTCCGAACTTGAATAAGTTTTGTTTCGATGTTATTTAATATCTGAAAGTTATTATTGCTCATAGTGATAACCTCCAAAGCTTCTGGCTCTTTCAATAACTGGATATAAGCGAATTCTGGCAATAAAGATAAGGGATGATTTGCCTAGGCTCTTGCGTGCTTGGCGTTCGGTTGTTGCCGTTGTTTGGACTACTTGAGCCGTTGATAGGTCATAGAATTTGTATAGTTTGGATTGTCTTGCACATAGGTGTGCGTTATCATAGCGGTTAGCCATAATCATTACTCCGTATAATGGTTGGGTTAGATCCCTCGATAGTGTTCCCGCACTTCTAGGGATTGCTTTTATAAGATAATTACTTATATAATGGTAACTACCTTTAAAATATAATCTAACATAATGGTAACTACCAATGCAAGATAAAAAAGAAAAAAAAGATTTCGACCGCTCAAACAGTACAATGAAGCATATTCGTTTTGAAGATGATTTACTTGAACAAATTAACCGACAAGCCAAGAAAAATGGTGAATCTTTTTCAGGCTGGGTCAAAACTGCTTGTAACTTGAGATTAGGGAAATAATTTATGAAAAAAGTAATATTTATTATTATAGTAATCGCCATTGCGGGATATTTAGCATATGATAAATTTAATGCACCTTGTGAACAAAATGACTTACTATGTAAAAATAAAGAATAGCTAAAATTCCCTCGAACGCTTCCGAAATCTACCCACTTTATTAACTCTGCGCTATTATAAAAACGTGCTTTAAATGCGTGACGCTTTGGCACAAATTCAATGCATCTGGTTAGTTTTACTGTCATTGAAAATTCCTTATTAATTGATTTTAATGTTTGAATAAAGGCAACTGTAACAGGTTGCCTTTTTTATTACCGAACATGAGTAATCCCACCGTTAGGGCTAATTAAATTAGCAAGAGCATTAAACCGTCTACTCACTTCTCTAATTGCTTCTGTCGGTGAATCGATTTCTTTAAATACGGATGTTTCAATCTGTTGTAAACAAATCAACATACCTAATTGAACTTCATCAGCATTTTGTCGCTCACCAGTAGATAAACCAATCATTTTATTTTCAGCTCTAGCAAGGTTTATATAGTGATGTTTTTCTACTCCTTGCATGGTTGATAATGAATCTCGGCTTTCATGGTAATAGGCTAATGATTCACGTTTTACGGCTTCACGCTTACGACTAGCAGCAAAGGCTTTGGTTACATCTAATTTAAATCTAACAATATCTTTATGATTCTTACCTCTGATTAACCGAGATATAAAATCAAATTGAATTTCATTTAGTAATACATATTTACTTTTACTTGCACCCGTTCGGTGTTTGCACGTTTCGATTTGAAATGGAAGCGTGCCTAATCCCCGAAGCTCACTTTTATTTTTATTAACTAAAGACATCAAACTCAAATGTTTAATTCCCATTTTTTCAGCTACCAAACGGCTATCAATACGAACCTCTTTAGATTGAACTAATTCAATATCACCTTGCTTAATAATCATCTTAGTAGCTCCCATTAGCAAACCCTCGGCGTTTAGTCGGTTGATTTATCTTTGCTACTGCTGGAGGGTTGTCTATCCAGTGAAGTAATTCCACTAATGACCAACCGCAAGAATTAGCTCCTAACGATTTTCTTAATGGATATTTACCTTCTTTCTCAAGTTGCCAAGCAGTAGAACGGGCGATACTTGTAATTTTGTATCGTTCATTTTCACGAACAAGGCGATCATATTGGATACCGTATTTATCCCTAATGGCTTTGTGTTGTTCTGGAGTGATTGAATATGACATTGAAAGCCCCTTACTGTACTCGGTTGCTTTCTAAATAGGTTTTAACTTCGGCCATATCGTAAACTACTCGACGTTTGCCAACTTTAATACCTTTGGGGAAGTTTGGATCATAGCGTAATGTATTCTTAGCACAACCTAAGATTAACGCCAGTTCATCAAGGGAATAGTATTTAGGAGTATTTAGGAGTATTTAACTGCATTTCTTACCTCATTAAGTTCATTTGTGTTTAACTAATGAGGTAATTATAGGAACTATATTTTATTACAGTAGTAGTGGTAATTATTAAACTACTAGTTGAATTAATTAACACTAGTAGCTAGTTTTTTAATACTAGCTCAAAGTCATAGCGTTTAGTTTTTTTAGATGAGCCTATACCATCAGCAACAAACCATTTAGCCATTTGTTCCGGAGATGGTAATCCTTTATTTGAAAAATCATTATGTTTTTTAATTTTTGTTGCAATTGCTTTTAACCCCAAATCTATATCTTTTTCTAGGTAGTAATTTTTAGTGTCCCGTGCAATCGTAATTACTTTATCTTTTAATGGATGTGATTTTTGTCCCGGTCTTGTTTGATTAAGTATAATATTTTTGGATTTAGATACTACTTTAAATAAAGGATTACATTTTTTCGTTTTTTCAATAAATTCTATTATCTCATTGGCTGTTATTGATAAATTATCTATAGTAATTTCTATTGTAGGTGTAATCGATAAGGTATTTAAAAACTTTACTCCATCTATACTTGTTAATTTTGTTTTTATAAAATCACTTTTACAAATAGCAAATTGATTAACACTTACAGGATGATTCAAATCATTAATAAGCTGCCTTATTCGACTAACTGGAACTTTTAGAGGCATACTGCAGCTAAGTAAATTTACGGAAAAAAAATGATCTGGTACAGTAAAATCAATATCCGCCCAAAACATAAATGCCCCACAATAGTTTGAAAATACCATATGATATATCATATTTTCAGGGACAATTAACGAATCCATACCATTAATATTATTAAGATCATTTTTAGCTTCGATACTTTCATAATAAAAATTCAATAAAATTTTGTCATTTGAATTTTCATCAATAGCTTTAGTTAAATAATAACAAATCTCTATTTCTTCGTTATATGCTAAATCAAGTAAGTTGTCCAAAGTAAATTCTGAGTTAAATTCTTTTTTTATTATTTCTACTGCATTATGTAATGAATATATATTTCTATTTAATTCCATACAGCAATCCTAGAAGTCATTAATTTAATATATCAAATATATTTAAATATAATTATACCTCCACTGGATAAAATTACATGTATTTTTAATATTGCTTTTTAGAGAAATCCGGCTAACCAAAGGAAAGGCTCTCATTTAGAAATCAGTACAGATTTAGAATCAAACCTAATGACATAATTTAATGTTATATATGTTATTATTATCTTTTAATAACACTTAAAAAAATATATATAAATCAATTATATTATGTTATTAGTGTTGTTAGTGTTATTAAAAATAATATATAAAGTATATTCCTATATAAGAGGCAATAAAAAACCAGTCTAGTTAACTGGCTTAATATATGACTATGGCAAAACTAATCATTAACGGTTTTCAAAGCATTACTCCCTGATAAAGACACATTCCCTTGGCTTGCTTGCTCTACAAAATCACCCCACCATTGCATCATATCTCTTCTTTTATCTAGGTAGTTAGCTCGGTTATAAATAGCTCTGATTGCGTTTCTGTCCACATGAGCTAATGAAACTTCAATAAGGTCATAATCAAAGCCATGCTCATTTAAAGCTGTAGATGCTAATGACCTAAACCCATGAGCAACTAACTCACCTTTAAAGCCCATTCTTTTAAGAGACATGTTTATTGTTTCTTTGTTCATTGGTTTGTTATAGGGTGATTTTAGTGTCGGGAAAACAAATTTAGTATAACCACTAATAGGCTTCATTATTTCCAGTAGGTTTATGGCTTGTTTGCACAATGGTATGAGATGATCACGTCTCATCTTCATCTTTTCAGCGGGTATTATCCATAGTTTATTATCTAGATCTATTTCTTCCCACAAAGCACTTACTGCCTCACTTGGTCTTGTGATAGTCAATAATTGCCATTCTATTAAGCATCTGGTTTGTAATTCTATATTAGCCAAAGAAAGGGCTTTCATTACTCTTGGTAATTCTGACGGCGGTAATGATGGTTGGTTTTTAGTTATAGGCGTTTTAAAAACTGTACTCATTCTGACCACAGGGTTAATATCAATAATATCTTGTGTAACAGCGTAATCCATAATTCGATTTATTCGCTGAATAATACGCCTAACTGTATCTAATTTTCCTGCGCTTTCTAATGGTCTCAAAACAGGAATAAAATCTTTTGCTTTAAGTTGATTTATAGGAATATCACCTAGCGCAGGATAAATATAGTTTTCTAATGAGCTTTTAATAATGCTTATAGTGTTATTGGTGAAACCTTTTGATTTCTGCAATTCGATCCATTTATCTGATATTTTTTTAAAAGTATTATTATTTTCTATTACTGATTGTTCTATTAATGATTTTCTTCGTTCTTGTGGATCTATACCTTGGCTTACTAATGTTCTATATTCTTCTCGTCTTTGCCTAGCCTGCTGTAATGTAACTTCAGGATAACTACCAAAACTAACCAAAGCCCTATTATTGGACACTGGATTAATATAATTAAATCGCCATATCTTTGAGCCAGTCACTTTGATGAGTATATATAATCCATTACCATCGGACAAAGTGTAATCCTTATCTTTTGGTTTGGCTGTTTTAATTTGAGTATCATTTAAAGGTTTTATTATCTTTGCCATGTTATACGTTTTTAAGTTATATCCGAGCGTATAACATAACATATAACATAAAAATTTGAATTTTGCTAAATCTTATTGAATTTAGATGAACCATGAAATCATTATAAAGCTTGTTTCTATTGGGCTTTTTGAACGTTTTTGAATTTTATTGAACTGTATAATTTCGACCCCAGCAGGAATCGAACCTGCAACTAGCCCTTAGGAGGGGCTTGTTATATCCATTTAACTATGAGGTCATAGGGTTGTACATTTTAATAAATTTTATTAGATAATGCCATTTAAATAACGAAAAATTTTCTATTTTAAGTAATCATGATACAATCGCATCATAATTAACCTCATTACTTTTAATCGAAGATACTATGAAAAAACGAATTGTTGGTATGATGTTTTCTGTAATGGCACTCACAAGTTGTGCTACTTATCAAGCCGAAACTAATTCCTATAGTGATCCGTTATCAGGTTTTAACAAAACCATGTTTGATGTTAACTACTATGCGCTTGATCCCTATGTTTTGCGTCCTGCCGCAGTAGCTTGGAAAGATTATGTTCCGTCTCCTGTTCGTACAGGTGTAGTTAACTTTTCATCTAACCTTTCTGAACCCGCTTCAATGGTGAACAACTTATTACAAGGTGACGTTCATAAAGCTGGAACACATTTAGCACGATTCTTTTTAAATACCGTTTTCGGTTTTGCTGGTTTGATGGATGTTGCTAGCATGTCTGATCCACAATTACAAAAAGGCGGCAAACGAACTTTTGGTGATGTTCTTGGTCATTACGATGTACCTTATGGTCCTTATGTTGTACTGCCATTTTATGGTTCAGCAACATTGAGAGAAGAAGGTGGTGGTATTGTTGACACCCTTTATCCTCCACTTGTTTGGATAGATTGGCAATGGATGTTGGCACGTGGTGTAATTGATGGCGTTGAAGCACGTGCAATGGCAATCGAGTATGAAGATCTGATTAAAAATAGCGATGATCCTTATAACTTTATGCGTAATGCTTACTTCCAACGTAATGACTTTATCGCATCGGGTGGTAAAGTAGATGAAAACAAACAGAAACAACGTGAAGAATCGATTAATGATGTTATTAATGATATTGATTCGCAATAACTTTTGTTAAATTATGTACTTTTATTAAATCATGTTAAAAACCGCCGTTATTTGGCGGTTTTTTATGTTCTTTTATTTATGATGATACTAATTTAGTCATTTTTTATTTACATATTTATTTTGATATTGATTTCATTTCTGGTAAATATTGCCAAAATCGGCTTGGCATTTGCTGGCGTTGTAATTTAGGATTGATTCGTTCTTTTATAGTTAATGCATTACAATAACGTAACCACATATTCTGAAATAGTACTTCGTCCTTAGATAGATAATTTTGATTCACCTGACTATTAATAATCAGATCATCTTTATCAACGAGCGAGATCGGTTCAATACTGTGTAAATTATAGATATAACCGTATTCGCGCTTTTCATCATATATAGCCCACTTTTGATCGGCAAAACGATCTTTAAAAAATTTAAGAACCAAAGGCAATACGTTATAAATAGGAGCAATATTCGAAAAATAGATCTTATCTTCCCTTTCATTAGGCATTGTCGTATCTTTAAGAGGATTGTCAATTGCACTAAAACGAACAAATTGCATTATACGATGTCGCTCCCGACTAACTTTTTTGGCAATATCATGTACAAATAACACATCTTTATCGGCAAAATCCGTTTCGATTGATTTAGATGATTTAAATACCTTGCAAATATAACGAAAAACAATTAAATCACTTTCAGGCAATTCTGATAACCAAACATACATTAAATGACGAAGCGCCGCTTTACTAATCTTATTAATTAACGCCAAACGTACACGCTCATATTTAAGATCACAAAATTCAACATTATGCCTATTAGACACTAATAGCGGTTCAACCTGCCCAATAGCCAACAGGCATTCAGGCATCTTTTTGAGTTTAAAAGCATCAAATACCGCACATAGCAATCCTTCAAAGCTTTTATCATAATAAAACGCCAACATGTCTACCACTCCATGACTAATTGCTGTGAAATATTATCTTGTTTATCTTCTAACAAAGGCGGATCTTGTAACGATAGTCGGATATATTCGGCCGAAGAATCAAGCAATTTAAATTTTCTCATTTCATGACAAACAACAAAAAATTTTGCTCGCTTTAAAACAACACCAATACGTTTAAGCGCATCAAAAGTAAGCTTACGATGACGTCTTGCCATCACAATTAACTTGGCCGATTTAACACCAATGCCTGGTACTCGCAAAATTTTTTGATAGCTATCACGGTTAACATCAACGGGAAAAAACTGCGGATTACGGATAGCCCAAGCCAGTTTAGGATCAACGCTTAAATCAAGATCAGGATATTGATCGTTAACAATTTCATCAACATTAAAATCATAAAAACGCAATAACCAATCGGCTTGATATAAACGATTTTCTCGCACTCTTGGTACGTCTTGTACAACAGGCAACCGCTTGTCGTAACCATTAACAGGAATAAATCCCGAGTAATAAACTCGTTTCATACTTGGGCGTTTGTAAAGCTTAGCGGTTAATTGCAAAATCTGTTTATCTGATTCATCGGTTGCACCAATAATAACTTGAGTACTTTGCCCAGCAGGTACAAATTTGGGTGTAGTGCGAAATTTTTTACGATCTTCGATATTTTCTAACACATTTTGATGTATTTGACGCATAGGCTGATAGATACTTTGATGATCTTTATCAGGTGCTAATAATTTAAGATTTTCTTCAGTTGGAATTTCTAAATTAACACTCATTCTATCAACCAATAAACCTGCTTGATTAATTAACTCATTACTAGCACCAGGAATCGCTTTCATATGAATATAGCCATTAAAACCATATTCATTTCGCAAAATCTTTACCACTTTAATCATTCTTTCCATGGTATGATCTGGACTTCTTACAATGCCTGAACTAATAAATAAACCTTCAATATAATTACGGCGATAAAATTCAATGGTCACATCAGCCAACTCACGTGGTGTGAAACCCGCTCTTGGAATATCATTACTTTGACGATTAATACAATAAGCACAATCAAACATACAATAATTAGTGAGCATAATTTTAAGTAACGAAACGCATCGCCCATCGGCAGTAAATGTATGACAAATACCAGACTTATGTGCACTACCAATGCCTTTACCTTTATTACCTCTTGAAGTGCCACTTGATGAGCAAGAAATATCATACTTTGCCGATTCAGCTAATATCTCAAGTTTAGTTATCATTTTTTCGTTCATATTGTGCCATTAAAATAACTGTTTATTTATACAGTATACAGTAATTATATTAAGCTTAGCAAGTAAATATTGTCGACAAAATCACTGTTACCTACGCTACTTAGGCAATTCTATTGATTTGATTACTTTTATATAAATAATTAAGACAATATCAAAAGATATAAATAAAAACATGGCAAGGTATTGTTCAGCTTACAACTGTACGCTATAATCAACAAACTTTTTTATATGAAGCCAGATAACTTAGGAGCTAAATAGTAAATGAAACGAGTTGTAATTACAGGGTTAGGAATTCTTTCAAGTATTGGGAATAATACTAAAGAAGTCTTAGAATCACTAAAAGTAGGTCGTAGTGGTATTACCTTTTCTCAAGAAATGAAAGATAGCGGGATGCGTAGCCATGTATGCGGAAATGTAAAACTTGACACTACTGGACTCATTGATCGCAAAGTTGTTCGTTTTATGAATGATGCTTCTATTTACGGTTATCTTGCTTTACAACAGGCTATTGAAGATGCAAAATTAACCCCTGAACAAGTCTCTAACCCTCGTACTGGCTTAATTGCTGGTTATGGTGGCTCAACTAAAACACAATACAATGTAGTAGCCGGAATGAAAGAAAAGGGATTACGAGGTGTAGGTCCTTATGCTGTAACCAAATCAATGTCATCGGCGATTTCGGCTTGCTTAGCAACTCCATTTAAAATTAAAGGAATTAGCTACTCAATGACATCTGCTTGTGCGACATCAGTTCACTGTATTGGTCATGCTGCTGAACTTATTCAACTTGGCAAACAAGACATCGTCTTTGCGGGTGGTGGTGAAGAACTTTGCTGGGAAATGTCTTGCGAATTTGATGCCATGGGCGCTTTATCAACCAAATATAACGACAACCCAGAAAAAGCATCACGTGCTTATGATAAAAACCGTGATGGTTTTGTTATTGCTGGCGGTGCAGGTATGGTTGTAGTTGAAGAATTAGAACATGCGCTTGCTCGTGGTGCTCATATTTATGGCGAACTGGTTGGATATGGCGCAACGTCGGACGGTCATGACATGGTTGCCCCATCAGGTGAAGGCGCAATGCGCTGTATGCAACTTGCTATTCAAGATTTAGATGTTCCAGTTGATTACATCAACACCCACGGCACATCAACCCCAGTTGGTGATGTCAAAGAATTATGGGCAATCAAACAAGTATTTGGCGATAACATCCCTGCTATTTCATCAACCAAATCAATGACTGGTCATTCATTAAGTGCAACAGGTGCGCAAGAGCTTATCTATTCATTATTAATGTTAGAACATGGCTTTATTACACCAAGTATCAATATTGATGAACTTGATGAAGCAGCAATCGGCATGAACATTATTACTGAACCAACCGAGCGTGAACTAACAACAGTCATGTCAAATAGCTTTGGTTTTGGTGGTACTAATGCCTCAATTGTAATGAAAAAATATAAAGCTTGATAAGTAAATTTAATTAATATCAATCAAAAAAACCGTTCTAGATTGAACGGTTTTTTGTAAGGTTGATAATAAAAATTAAATATTTATAAAACGTTACTTAAAAATAGCCGTGTTTGTTCAGCAGCAATCTTAATCAACAACGGCAATAGCAACAAGCAAAGCTTCGGCTTTAGCAATAGCATCGATTTTAATCATCTTTTTGACATCCATATAATTATCTGCATTCGGCTTTGATGCCATGATGAGGCAAACTTATCAAAATTATGGTGCTATAAACGTCTTTCTTACTTTAAAATTGTTCAGTTAGACTATTGATTTTATTGATTTTTTATTTTTAAATAAAGTCATATACTTATAGGCTAGTTGTTTATTACATTGAATTTGGCTTTTTAAGAAAGGCGCTTTTGTTATTTGATAATAGCTATTTAATAACAACTTGTTAATAACAAAAGCGCAAACTTTAAAATTGTCTCGGTCTGGCGTTATTTTGGCTTTTAGTCATTAAAGCACTAGGCTCGCAGGCTTTGCCTGCTCAAAGCCCCAACATGCGCTGGGGTTTTATTTTTCTTATATTTTCCTCTCAGGCACCATAAGCCCCCCCCTTTTCGCCCTAGGGATTAAGGACTAAACACCTAATAACTAAGGTGTGGTGCAAACAGCCCAAAGGCCTTTGTTAGGATTGTCGCTGTAGAGGTCGCCTGAGTGAGAGACGACAGCAAACCAGTAGTTACCTGCTGCGTCACTTGTCCAGTAATCGTAGAAGACGAAGCCCGCATCAGCGTAGTAGAGCATGACGCCCCATTCCGTGAAAAAGCCTGCTCCTATGTGACGCATGTGATAATTACCATCAGACGACGGAATGGCGCCATCTATGCCATTTATACAAGGAAAGTAACTATGTACACCACACTTCGCATTGGTTAAATCGCTTACCCTTGGCATTCGATAACCCAAACTATTACACCATGTAGTTTGATTAGAATGGCTAGTTCTTTGACCTCCTCGATTAACAAACCACTGCCTCAATTCAAATCCATACCGAACCTCATTACCACTTCTATCCCTTCCAACCAATTCAAAGGTTTGTGGCAAAGATGGACGTCTAAGTGAACTTGGATTATCTGAATTTATCTGAGTACTATTAGCTTTAGGACCATTCAGCGTTACCCTCGTTACGTTCTTGGACTTATCTCTAATCCAAATATCAGCTGATATAGTGCTCCCTTGTGGGTCTGTGAATGTTCCTGTATGCGGCCTAACCCAACTCACCGTTGCCGTTATATCACCACGTGTGGTAACTGTCCAACTCAACTGACTTGCATCTACCCCAGCAATAAGCAAATCAAAATACAATCCATCTGACCCCGTAGTTGGAAAATTCAATCCGTAAGATGACGGGTTTGTTGACTGAACTAAAAAGCCCTTAGCTGGATTCCATATGTTAGCTGGGCCTGCATAACGTGGGCCGTCGTAAGAAACAATACCACTTGTTCCACCCACCAACAAATTCGGCCTGACCGAACAAATAACGGGTTGTGACGGTGGAGTGATATAATACTCCGCTGTTCCTCCACTAAAAGTACTACTATCTGGCAAACCATATTGTGTAGTTAAACTACCTCCAGTACTACTTAAAGTTACCTTATAAGATGCATTACATATATCTAATGCATCACTACGATTAATGGTATTGCCATCTTTATCCGTTATTGCTAACGATATACTTCCTGATGCAGTAATTTCACTTGCTCCCTGTCCATCTCCATCATCGTCTCTCCATTTACCTTGTGTCACTAAATCATTTATATTTATTGAGTCGCTTGATGGCGGGACTATCATTTCAATATCAGCCAAGGTATCCCCTACATTAGATAACTCGATTGGCGAGGTTGGTGATGAAGGATTATCTTGCGGTGCGAATGTTCGACCATCCGATAACTTAATACCTAATAAATCCTCTGTTTTAGTCACTTTAGTAACACCACCATCAAAGGTTAAATAAGGCGCAGTACCGTGAATGCGCTCAGAAGTCGTGGCCGATAATGCCTGCGATTCAAAAGAGTACGACAATAACAACAACGGCACTAATGCCAATGGGATTTTTGAAAATAATTTTGTGGATAATTTCGATGATATAAATAAGTTTCGGGTAAAAACTCGTCGAATAGGATTATTTGATAAATTTAAGACATAGGTTTGCCAGTGCTTGTGCCTTGTGCCTTGTGCCTAAAATGGTACTGCATTTTGTTCCACCTGTCAAGTAATATTTTGTTTTATTTCGATTTTTATAATTATTCGCTTATTTAATAAGCTTACCTTACTAAAGCGATGAAAGTATAACCATTTATAAAATAGTTGGCTAGTTTTTTTGCGGACTTTTTTGTAAAGAAATGTAAATAAATTTAAAGAAACATAAAGATAAAAACAATTCAGTTATAAAAATAGGTGAATTTTTTAATTAAAATGTGGTGTTAGCTTTAGGACTTTTTGACTTTTACGGAATGATTAATATTGATGATAACATCTAACACGCAAACACACCAAACAGCCCTGTTTGGCGTGCTAGCTTTACTTCGTTATCGGCATATTTTGGCGCTCTGATAAGGCAAACTTATTAGCATTGTGGTGCTATAAGTGTGTTTTTACTCAAAATTATTCAGGTAAGGTATTAATTTTATTTGCTTTTATTCAAATAAGTTAATTACAGGAGGGATGAGTAAAATTATAGTTTTTAGAGAAATCTAAAAATCTTCTTCTTTTTTCCAATAAATTTTACGCCCAAATCCCAGCAAATTATTCGTCATTTTCACATAATGTAACTGTAATGCCCAAATTGGTGCTTTAATAACTCTTGCAAAGGGAAATGCCCGATAATATAGCGCATAGGCATGCTCAGCTTGTTGTTTTTGTAATCGTGTTGCTTGAGCTTGAAATTGGATCCCTTGGATCTGTGCAACCGTCTTAGGAGTAATACTGATGGTGCCCGCTATTAGTGGGTTTGTTAACATGGCTTTAGCGTGTTCGGTTTTTAATTCGGAAAGAAGATACAGACACATTACCGATTCATCAAAAACATAAAAGGTGTTACATGCCCATGGTTTGTTGTCAGGTAAGATTACGTTTAGCGATAATACATGGTTATTTTTAATAAATTTTATGATTTTAGAGTCGGCTTGCATATTTTTTATTTATTGGTGTTATTCGGTTTTAGTGTTTAGGTGCAGATCTTCGCCCCATCGTGGTAGCGATGGGATGTTAATATCAAATAGGTCAAGTGCTCTTGCTACGCTATGGGTGATGATATCATCCAAACATTCAATATGCTGATATAAAGCTGGTACTGGCGGGCATATTACACCACCCATAAGTGTCACGGTTTCCATGTTTTTTAGGTGCGTTAAATTTAAGGGTGATTCACGAACCATTAATACCAAGCGACGACGCTCTTTTAATGCAACATCAGCAGCACGAGTAAGTAAGTTATCTGATAAGCCATGTGCTATGGCAGCTAGAGTCCTCATTGAGCAAGGTGCAATTAGCATACCCATAGTTTTAAACGATCCGCTTGCAATGGCCGCACCAATATTATTGACAGAATATACTTTATCAGCTAGTGATTCTATTTGTGCTATGCTGGTGTTAGGGAATTCGTAAGCGCGCGTTATTTGTGCTGCTTTTGATATTACTAAATGAGTCTGAATATCAAGTGATTTTAAAAGCTCTAACGCTTTTATTCCATAAGCAAACCCTGTTGCTCCACTAATGCCAATCACTATCCGCTGGAGAGTCATGTTTATCCTATATTAATAAAATTGTTAATCATTATTTTATTTAGTCTACAAATTATATTGTACATTTAAAAATAAGCGATATTAAAGCTAGTTATTAATTTAGTGACTATACCTATCTATTGATAGCGAATCAAGTAGCTAAGGCTACTATCATGAATATTAAAATAAGGGAAAAGTGTTGAGATTATTAGGTTGTTTTATGGCTACCATATAAGGTTGGTAGCCATTTTTAATAATTTATTCTTTAGCTATTGGTTCATTTACAATTTTTGTTTCTTGCTTTCCTTGAATAGCTTTAATTTTTTGTTCATATTTTGTTACAGCATCTTTGCTAGATAATAAACTATAAGTTAAAGTAAATTCAGTGCTTTGTCCTGGTTTAAGCTGACGTACACGTTTTTGCTCACGTTCGATAGTCACTGGATAAGCAAAACTGGTACCTGGCTCTAAGCCTGTAACATAACCTTGCTTGAGGGTATCGGTATTTTTCCATAATGATAGTACGGGTAGCTGTTTAGTATTAAAACTAATACCAGCTGCTTTATCACCTGCTTTATTGGTCACCATAACTTGTGTTTCGCCATTCTCCTCAGAAAAAGGATAAACATTAAATACCATTTCATCAAAATCTTTAGTTGGACCTAGATAAGTTTGCCATGTATCAAGGCCACCTTTTGCATAATCGTTAAATGGAGATATTTCTTTAACTGGTGCAACAAATTTAGCACCATCTTCAAGAATAGGTGTACCAAAATTACTATGGTAGATAATTTGATAATCACGGATATAATCACTCTTATTGGTGAGAACGTCGTGGACCGTAAATTCTCTACTTCCTGGCACATAGATCAGCGATGCCCAAGTTTCTAAATTGCTTTTTTTGAAAGTATTTTCTTTAATTAACCCTTTAACTGTAATGGTGTACGGTGCTTTGTCCGATACATCAACAATTAATTTAGAAACAGGTGTATTTTGCGCACGACCATGAAGCGTATACATGATGCCACTATCTTGCACAGCATGACCTGTCCATTCAAAACCACAACGAACCATCATTTCGTTAAAGCCATCTAGCCAACCAAGCCCTGCCCGACTTTCTAAGTTAATATATTTAGGATGAACGACTTCATCTACTGGTGAATCCCATCCCATGCGAACACCATCACCAACAACAGACAAAATACCTAATCCACGAGTTGGAATTAATTTAATAGTGAAATTATCACTAGAAATTGTTAGTAGTTCAGTTCCGTCTTGTTTACCACCTTTAAGGATCGTATTTTGAATAGCGAATTTTGAACCTTTTATTCCTAAATCTTGACTCGAAACTGACCAATTACCTTTGGCAATACCTTTTTCGTTATCAGTTAATACAAATTCTTTAGCATTGGCATTATAACTAACTAAACTAATCACAACAGCTAGTGAAATAATTTTGATTTTCATGGTGATTCCTCATAGTTAACAAAATAATACTGAATCGTGTCAGTTAATATGACATAAAATAAAAAGAATCAACAAAAAGAAAATCGCAAAAATGAGAGTTTATTCACACTTTTCCAAAAGCATATTGCATATGTACAAGCAATTTGTTGAAAGAAATAAGTGTGAAATTTTAAGAGGATCAGTTTTTAGGCCTTATTTGCCCTGCTTTCCAGTGTTTTCGGCATACTGAGTGGTATTCGCTATCACCTAGATGAATAGAATTTCCGAATTTAACAATTTTACCGTCTTGTCCTTCCAATAAAATCATAGTTGCTTTTTTGCCACACCAGCATACAGTTTTGAGCTCTCTAAAATTGTCGGCTATTTCAAGTAGTGTTTTAGAACCTTCAAACAGGTGTCCCATATAATCGGTTTTGATACCAAAAAACATGATTGGTACGCCATATTCGTCACATACATCAGATAACTTCCAAATAGTATTACGCGATAAAAACTGGCTTTCATCGATTAGTATACAGGCATAATTGCTTTGTTTGATATGCTCAATAATTTCATCAACCGTTGTGTCATCAAGCTGTAACGCTTTTTTGCGTAATCCTAAGCGAGAAACAATTTCAACTGCCGAGTCACGAGTATCGACTGATGATTTAAGTAATAAAGTCTGCATATTATTACTTAAATAATTATGGTCAATTTGTAAAAGCTCTGTGGATTTTCCGGCATTCATTACGCCATATATATAATAGATTTTAGACAAAATTAAATTCTCAAAATTAGATTAAATCAATAAAAGTGGTTAAATAAAATGATAATTTGGATAATAAAAAAGGTAAGTTAAATAACCTACCTCTTTAATAGTTTATTGAATAATTATTTTGCTTTACCTTGGTTGGCAACAGCAGCTTGTTTTGCAGCGATTTCGTCAGCATTGCCTAGGTAGTAGTGTTTGATAACTTTCATATTGTCATCAAATTCATACACTAATGGCACACCAGTTGGGATGTTTAGTTCGATAATATCATCATCGCTGATGTTGTCTAAATGTTTTACCAATGCACGAAGTGAATTACCATGAGCAGCAATGATAACACGTTCACCTTTAGCTACACGTGGAGCAATTGTTGATTCCCAGTAAGGTAGTACACGTTTAATAGTTAATGCTAGGCTTTCGGTTAATGGTAATTCTGATTCAGGTAGTTTGCTATAACGTGAATCGTGACCAGGAAAACGTTCATCTGATTTTTCAAGTGCAGGAGGTGTAATTGCAAAGCCACGACGCCATAATTTTACTTGTTCATCACCATATTTTGCTGCTGTTTCAGCTTTATTCAAACCTTGTAATGCACCATAATGACGTTCGTTTAGCTTCCAGCTTTTTTCAACAGGTAACCATGCTTGATCTACTTCGTCTAAAACGTGCCATAATGTGTGAATTGCACGTTTTAATACTGAAGTGTAAGCATAATCAAATGCGAAACCTTCTTGTTTTAGTAATTTACCTGCTTCAGCCGCTTCTTTGTTACCTTTATCAGATAAATCAACATCAGTCCAACCACAAAAACGGTTTTCTTGGTTCCAAACACTTTCTCCATGTCGAATTAGCACTAATTTTTTAACTGCCATGAATATAACTCCTTTGTTACGTAGATTAAATTTTTGGTATATTCTGTCATAGACATGCTAGGTTATTACCGTGCATGCCCATTTATTTTGAGCCAACCAGACTGACTCAAAACGTTTATTATTTGGGTAAGTATTTTAACGGGTCAACTGATTGCGCTTTGTAACGAATTTCAAAGTGTAATCTAACTGACGAAGTGCCAGTTGCACCCATTGTGGCTATTTGCTCACCTGCGCGAACGGCTTGTTGTTCTTTTACTAATATAGATTGGTTATGCGCATATGCTGTTAAATAGTCATCATTATGTTTAATAATGATTAAATTACCATAACCTGGTAACGCATTACCAGAATAAACAACGCGTCCATCAGCCGCAGCCAAAACCTTATCGCCAATTGAACCCGAAATATCAATACCTTTACTTGCCTTTGAGAATTTCTCAATAATCTTGCCTCGTGCAGGCCATCGCCATGAAATATTGACTGCTTTTGAATTTATAGTTGGACTTCTAGTAGAATCATCTAGCGGTTCAGTGATTGTTTCAGTTGTTTCAGTTGTTGTTGGACGTTTATTTTTATCTATTGTGGTAATTGAAGTCGTTGTTGTTTTGGTTATTGTTGGTTTAGTTTTAGCTTGTCCAATCACTACAGATGAATTATTGTTGTTTGATTTATTTGTTGTTGTATTATTGGTTGTGGTTTTTTGTGTTACCACAACAGTTCCGCCACTAACGTCTAATACTTGCCCAACATTAACGGCAAATGGTTCTTTGATATTATTTTTAGCTGCTAGTGAACGGTAATCATTACCAGTTACCCATGCAATATAGAATAAAGTATCGCCTCGTTTAACAGTGTAAGTATCGCCTTGATATCCGCCTTTTGGAATGTCGTCGTAATTACGATTATAGACAATACGCTCATTACTAATCACCGTGCTAGTATTGTTAGCGGTGTTGGAATTTGAAACCGTCGCCTGCCTTGATGATGGAAGGTTATGATTAGTAGGAGTAGAAACTGTTCTACCGCCTGTTGATATATTGGCAGGTGGTTTGGTATAGACAGAAGAAGTTGATGATCCACCTGCGCCAGAAATATCTTCAATTTCGGCCTGCTCAGTTTGCGTACAAGCAACAATCAACAAACTTAAGCAACTTAATGTAAGTATTTTTTTCAAAGCAACACCTTTCATTCGTAAATTTTGTTTTTGACTATTTTGTGTTCAATAGCATTTATACATCTTATTTTATCAGCACATTTTAGCGTTTTTATAGTAAAAACGCTATTATATTGATTAGTTATTAGTTAAATCAATAAATTCATCTAGAATTTCACGATGAAAACCTTAAATTTGTTATTTGATTATTCTTGCGATCTATAACCACTAAAATTCAAACTGAGCTAATATAATTTCTTTATTATCCAAAGGTATAATCCCAATCAGCTTATGCTTAATTTTGTTATAAGCAAGCTATTTTTCTACTTTTGATTAACTAATTATTCAGGCTTTGTCGGATTTATTTTGAATGTAACGAGTATATACAATAAAATAGGTTTTCGTACAGTACCTTTGCCGTATTTCTAAAAAAATTTAATGTGATTTAAAATAATGACTTTATATATTGTTGCCACCCCCATCGGAAACTTAGATGATATTACACTCAGAGCCATCAATACACTGAAAAGTGTCGATCTTATTGCGGCTGAAGATACTCGCCATAGTGGTTTACTTTTACAACATCTTGGAATAAAAGCAAAATTGTTTGCTTTACATGATCATAATGAACAAGAAAAGTCCAGTATTTTGATTGAAAAACTTAAATCTGGCTTATCAATTGCTTTGATTTCTGATGCTGGCACTCCGTTAATTAATGATCCCGGGTATCATTTAGTTAAGGCTTGTCGCGAAAATAACATAAAAGTAGTTCCCGTTCCTGGTGCTTGTGCTGCGATTGCTGCTTTATGTGCATCAGGGTTGCCGTCAGATAAGTTTATTTATGAAGGTTTTTTACCAGCTAAAACTAAAGCTCGCCAAGATTGTCTTGTAAAATTGTTAGACGAACCACGAACAATGATTTTTTATGAATCAACACATCGTTTATTAGACACGCTTAACGATATGCAAACTATTTGGGGACCAAATAAGCAGATCATTTTAGCTAAGGAACTAACCAAAACATGGGAGACCATTGTCAGTTTTAAGGTTAATGAGCTGATTAATTGGCTAAACGAGGATACTTCTCGTCAAAAAGGTGAATTTGTATTGATTGTTCAAGGTCATATCAAATGCGATGATGATATCGATCCTCAGGTAATTAGTACCCTTAAACTATTGCAAAAAGAATTACCGCTAAAAAAGGCAGCAGCCATTACTGCTGAAATATATGGACTTAGAAAAAATCAACTTTATCAAATTGGTTTAGATTCCGAACAATAATTGGGTCGTTAAGTTACATTACTTGGCATGGCTTATAAAACGGTTTTTAGAAAGCGTTGACTGGATAATAAACTAAATGATTATTAGTAATTTGCTTAATTATCGGATGATTTATTGATAAGAAGATTAGCACAAATAGCGCAATTTAGTATATAATCGCCCCTTATTTTTAAGATATTTTAAAACAAAAAAGGTAACAAACAGTATGGGATTTAAATGTGGGATTGTCGGATTACCGAATGTAGGTAAGTCAACACTTTTTAACGCACTAACTAAAGCTGGCATTGAAGCGGCTAATTTTCCGTTTTGTACTATCGAGCCAAATACTGGGGTTGTACCAATGCCCGATCCCCGTTTAGATGAGTTAGCTAAAATTGTTAAACCACAACGCACATTACCTACTACCATGGAATTTGTTGATATTGCTGGGCTTGTTAAAGGCGCATCAAAAGGCGAAGGTTTAGGAAATCAATTTTTAGCTAATATTCGTGAAACAGAAGCTATCGGTCATGTAGTGCGTTGCTTTGAAAACGAGAACATTGTCCACGTTGCGGGTAAAATCGATCCTGCTGAAGATATCGAAATTATCAATACCGAGCTAGCATTAGCCGATCTTGAAGCGTGTGAACGAGCAATAACTCGCCAACAAAAACGCGCTAAAGGTGGTGATAAAGACGCCAAATTTGAAGTGGAAATCCTTGAAAAGTGTTTACCTCATCTTGAGCAAGGCAAAAAGCTACTCTTATTAGATCTTAGCAAAGAAGAACTTGAAGCCATCAAATACCTTAGTTTTTTAACATTAAAACCAACAATGTATATCGCTAATGTGAATGAAGATGGTTTTGAAAATAACCCTTATTTAGATAAAGTAAAAGCAATAGCAGAACAAGAAAAAGCTGTTGTCGTACCTGTTTGTGCTGCAATTGAAGCAGAACTTGCTGAACTTGATGATGCCGATCGTGATGAGTTTATGCAAGATTTAGGTTTAACCGAACCAGGCTTAAATCGTGTAATTCGTGCTGGCTATAGCTTACTTAATCTGCAAACTTATTTTACCGCAGGTGTAAAAGAAGTTCGTGCTTGGACAATTTCAGTTGGTGATACCGCACCTCAAGCAGCAGGAAAAATTCATACTGATTTTGAAAAAGGCTTTATTCGTGCGCAAACCATTGCTTTTGATGATTTTATTAAATACGGTGGTGAACAAGGAGCTAAAGAGGCAGGCAAAATGCGTGCTGAAGGTAAAGATTATATCGTGCAAGATGGCGATATTATGAACTTCTTATTTAATGTATAGTTGATTATTTTACGTCGCCTTTTGGCGACGTTGTTATATTGATATCCATAATAACTAATTAATATTGATATAAAATTTGTTTTTTACTTAAACGTAGTGTTACCTGAAACTTTTTGTCAACTGAACCAATAATAGATTGGTAAATATAAGGACAGCCCACTTTTATGTTACTCACTTTTCAACAAGCCAAGCAACAACTACTTCAAAGCGCATCAACCATAAAATCGCTGCATAGTGAAAAAGTTACGTTATTTGATGCATTAGAAAGGATTACCGCTGAACCTGTAATTTCCCCTATTAATGTACCTAGTTTTGATAATTCAGCTATGGATGGTTATGCGGTTCGGTTAGCAGATTTTAAACAATCAAAATTGTTGCCACTGGCTGGTGCTATTTTTGCAGGTGATGATATAAACAATCTTCATTGGCCACAAGGCACTTGTTTACGCATTATGACAGGAGCTCCAGTGCCAAATGATGCCGATGCGGTTGTTATGCAGGAGCAGACCGAAAAATCTGATCTAGGGATTACCTTTTTAAGTAACGTAAAAGCTGGCGATAATATTCGTCGTATAGGTGAAGATGTTAAAAAAGGTGCGATCACAGTCAAAAAAGGGACTAAATTAACGATACCAACACTATCGACACTTGCAACATTAGGCATTAGTGATCTTGTTGTCTTTAAAAAATTAAAGGTAGCCATCTTATCAACGGGTGATGAATTAACCCCCATTGGTCAGCCATTATCTGGCAATGGCGCTATTTATGACAGCAACCGCTTCACACTAAAATTATTATTAACCAAACTTAACTGTGAGGTTATTGATCTCGGTATTATTGCTGATGATCTTACCGAAATCAAAAAAGCGTTAATAACTGCATCAAGTCAAGCTGACTTGGTGATAACAAGTGGAGGCGTATCCGTCGGTGACGCTGATTATACCAAAACTGCACTTGAAACATTAGGACTAATCAATTTTTGGAAGATTGCAATGAAACCAGGCAAGCCTTTTGCCTTTGGCAAAATTGGCAATGCACTATTTTGTGGTTTACCTGGTAATCCCGTTTCGACCTTGGTGACATTTTACCAATTAGTGCAACCTTTGATTTTGACGCTTTCAGGGCTTGAATATTCATCCATGGATTTTAGCTTTAAAGTTAAAACAGCAACAAATCTTAAAAAGACTGTCGGTAGGTTAGACTTTCAACGTGGTATGCTGCAAATCAATGCACAGGGCGAATTAGAAGTAAGTATAACTGGAGCGCAAGGTTCGCATATTACTCAGTCATTTAATCAAGCAAACTGTTTTATTGTGCTTGAACAAGAACGAGGCAATGTAGCTAAAGGTGAACTTGTTACTGTTGAGCTATTCAATGCGCTATTAAAGTAGCCTAGGTTCAGGTTAATGCACTATTTAATATCAAAATAGTGCAACCAATATAGCCCCTGCCGCAATCATAGCGACACCAACGCCAGCTAACAACGAGATCTTTTCACCAAATAAAACAGCAGCAAACACAACAGCAAAAACTACGCTTAATTTGTCAATTGGCGCAACTTGCGACACCTTGCCTTCTTTGATCGCCATAAAGTAAAATAGCCAAGATAGCGCACCTGCAATACCGCTTAGCGCAATAATAAGTAATGCCTTTTTATCATTAAAAAAGGTGTTGATAAGATTTAATTTACCCTGAACAACCACCACACCAACTAAAAAAATAGCCATTACAATGGCACGAATTGCAGTAGCGGTGTTAGCATCAAGATGTTGTAAACCAATTTTCCCTAAAATAGCAACACTGGCCGCAGTAATGGCAGAAAGTAATGCGTAAATCAGCCATGCACTCATATTAATATTTATCTACTTTGAATAAATATTGTTGATTATTCGAATTATTGCTACATTGTTGAGATTTATTCATTACACCACGACAATCTTCTAAAACACCGTGCGCTTTTGACCAATGATAAGTTTTGCCTTCGTCGTTTTTTCCTCCACATCCAACTAATGCTAGGCTAAACATTAAACAAGATAGCCCAATAACTGCTACTTTCATTTCTTTCTCCTTTTGGCAAATACATTAAATAATTATAGGTATTACATTTGTTTCTATTGAAGTTATTTTAATTCATAATTAATACGTTTAATAGCTAAATTACCACCTATTTTTAATAGATGAAAAGCGCGCTCGGCTTTGTGTTCAATTAATAATTGAGGTGGTTCATCTAATGGTTCATCAGCTAATTCAAATGCCCCCCAATGAATGGCTATTGCACAATAACAATTGAGTTCGTCATATAACTGCACAGCTTGTTTAGGATCGATATGCTGTGATTGCATATACCAACGTGGTGCATAAGCACCAATTGGAATTAATGCCAAGTCTATTGAAGGAAAACGCTTAGCGATCTCTTTTAATTCAGCAGAGTAGCATGTATCACCCATAAAATAGACCATCTTTGATTGATCTTGATTATCAATATTAGATTGAATCACCCAACCACACCATAATGCTTTGTTTACATCAAATAACCCACGATTGCTCCAGTGTATAGCCGATGTTGCGGAAAAAGTAAGCCCATCAACAGTTACACTATCCCACCAATCTAATTCAGTAATCTGTTTTGCTCCCAATTTTAATAATGCTTTTTTTAAACCAAGAGGAGCCATTATTGCAATATTAGGAAAACGCGCAATTAATTTCCGAATGCTATGATAATCAAGATGATCATAATGGTTATGTGAAATTACAATAAAATCAATCTGCGGTAGTTGTTCTATTTCTAAAGCTGGAGGTGTGCGACGTTTCGGTCCGATCAATTGTAATGGCGAAGCTCGTTTAGAAAAGATAGGATCTGTCAAAATCATTTTACCGCCCAAACGAATCAATGTTGTTGAGTGACCAATCCACCAAACTCTATCATCGGGCAAGTCAAGATTTATTTTCTCAAACCACGTCTGATTAAAGTTGTGATAACCCTCTTTAGGAGGTAAAACTTTACGTTCAAAACGCCAACGCAAAAACTCACTTATTTTTATTTTAAAAGATTCGTCGTGCCTAAACCCTTTAGCTGTATGATGTTTTTTGTTAGTAATTAAATCTTGCTTTTTATTATCTATCATTGTTACAGTATCTTTACCACTAGTTAGTTTATTTATTTGCCGTACGTTCAATTATTACAGCAACATTTCGAGCATTAGCTATTGCATTCGGTTTGGATACTTTAACTTTAAGCCAATTAACCGAAAATTGTTGAATAATACGCTCAGCAATACGCTCAGCAACACATTCAATCAATTCAAAATTCGAACATTCAACCAATTGTGTTATAGTTTGACTAACCACAAAATAATCTAAGCAAAGTGATACGTTATCACTTTCTCCAGCAGGTTTATTATCCCACGCCATTTCAAGATCAATAATTAATTTTTGTTTGATGGTCTTTTCCCACTCATATACGCCGATGGTGGTTAAAACAGTTAATCCTTCGATTAATACCCTATCTTTGCTATATGTATTCATACCTGATTCCAAAACATAAGTTACATTAAATAGAGATTACCGAATCTTGTTAAATTACGCTATAATTTATTGCAAATAATATAAGATATACAAAATTATGACTCGAATTTTTCAACCATTTACCATTGAGCCAAATAGTCTTGTTACCCTAGATGATAATGCATTTAACCATCTTATTCGCGTGTTACGCATGAAAGTAGGTGAAAATATTATTTTATTTGATGGTTCAAACCATATTACTCCTGCAGTTATACATGAAATCAATAAAAAAACAGTTACAGTAAAAACCTCTTTGCCCATTTTAGATAATCGTGAATCACCATTAGATATTCACTTAGGGCAAGTGATTTCACGCGGTGAAAAAATGGAGTTTACAATTCAAAAATCAGTCGAATTAGGCGTAGCGAGTATCACCCCACTCCTTTCTGAACGTTGTGGCGTCAAACTTCATGAAGAAAGGCTCGAAAAGAAAATTCAGCAATGGCAAAAAATTGTTATTTCTGCTTGTGAACAATGCGGTCGAAACGTGATTCCAGTTATTCATCCAGTAATGAAGTTAGAAAGTTGGTGTGCTAGTTTGACCGAAGGCTTAAAACTCAATCTACATCCCAAAGCTGAATATGGTATTAAACAGTTAACTAATACGCATAAACAAATTTACTTACTAATTGGACCTGAAGGTGGTTTATCTGATAATGAAATTAGCATGACACATAACTATCATTTTTCTGACATTTTACTCGGTCCTAGAGTGTTGCGAACAGAAACTGCAGCATTAACGGCTCTCACCGCCTTACAAGTACATTTAGGCGATCTAGGATAAATATATCTTATACAAATGATAAGTAATGATTGCTTTGCAACTGAACTTGTAACGAGTATGATAACAACAAATATTAAATTTTAATTTGGGTATTATGATTAAAAACCTGTTAAAAAGTTTCAGGAATACCCATGTTTCAGTATAAAACAATTTTATAAAGACAAAATAGGTAAGGAGTCATCATGATAAAGCTGGGCATTGTAATGGATCCAATTAGTCACATCAAAATAAAAAAAGATACCAGTTTTGCCATGTTACTTGAGGCGCAAAAAAGGGGTTATGAACTTTTTTATATTGAAATGAATGACCTTTTTCTAGATAATGGCGAAGCTTATGCCACAACTCGCGCTTTAACAGTTTATAACGATAAAGATCATTGGTTTGAGTTTGGGCAAGAACAGACCATTGCACTTAGTGACCTTGATACGATTTTAATGCGTAAAGATCCACCTTTTGATACTGAATATATCTATGCTACATACATTCTAGAGCGTGCCGAAGCTAACGGTGTGTTAGTCGTAAATAAACCACAAAGTCTACGCGATTGTAACGAAAAGCTTTTTACCGCTTGGTTTGCCAAGTTTACACCAAAAACCTTGGTTACACGTCAAACACAGCATATCAAAGCTTTTCACGAACAACACCATGATATCATTTTAAAACCACTTGATGGCATGGGGGGATCATCCATTTTTCGAATCAAACAAGACGATCCCAATGTTTCAGTGATTATTGAAACGTTAACCGAACATAACACACGTTATTGTATGGCTCAAAACTTTATTCCTGCGATTAAAGACGGTGATAAACGTGTATTAGTGGTTGATGGTGAACCTGTACCTTATTGTTTAGCACGAATCCCTCAAAAAGGTGAAACTCGTGGCAACCTTGCTGCTGGAGGACATGGCGAGGTTAGAGCCTTAAGCGAAAGCGATTGGCACATAGCTAAAAGCATCGCCCCAGTTTTAAAAGAAAAAGGCCTACTATTTGTAGGACTTGACATCATTGGTGATAAGTTAACCGAAATTAACGTTACCAGCCCAACCTGTGTTCGTGAAATTGAAGCAGCTAACCCAGGCCTTTCAATTACCGGTATGTTAATGGACGCAATAGAACATCGATTAAATAAAAAGAGTTAAACAATGATTAGACAATATAAATCTGAAGATTTAAATAGCGTAATGACAATATGGTTGCAAGGTAATTTGCAAGCTCATAACTTTATCAATCCTGAGTTTTTTAAACAAAATTGTGATTTAGTAAAAATGTTAATTCCAATGTCTACTTTATACGTTCAAGACCTTGATGGAGTTAAAGGGTTTATCGGTATAACTGAAAATTATATTTCAGGTCTATTTGTAGATGAAGCTTTTCGCCGACAAGGAACAGGTAAAGCTCTTGTTGAAAAAGCAAAACAACGCCATAACGAACTGTTGGTACATGTTTATAAAAAAAATACTAATGCGATTAACTTTTATCTTTCTCAAAATTTTGAAATTGTTTCAGAATCGATCAATGAAGAAACAAATGAACCAGAATTATTAATGCACTGTAATGTTGAACACAACGTTAAAATTGGCAAATGTGCATTATAAAATTAACTTGAATGTGAAACTATGAATTTAAAAAACCATTTTATTATCGCAATGCCAACACTTGATGATTCTATGTTTAGTCATTCAGTTATTTATATTTGTGAACATAATCGTGATGGCGCTATGGGGATTATGATTAATAAACCAATTATTGAACTTAATGTGGCAACCGTTCTTGCACGTTTAGAAATTACATCACCAATAAGTTGCGCAGAACTAGAACAACCTGTATTTTGTGGTGGTCCCATTGCTGATGAACAGGGTTTTATTTTACACACACCTTTAGATGGGTTTGCTTCTAGTATTCAGATTTCAGATGATGTGATGATTAGCACTTCGCTTGATGCGCTTAAATCAATCGGCTCTCCTGAACAGCCCCAAAATATCTTTTTGGCCTTAGGTTATTCAAGCTGGCAGTCTCTACAACTCGAAGATGAAATTGCTCGTAATGATTGGTTAGTAGTTGATGCCGATCCTCAAATTATTTATGAAGTTGCCATTGATGAACGTTGGCAAAAAGCCGCTCAATCACTTGGAATCAATATGAATACTATTTCACACCAAATGGGAAATGCATGACCCATGGCAACCATTATTGCATTTGATTTTGGCACAACCAGTATTGGAGCGGCTATTGGCCAAGATATAACTAAAACAGCCAATCCTTTATGCTCGTTTAAAGCACGCGATGGTATTCCTAACTGGCAAGCTATCGAAAAGGTATTAAATGAGTGGAAACCTGATTTTTTAGTCGTTGGGCTTCCCCTAAATATGGATGGCACCGAACAACCATTAACAGCCCGAGCTCGTAAATTTGCTAATCGGTTGCATGGCAGATTTGGTTATCAAGTACATTTGCAAGATGAGCGGTTATCGACCGTTGAAGCAAAATCACATATTTTTGCTTCACGAGGTTATCGAGCACTTGAAAAAGGTCATGTTGATGCAACTTCTGCCATTATTATTTTGGAAAGTTGGTTTGAAAATAATTAGTAATTTTATTTAATTGGTTATTTTGTAAATAATTAATCGCCATTAAATTTCATCCTTGCTAAAATAACAACAACTTTTTATTGTAAGGACTACTTACCGTGTCAAACAACAATTCTCTTAGCTATAAAGATGCTGGTGTCGATATTGATGCTGGCAATGAACTTGTTAATCGTATTAAATCTGTTGTTAAAGAAACCAAACGACCTGAGGTTATGGGTGGACTGGGTGGCTTTGGCGCACTGTGTGCTATTCCACAAAAATATAAAGAACCTATTTTAGTATCTGGTACCGATGGTGTCGGAACTAAATTACGTCTAGCAATGGATTTAAATCGCCACGAATCAATCGGCATCGATTTAGTAGCAATGTGTGTTAACGATCTGATTGTACAAGGTGCTGAACCTTTATTCTTCCTTGATTATTATGCTACCGGCAAACTTAATGTTGATGTTGCAGCCACTGTGGTAACTGGTATTGCTGAGGGTTGTAAACAATCAGGTTGTGCCTTAGTTGGAGGCGAAACAGCTGAAATGCCTGGTATGTATCATGGTAATGACTATGATTTAGCAGGATTTTGCGTTGGTGTTGTTGAAAAATCAGCCATGATCGACGGTAGCAAAGTACAAGATGGTGATGCATTAATTGCATTAGCATCAAGCGGTGCTCATTCTAATGGCTATTCATTAGTGCGTAAAATAATTGAAGTCAGCGGTGTAAATCCTGCCACTGAACAGTTAGGTGGCAAAACTCTTGCCGATCATCTACTTGCACCAACTAAGATCTACGTTAAGTCCGTTCTTGACCTTATTACTCAAGTTGATGTGCATGCCATTGCCCATATTACAGGCGGCGGATTTTGGGAAAACATCCCTCGCGTATTACCTGATAATACACAAGCCATAATTAATGAAGCAAGCTGGCAATGGCCTGAAATATTTAATTGGTTACAAAAAGCAGGTAATGTCAGCCGTCACGAAATGTATCGAACTTTTAACTGTGGTGTTGGCTTAATTATTGCTTTACCAAAACAGTTAGCCGATCAAGCAATTACTTTACTAAATAATCATGGTGAAAAGGCATGGTTATTAGGTGAAATTAAACACGCTACATCAGGCGAGCACGTTGTAATAAAATAAATTGTATTTTCATATTATCCATCCATTAATATAATGAATTAGATGGATAATATGCTACTTTTTCAGGTCATTATTGCCAGCTGGTAACAATTTGCAAACATCTAACTGTACCATTTAATAAATCTTTTTTAGCTATTATTTTGTGACAAACGATCGAGTTACTTTATCACATTAAGGACTTACACATGCTACTCTATTTGTATTATATAAATGACTAGAAATAGCCATAGTATTAATGTTACCACCACCCGAACCAACGCTATACCATTCATTCCTACTTCGCATTTGATAAGCCCAATAGTCGTAGACATTCCAGTCAGTACCAGGATAACCACTATTTGCGTCGCTCATAACGCCCCACTCATTAAAGAATCCTCCAACCCAGTGGTTACCGTCTCGGTAACTTAAAGCTCTCCGGTACATATCGATATTTCTGCCAGGTATACCACTATTCCAACCAATATCTGGACGATTCGCATTAGTATAATCTTCAACACCAGGAATCCGATAACCATATCCTAAACTGTTACAAAAATTATGTGCATTCCAATACCCGTTTGCTTCTCCAGAGAGAGGGATAAACCAACGCGCTATTTTAAAATTATAAATTAAGTGACCACCAATATTATCAGAATATAATTTAAATTCTGTTGGTAAGAATTTTTTATTTTCCCAGCTTCGAGTCGGTCCAATTAGTTCAACTTTTAGAGCCCGCACCCTCTCTGGATAGCTAATACTTCCCCAACCATGCGTAGTTGCCACACTTAATTGCAATGTTACGTTCCCTTCAGTTCCCTGTACTGTTGAGCCATTGACTGCAATAACTTGCTCTGGTGTAATACCTGCCAACAGCAGGTAGAAAAACATTTTGTTTGAGCCTGTCGTTGGAAAATTATTAGTTGGGTTGTTAAATGGTTGCACTTTAAAACCTTTTTTTCTAACCCAATATTCCCTTTGTTCATCACCTTGTTGTGCGTGTAAACTTGGCTGTGCAAAACAGACTTTTGCATTTATTCGATTCGGATTAATATAGTAACTATGGTTAGCATTATTAAAGTAAGTAGTTTTAGGTATACCGTATTCAGTTGATAAGTAGCCCTCCGTTGCACTTAATGTGAGCTGATAAGGTGCATTACAAAAATCTAATTCCCTATTTGAGTTAGCTTTAACATCCTCCGTAATATCTTTTCCACTGCTATCTTGCCATTTAATCGTTAATTTGCCAGTTGCATTAATGCCATCATCCCCGTCATCATCTCGACCATAATTATACGGTGTATTAACCAAATTAGTTAACGAAACTTCAGGATAATTTGAAACAGGCACTATGGTTTGAATATCAGCAAAAGTGTTGGTTATATTTGGCATCTCTATTGGGTTGTCTACACTTGAGGTATCTACCGTCGCATTTGGGTAAAGTGGGCTATTTATGCCTGAAGGTATATAGAGACCATTCGGTAACTTTATACCCAATAATCCTTCAACGCTCATTATCTTAGTTGCGCCATCATCAAACGTTAAATACGGTGCTGTTCCTTGAATAACGCCTGAAGTTTGCGCTGATAATGCCTGTAAACTTATCGAATACGGTAATAATAACAATGGAGCAAAAAACAACAACGATTTTGATAAAAATTTGCGCTTTAGCGAAAATTTGAGATATTTTGCCAGCTTCAATGACAAAAATAAGAATAGCGTCTGTTTTTGACTACTGTGATAATTAGAAAGATTTAGGGAATAAGATTGCCAATGCTTGTGCCTTGTGCCTTGTGCCTAATATGATAGCGCATAACATTCCACCTGTCAAGTAAGTTTTTATTTTATTTGAATTTTTAATAATCAATAGCTCGTTTAATGAGCGATTAATACTACAAAAGTGTCTGAATTATAGAATACTTAAAATGACTTCGCTAGTTTTTTTGTTACTGTTTGTAATACTTTGTTAGCCTTAGGGTTTAAGATGGTTATCTTTATGATATTTTTGAAGACAGTTTTTTGGGTGTTATGTTATGTTTGGTTAAAATAACAAATGAAAAATTAAATAAAATCAATTTTCCTCCTGATCATTTTTGAAATTAATCATTTAAAAACAATTAATTAAACTTCTTTAAAATAGTTTTGGGTAAACCATTATAAAAAATATCTGGATGCCTTTAGCTATAATAATTAAATAACAAAGCATGTCAATTTTGGCTCTGTCTGATTATGGCTATTCCTTTCAGTATTCATTTGTTTTTTTAAGCTTTTGAGTAAAGTTTTTGCAAATTAAAATTTAATTAATCTTTGATAAAAAATTTTTCATCACTCTCAAACGAATAGTTATTTTTTATCTCTAACAATTTGAATTTTATATTAATATTTTTACGATGCCTATCCTAAAACTAGGCAGAATTTTATATAATACTCCACCTAGTAATTTTAGAAATACTTGGTATTCTACTAAATTCGTATTTACATAGTAGATATGTATATTACCTGTTATCGTTTTTTACATCTTCAATATTTTTTAATATTGCATTATTTTAAGGTACAACACAAGCAACTCTAACTTCGCTTTGGGTCAAGTAAGTAATGTTTATATAGCCATCACCGGAATTAACAATATACTGATCATAAATACCAGATGGTTGAGCAGTCCAATAACCATCTCCAGAATCCCAGTCGCTGCCAAAATAGCTACTAGTCCCGTTATAAGTTCTTCCCCATTCATTAAATAATCCACCAATCCAACGATTGCCTTCTTGGTAACTTAAACGTCTTTGATACCAAGCCGAACTTCTTCTTGGTATACCGCCAGTCCAACCAAAGTTATTGGCATTAGAATAATCATTTATATCGGGAATACGATAACCATTGCCTAAATTTTGACAAAAACGTTGTGCATTAGCATAGCCTGCTGACTTGCCTGGCTGGACAATATACCAACGCTCTATTTTAAAACTATACAACAATTTTGTATGGCTACTATCAGCATAGAGTTTAAATAATGATGGAGTAAACACCTTATTTGTTGAATTAATAGAAGGACCTTTTAGTAGTACTTTTAATCCTTTATCACCACCAAAATAGGCTGAAACAGGGTTTCCAAGCCAATCTTCCCATTTAGGCGTCTCATCTTTACTTAATGACAAACTTATTCCAGTACCACTTTCTGCACTTACCGTTGTTCCGTTTGCCACGATTACTTGCTCTGGAGTAATTCCCCCTAGTAATAAATAAAAATACAACCTATCAGCCCCTGTTGTTGGAAAATTCTCAGCAGGATTACTAACATCCAAAACTTTAAATCCTTTATTTGCAACCCAATTAGGACCATCTAAATCATACTCAGATCCCCAAGCTAAGTTATCCACATATAAATTCGGCTGTGCATAACAAACAATGGGCATGTCCATTTTTGGATTAATGTAATAGCTATGCTTATTTCCAGTAAAATCGCTACTATTAGGAATACCATACTGCGTTGATAAATTACCATTAGTTACCGTTAAGGTAAGTTGATAAGGTGCGTCGCAAAGATTTAATTGTTTATTAGGGTTATTTTTGACTTGTTCCGTGATATCCCGACCACTGCTATCTTGCCATTTAATCGTTAATTTGCCAGTTGCATTAATGCCATCATCCCCGTCATCATCTCGACCATAATTATACGGAGCATTAACCAAATTAGTTAACGAAACTTCAGGATAATTTGAAACAGGCACTATGGTTTGAATATCAGCAAAAGTGTTGGTTATATTTGGCATCTCTATTGGGTTGTCTACACTTGAGGTATCTACCGTCGCATTTGGGTAAAGTGGGCTATTTATGCCTGAAGGTATATAGAGACCATTCGGTAACTTTATACCCAATAATCCTTCAACGCTCATTATCTTAGTTGCGCCATCATCAAACGTTAAATACGGTGCTGTTCCTTGAATAACGCCTGAAGTTTGCGCTGATAATGCCTGTAAACTTATCGAATACGGTAATAATAACAATGGAGCAAAAAACAACAACGATTTTGATAAAAATTTGCGCTTTAGCGAAAATTTGAGATATTTTGCCAGCTTCAATGACAAAAATAAGAATAGCGTCTGTTTTTGACTACTGTGATAATTAGAAAGATTTAGGGAATAAGATTGCCAATGCTTGTGCCTTGTGCCTTGTGCCTAATATAATAGCGCATAACATTCCACCTGTCAAGTAAGTTTTTATTTTATTTGAATTTTTAACAATCAATAGCTCGTTTAATGAGCGATTAATACTGCAAAAGTGTCTGAATTATAGACCACTTAAAATGACTTCGCTAGTTTTTTGTTACTATTTGTAATACTTTATTAGGCTTGAAATTAAAGTATCTATCTTTGAGATATTTTTTGATAATTATTAGTTTCTTAGCTTTAAGCGGTATATACTCCTAAATACTTTTTATAGAAGCATAATCTAAAAAGCAAATCATAGTTGTATAAATTCCCCCATAATCAATACACGACTTATGTAGAAAATTATGGTATTTGTTTTAATATCTTATATTCTTGAAATATCATATATTTAATACATTACAAGATCTTTATTTTTTATAAGTAATAACTCAAATCATAATAAACAACATGAATAATTTCTAAAGTTTAAGTTAATTAACTTTAGTTTTTATCGATATTTTTATCTAGAGTTGTAATGATAAAAAATTTAACATAAAAATAACGAAAAGCTAGGTTAGTTTCTGATACAATAATACAAATTTATAATAAGTTAGTAATGTCATAACACTATAAAATAAAAGGTTTTTTAATGATCATATCAGACGCTAATAGTGCGGTGTCATCCGTCGCTTATCGGGCAAACGAAGTCATTGCTATTTACCCAATCACACCAAGCTCAACCATGGCCGAGCAAGCTAGCACTTGGGCTGAGTTTAATAAACCAAATGTCTTTGGTGATACACCAAGAGTGATTGAAATGCAATCCGAAGCAGGTGCAATTGCAACCGTTCATGGTTCATTAATGACAGGTGCACTTGCAACTTCGTTTACTTCATCACAAGGTTTGCTTTTAATGATCCCATCGCTGTACAAAATAGCCGGCGAACTGACTCCTTTTGTTTTGCATGTTGCAGCACGTACTGTTGCAACGCATGCTCTTTCAATTTTTGGCGATCATTCTGATGTGATGGCAATTAGGCAAACTGGTTTTGCGATGCTTTGTTCTAGTTCAGTGCAAGAAGCGCAAGATTTTGCCTTAATTTCGCAAATGGCCAGTTTTAATAGCCTTGTTCCTTTTGTTCATTTTTTTGATGGATTTAGAACCTCACATGAAGTTAATAAAATCTATCCAATAAGTGATGACCAAATCCGTAATTTATTACCACACGAAGCCATTAAAGCCTATCGCTCACGAGCATTAACGCCTGATAAACCGGTAACTCGAGGTACATCAGCTAATCCTGATACATACTTCCAGTGCCGAGAAGCGATAAATACTTATTATGATAATGTCTATCAACATGTTGTTGATGCTATGGATGCTTTTGCAGCAGAAACAGGCCGAAAGTATCAACCATTTGAATATTATGGTGCTAGTGATGCTGAGCATATTATTGTTATTATGGGATCTGGTGCTAGCACCGCAAAAGAAGTAGTTGATGTTTTACTTAAACAAAACGAAAAAGTCGGGGTTGTGATCGTTCGGCTATTCCGCCCATTTTCAGCCAATCATCTGCTCGAAGTTATGCCAAGTACTGTTAATAAAATTGCTGTGCTTGATAGAACTAAAGAGCCGGGAGCACAAGCCGAACCGCTTTATTTAGATATTATGACCGCATTTGCTGAAAGCCTGTCGCGCAAAGAACGCGCAACTATGCCACTTATTATAGGTGGACGTTATGGGTTATCATCTAAAGAATTTGATCCTCGTTGTGTACTTGCTATTTTTACTGAACTTGGATTAGATAAACCCAAACCACGTTTTACCGTTGGTATTTATGATGATATAACTGGGCTTTCTTTACCTTTACCTGACCAATCGATACCACAAAAATCTGCTCTTGAAGCGCTATTTTATGGGCTTGGCAGTGATGGCACGGTATCTGCAACCAAAAATAATATTAAAATTATTGGTGATAATTCTCCTTTTTATGTACAAGGATATTTTGTATATGACTCTAAAAAGGCAGGTGGTTTGACGACTTCACACTTACGAGTCAGCTTAGATCCAATTGATTCACCCTATTTAATTACCAGCGCACACTTTATTGGCTGCCACCAAGATCAGTTTATCGATAAATATCAAATTGTTAATAAGTTAAAAGACGATGGCATCTTTTTACTTAACACGCCGTATAGCAAAGACGAAATTTGGCATAGACTTCCAAAAGAAGTGCAAGCTCAATTAATACAAAAACGAGCACACTTTTACATTGTCAATGCGGCAAAAATAGCTCGTGAATGTAATTTAGGCGCAAGAATTAATACCGTTATGCAGGCGGCATTTTTTCATCTAGCTGGAATTTTTAAAAACGATTTTAATATCGCCCAATTAAAAGAAGTCATTGCCAAAAGTTACAGCAGTAAAGGACAAGATTTAGTTGAAAATAACTGGAAAGCGCTCGACTTAGCTATAGCTTCGCTTGAACAAATACCGCTTAGCTGTGTTGACCAAAGCAGTTCAACAATGCCATCTATTGTACCTGCTAATGCGCCTGATTTTGTTAAAACAGTCACTGCTGCAATGTTAGCTGGTTTAGGCGATAACTTGCCTGTATCAGCATTTCCACCCGATGGAACTTGGCCTATAGGTACAACTAAGTGGGAAAAACGTAACATTGCTGAAGAGATCCCTATTTGGCAACCTGAACTCTGTACCCAATGTAATCATTGTGCGGTTGCTTGTCCTCATGCAGCTATTCGAGCTAAGGTTGTTGATCCTGATGAAATGATCAATGCGCCTGATTCATTAAGCTCACTTGAAGTAAAAGCTCGTGATATGAAGGGACAACGATATGTTTTACAAGTTGCACCAGAAGATTGTACTGGCTGTAATTTATGTGTCGAAGTGTGCCCAGCTCGTGATCGTAATAATTTTGAAATTAAAGCCATTAACATGCAATCACGGATCGATAATCTTGAGACTCAACGCACTAACTTTGAGTACTTTACTGCATTGCCTGATCGTGATATCAGCACGCTTGAACGCATTGATGTGCGTACATCGCAATTACTTACACCGTTATTTGAATATTCGGGTGCTTGCGCAGGTTGTGGGGAAACACCATACATCAAATTGTTGACCCAACTTTATGGTGACCATTTAGCGATTGCCAATGCCACTGGCTGTTCATCAATTTATGGTGGCAACCTTCCATCATCGCCTTATACTACTGATCGAAATGGTCGTGGACCTGCTTGGGCAAACTCATTATTTGAAGATAATGCAGAGTTTGCATTAGGATATCGTATTACTTATAACCAACATAAAAAACGGGCGTTACGTTTGCTTGATTATGTTGCTGGTGATATTTCGCCCGAAATAGTCATCGCCTTAAAATCACCAGAAACCTCTATAGCGGAAAAACGTCAACAAGTCGAGTTATTACGTGAACAGCTTGCACACTTAGATTCTTCGCAAGCACAAGAGTTGATGATAGATGCAAATTATTTGGTAGATAAATCAGTTTGGGCTATTGGTGGCGATGGTTGGGCTTACGATATTGGATTCGGCGGGCTTGATCATGTTATGAGCTTAACTGATAACGTAAATATATTGGTATTAGACACTCAGTGTTATTCCAACACTGGAGGCCAACAATCAAAAGCCACTCCAATGGGCGCTGTATCAAAATTTGCTGATTTAGGTAAGCATAAAGCACGTAAAGATCTTGGTGTTAGTGTAATGATGTATGGCCATGTCTATGTTGCACAAGTTGCATTAGGTTCACAACTTAACCAAACTCTTAAAGCCTTACAAGAAGCCGAAGCTTATGATGGACCATCTTTAGTTATTGCTTATAGTCCTTGTGAGGAACATGGCTATGATCTGGCTAAATCGCATGAACAAATGAAAGATCTAGTTAAATCAGGATTCTGGCCTTTGTATCGTTACGACCCACGCCGTATGGCAGAAGGCAAACCAGGATTGGTGCTAGACTCAAAAGCACCAAATAGTGAGTCACTAACTGGTATCTTACTAAAAGAACAACGTTTCCGTCGTTTAGAAACACTTGAACCTGTAATTGCAAATACCTTGCATGAACGTTCAACAAAAATGGCAGATTCTAAATATAAATTCTTACAGATGCTAGCAACCTATTCGGATATTGAGACACCAGCAGATAGCTGACAATAGCTATACATGGTAATTATAAGCCATTATAAAGGGCTGTTATTAATAATAGTCCTTTTTTATTACCGCATTTGAGCAATAAAGCACCAGGATTGTGCATATTCAAATCACAATAGCTCACATAACAACCCAATATCACTAACTTTATGTTATTGAGTAATATACGAATCAATTATCCAATGATCGTTAAAAACTTGGTATTATTTTTGCATGATTAATAATTGACCACATAAAAATTAATTAAATGGGAGGTGAATCATGATATCCAATTTAAACGTTAGTAGAAGAAAATTAATCACATTTTCCAGTGCGGCAATTGCAGGGATATCTATTAATCAATTATTATCTAAAGCTCATGCAATAGAAGCGCAGAACTCTGTTTCATTCTCTCTACCTATGCTTGAAAATGCAGCAACACCTGATATTAACAATCCTGTAAGGCTCAACTTTAATGAAAATGCGCTTGGTATGTCACCACGAGCAAAACAAGCTGCAATTGAGGCTGTACCAAAAGCTAATCGCTATGCCAAAGCCGAAATGCCATTACTTAACAAACGATTAGCTAAATATCATAAAGTCGATGATACTCAAATTTTATTAACTGCAGGATCTTCAGAAGGTATTCGTAGTGCTATTGCTGCATTTGTTAAGCCAAATACTCAATTAGTCATTCCAGAGCTTACTTATGGAGATGGAGAACATTTTGCAAAGATCTTTAATTTAAAAATTACCAAAGTACCAAGTTTGCCAGATTGGCAGATCGATATAAAAGGCATACAAAAAGCTGCCGAAGATTATAATGGATTTTCAATTGTCTATTTAGTTAATCCAAACAATCCAACTTCGACAGTTTTTGCAACAAGTGAAATTGAATCTTGGATAAAAAGTAAGCCTAAAAATACTATTTTTATTGTTGACGAAGCCTATGCTGAATTTGTTAATGATCCTGCATTTGAATCAGTTGATAAATTAATTACACAAGGTTGTGACAATGTTATATTGCTTAAAACATTCTCAAAAATCCATGCTATGGCAGGGTTACGAGTGGGTTATGTAGTCAGTTCAGTTGAAAACGTTAAGAATATAGCTCAATATGTTGCTGGTGAAAAACTGAATTACTGTGGTGTTTGCGCAGCTCTCGCATCAATAGATGATCAACCCTTTTTAACATACTCTAAAAAAGCGGTTGATGTATCAAGGCAAATTATGGAAAAAGCTTTATCAGAACTAGGTTTGCATTATTTAAGATCTCAAACTAATTTTATGTTTCACAAAAGTCCAATTGATTTGAAAGATTATCGAGAACTAATGAAAAATAATTTTGTATTAATTGGTAGAGATTTCGCACCAGCAACAAATTGGTGTCGAATATCGCTAGGTTCGCCGAGTGAGATGCTTTACGTTGCAAATGTAATGCGTGAATTAAAAGAAAAAGGAAAAATTTAAATTAACAGCTTATTCTAAAGCTCTTTAAATATTAGCTAATTTAAAGAGCTTTATTTTTA
This sequence comes from Gilliamella sp. ESL0232, assembly GCF_013346885.1. Lineage (NCBI taxonomy): Bacteria > Pseudomonadati > Pseudomonadota > Gammaproteobacteria > Orbales > Orbaceae > Gilliamella > Gilliamella sp. ESL0232. The sequence goes on along the minus strand of NZ_JAAEDW010000001.1, from coordinate 233,519 downwards.
TTATAAGCCGTCAAAATTGAATTATTCATTGAAGATAATGACGAAAAAAATTTAGCTACCCATAATACGACGCGTCATCCAATAATGTTTTTTCCAATAACTATCATTTAAGTTTGAATAAACTACACCTTTTGATGTTGAAGCGTGTAAAAATTTGCCATCTGCATAATAAATACCAACATGTAGACCACTACGGCTACGGCCTGTTTTAAAGAATACTAAGTCACCTGCTTTAGGGGTGTTTACCTTAACACCCAGCCGAGCTTGCTCAGCAGCACTTCTTGGTAAATTTTTTGAAAGTTTATTTTTAAAAAAATTCATTACAAAACCAGAACAATCACTACCCGCTAAAGTCGTACCACCATAACGGTATGGCGTGTTTTGCCATTTTTTATAGTGAGATTCTATTTTAGTTAACATGGTTAGATTAGGACTAGGTTTAGTTTTCTTAATAGAAACTTGACGTTGGGTAGTACTACAACCAAACAACATGAAAATAGAAAAAAACAATATAGTTATTAAAAAACGTTTTTTCACGTTAGTACAGTTGTCGAGCAACGTCCCTAATAGTTGATTGTCTTTTTTTATCATTTCTTTTTGTTCCTTTATTTAACGTTGACCAATACGAATAACGCCTAGCCAATTTTAAGCTTTTAGGCAACACGCCTTTTTCCCATTCGGTTTTATCTATTTTAGATAATCTAACTGGGCTAGTGTCCGCATGGCTACGATGATTCAAACTTTCTTTAAGGCGAATTAAGCGCAAAGAAAGAAAACAGATAATAACATCATCAACACTTAACTTTCTATATCCAGAAAGCTGATACCGAACTCTAGAACCATAATGTTTTGCAGTCTGCATTAAACTACCAACTGCGGCACCAATTAACGCAGCTGATCCAAGTGAGATACCTCCGGTCGCTAAATCAATACTAGCACCAATTGTCGCCCCCTGAACAAAGCCTTTAGTCAAATGAGTACCCATCATTTTTAGAGCATCAATATTAAATAGATCAGCATTATAGCGACCTTTTATTAAAGGTAAATTCTCTTCACTTTCTTGATTTGAATCAAATTGATACAATTTTAATAATTCATTGATCGCCATTTGTTCTCGCTTTCTAACTTTATTTTGCATATCAGCAATTGCCTGCACATCTTCTGATTTAGCCATTTCATAAAAGGCTGTAACATCAACGAGTGTTTCGGCAATAATCAGATTAGCGGTTTGATTTCGAGAATTACGAGTTTGTGCGATTTTATCTAGCCAGTTATCTAATATAACCTTAGCAGGCTCAACTAGTAAAGCAAGGCTATGATATAAACGTTCTTCACCATCCAAAGGAGGAAATATAGCGTCGAATCTTATAATAGCATGAATCCCAATGCGTGACAGTAATCTTTTCCATTCCTTTTCATTTTGGTTACTGTCTGCAGTAAAATTTAAAACAGCTAATATGGGCTTATCACTATTGGCTAAAATAGCTAATTCATCGTGATACTTTGCCAATACTGGCTCTCGTACATCTATCACATAGATAGCCGCATCACTATTTAGCAGTTGCTTGATGACTTTAGCTTCTTGATTAAATACGTTTTCAGACTCTGGGCTTTGTAAAAAAAATGTTAATTTATCGACACCATCAAGTTTTGCATTAGTAGGAAGTAATTGGTTAATATAATCATAAAGTGCTAAACTGTCTTCTAATCCTGGAGTATCATAAAAAATTATTGATTTATTATGCTCAAGTGGCAATGTTATTGATTCAACGTGTCTTGTGGTGCCAGGGCTATCAGATACATTTCCAAAATGACTATTACGAATTAAGGTGCGTAGTAAAGATGTTTTGCCAACATTGGCATGACCAACCACTGCTAATTTTAATGTTGATAGCATTTTACAGAGCCTCGCTTAGCCAGTCAGGTTGAGCCAACTGTAAAGATAATGATTGCCAATTATGGTACTGTTTACCTTGATTAATAAACCAAATACGAGTTTGCTGAGATTTATTAATCAGTTGATTAATAAAATTTAATACTCCCCTATCTGGCGCTCTATCGGTATCAACCGCAATTAATAATTTTTGAGCTGGCGTTAATTGTAAATAATCTAGAATATTACTGCGCTGTTCACGCGTATTTAAAAAACCTAAAAATGAGACAGACTCAGGGTAGTGCCAACTTTCTTGCACATCGATGGCAACCAAAAAATTACCTTCAGCAGCTTCTATTGAATGTGTTGAAAAATGCCACTGGTGACTATTTTGACCTAATTTATCAGCATCTTCAATATTCACAAATAATGACTGCAACCGATTTGCTAATATTTGATAATCAGGATGAGAGATATTAAGCTCAATTCGACGACTACTAATAAGCCAATTAACACCACAAAACACCATACACAAAAGCCGCAACATTAATCCATAAACAATAAATACACCTAACAGCCAAACAGCCCACGATGTTCGAATTTCACCAGCACTTAACGCATGTTCGCTTAGCTTTATAACTTCGTCTTTTGGAATTTCAAAGCCAAGTAATGACGGTAAATAGCCTAAATAATGAGTTAAACCAATAATCGTATCAGAACTAAGCAAAGTGGTTTGCCATTCAAAACTATAATGCTTAGTTGAAAATAGCACAACTAAAACTAATAATGCACAACTTAAAATCACAGTCCAAAACAGGTTAAGCACAAACCCAATAAGCCAACGAATACGAGAGCCAAATAGTTCAACAAATGCAGGGATCAGTTGTTGCACTGTCTTTTTTTGAGAAAGCTTTTTAGCCAACCACAACCAACAATGAATCAACAAACTACCACCAAAATTGGAAAAGAGGAAAAACGAACCAAGCCAAATAGTTAGCGTAATTAAATGAACGCCTAACAAACTAAAAAGCGCCCAATACAAATTGATAGGGTTTTGACTTAATGCTCCCAATGCTAATGAACCACCTAAAAAAACAGATAGTAGCAGCAATAATGCAAAAGATAACTTTACCGATCGCAAAAGTACTTTTTGCGCCAAATACAATCCATTTTGTTTAGACAACATGATTGCACGCATCACAATTCGATCTGGAAGAGATATTTGTTCGGCTCTTACTTGTCGGTTGATATCTTGATCAGCAAACTGCCCAAATTCTGTTTCAATTAAATGGATCGTTTCGGTCAACCAGAGTGATTTTAGCTTTTGTCGCATTAGACTTAATCTTCAACATTATAATAAATAAAATATAAAAGAAACGCGACATAAGTCGCGTTCATAAAGTCGAATCAATTATTGTGTAATTTCACCAATTTTACTTAATAAAGTTTGAATACGTTGTTGCCATACTTGCTGATCTTGTTTTAGCTTTTCGTTTTCGTCACGTAGTGCTTTCATTTCATCTGAACTATCATTAATTAATTGCTCTAACTCTTGATTGCCTTTTCTTAAGGTTGCAATCTCTTGTTGTAATGTATTGATAGTATTTATAGTATGTTGGATTCGACTTTCTAATTGATTTAGTATTTCTAATGACATATTTTTCCTCAAGCTCAAATTATTTGGTGTATAATGCTAATCATTATACCGAATTCATTCTAAAATCAACACCTTTTTAAATCTTAAGTTGGAGAAAATTATGCGAAAACCTCTCGTTATGGGTAACTGGAAATTAAACGGTAGTTTGGATATGGCTAAAAGCTTAGTCTCAGGACTAAAAAGTGAGCTATCAAACGACACAGCATGTGATATTGCAATTGCACCACCTGTTGTATACCTTGATTTTGTAAAACACCAATTAGGTGGATCTAATATTATTTTAGGAGCACAAGATGTTGGTATTAATTTATCAGGTGCTTTTACTGGCGAAGTATCAGTTAACATGTTAAAAGAAATTGGCGTGACTCATATTATTATTGGACATTCTGAACGCCGAACTTATCACAAAGAATCTGATGAATTTATTGCAAAAAAATTTGGTGTTATTAAAGAAGCTGGTTTAGTGCCTGTATTATGTATTGGCGAAACCGAAGCAGAAAACGAAGCTGGTCAAACACAAGCTGTTTGCGCACGCCAAATTGATGCAGTAATAAAAGCACTTGGTGTTCAAGCATTTAACGGTGCGGTTATTGCTTATGAACCAATCTGGGCTATTGGAACTGGCAAATCTGCAACTCCTGCACAAGCACAAGCTGTTCATAAATTCATTCGTGATCATATTGCTAAACAAGATGCAAAAGTAGCACAACAAGTAACCATTCAATATGGTGGTTCAGTTAATGATAAAAATGCGGCTGAACTATTTACTCAACCCGACATTGATGGCGCACTAGTTGGTGGTGCATCACTAAAAGCTGATGCTTTTGCGGCAATTGTTAAAGCGGCTGAACAGGCTAAAAAATAACGCATAAATATGTCGAATAACAAAATAAAAAGACGCTTAATTTAGCGTCTTTTTATCATTTAAATTAATATCATTTTTTAGCCTTAGTCGGATAACGTGAAGGCCAAATTTTTTCGACAGGTACTTGTAAATAATCAGAAATAATTCGTTCATACTTAGGGCAATGACGATATAATGCGTTTCTTAAAGTATCAGCCTGCAAACCACTAGCTCTAGACAATGCTCTTAAATTTCCGCCTCTAATTTTAATTTCGCCTACAACTCTAGATGGTGCCCAGTCTTGATCTTGCTCTCTCATTATGAGATCCTCTATTAGTTAAATTCTTACTATTGTAAAGATTATCGGTAATACAATGTTCAAAAGATATGAATTTATATAGAACAGAATAACACAGAAAAAAACGATTTAAAACAATAAAAACAATAAAAAAATGGAATAGAGGAAAAAATGTTCGAAAATAAAATAAAAAACCAAACCGAAAAAGAAAAAACACGAACCCTAACTAATACAGGGGTCATTAATTTTAAAAATCGATTAAGCTTAGTGTTAGAAGGTCTTTCAGGTAATGCCTTTGCTAAAAAAGTTGGCATGTCAGAAGCTGTAATAAGAGATTACTTATCAGGCAAAACCTACCCATCACTAAATAGATTAGCCATCATAGCCCAAAAATGTAATGTTCCTATTGAATGGTTAGTAACTGGAAAAGGAAAATGTCGATTATTATCAGATTCAGATACTCAAGATTCAGTATATATCCCATTCCACCATTTAAATAATATGGTGAAATCTTACTCAAAAATCGAATCAATCCCATTTGATATTAATTTAATAAGGCATCAAGGCTGTAATTACGAAGACTTAGTCGCCGTATGGGCAAAAGGTGATAGCATGGAGCCAACAATATCAAATCATGATATTCTTATTATTGATAAAGCGCATTATAAACCGATCGATGGCTATTTGTATGCTGTTGAATATGAGGATCAAATCAGTATAAAACGCATTCAAAATCAAGGAGCAAACTTAGCATTACTTTGCGACAATCCTAAGTACCCAACCATTATTGGGGATAAGCATGAACCGCAAGAATTTAAAATTATTGGGCATGTAGTTTATCTTCTAAAAGATCTTAACTAAAACCCATTTAAGCTTGGGCTAATTACAGCTTTATCGGCTTCGACTGGTAAGGCTGTTTTAATGTATTTAACTCTCGTTTTTTTCTATGAATATCAAGGTAAAAAAATGTCAAAAAGTTTCAGGTAACTATGTGTTTCAGTATAAAATCAATGTAAAGCTATTATAAAAAATAAATTAACTTAACAATCGTTATCAGCATAACTTTATGCTTTTTTCACTAGTTATGCTAAAATTAGCATTAAATTTTTTATTAGTTTTACCTATTAATATAATATTATGCCAAATATAAACACTCGAAAAAAAGTCGTTGTCGGTATGTCTGGCGGCGTTGATTCTTCTGTCTCAGCTTATTTATTACAACAACAAGGATACGATGTCGTTGGGTTATTTATGAAAAATTGGGAAGAAGACGACACAGAAGAATATTGCTCTGCCGCTGTTGACTTAGCCGATGCGCAAGCAGTTTGTGACAAATTAAATATAAAATTACATACTGTCAATTTTGCTGCCGAATATTGGGACAACGTATTTGAACATTTTTTATCTGAATATAAAGCAGGCCGAACGCCAAATCCTGATATTTTATGTAATAAAGAAATAAAATTTAAAGCTTTTTTAGAATATGCGGCCGAAGATCTTGGCGCAGACTTTATTGCCACCGGGCATTACGTCCGTAAACGTCAAACAGGCGATAAAGTCGAATTATTACGAGGGATCGACAATAACAAAGATCAAAGCTACTTTCTTTACACCCTTAGCGAAGCACAAATAAGCCAAAGCTTATTTCCAGTTGGTGAACTCGAAAAACCAGAAGTGCGAAAAATTGCACAACAACTTGGTTTAGCTACCGCTGCTAAAAAAGACTCAACTGGCATCTGCTTTATTGGTGAACGTAAATTTAGTGACTTTTTAGCACGATATTTACCCGCTCAAGCAGGTAACATTCGCACTATTGATGGAGAGATTATTGGTCAACATCAAGGCTTGATGTATCACACATTAGGGCAACGCAAAGGGCTTGGTATTGGTGGCTTAAAACAAGCTGACGACACACCATGGTATGTTGTAGACAAAGATCTTACCAATAACGAATTGATTGTGGCACAAGGTCATGATCATCCAGCACTCCTTTCTGAAGGATTAATTGCTCAACAACTTCATTGGGTTGATCGTAAAGTAGTAACAAAACCATTTAGCTGTACTGTAAAAACACGTTATCGTCAACAAGACATAGCCTGCCAAGTAATACCATTAACCGATGACAAAATTAAAGTCATATTTAATAATCCTGTTGTAGCTGTTACACCAGGTCAGTCTGCTGTCTTTTATAAAGATGAAGTATGTCTTGGTGGTGGTATTATAGAAGAACGAATTACAAACAGTAAGGAAGACTAACGTGAATAATAAATACCACCATATTGCTATTGCCCTCGCTGGTGCGGCACAAAGTGCAATACTGGTGCCACAACTTGCTAACACAGGCGTTTGTAATGTTACACTTTATGAACAAGCAATAAAAAGCTTGTTTAAAACCTCGCCAAAAACAACGGATGATGTTTATGATGGTATTAAAAATATCAAAACAGGATTACAAACAGTAATACAACTATTATTATCAGGACAAAAAGAACAAGTCCAAATTATTCGTTACCTGTTTGGTACAATTGGCATTACTAGCAAATTATTAAAAAATAATGACGCATTAGATAAAATTGACCAACGATTAAAACGCATTTCAGGGCTTTATCTAGATATAAATGATGAAACTGTTAGTACTAATGTTGAAGATCTGTCCTATTCATTAGCGGGAATTTATTCTGATATCGTCAGCCCGATATCAACAAGAATAAAAGTTGTTGGCAAAATCGAATTTTTACAAAACACATTGGTACAAGCAAAAGTAAGAACCGCCCTTTTGGGATGTGTTCGATCGGCTATTTTATGGTATCAAGTTGGTGGAAATCGTTTCCAGTTTCTTTTTTGCCGTAAACGCATTTGTAAAGCAGCACAAGAACTATTAGACCAAATTAATTGCGCAAACTAATTTGCACTTTATAACTGATATTTCAAATATTGTAACGGAGTAAAACCGATGGAATTATCTGCACTCACTGCCCTTTCACCAATTGACGGGCGTTATGGTGAAAAAACCACAGAGTTACGCACCATTTTTAGCGAATATGGTTTATTAAAATACCGCGTTCAGGTCGAGGTTTGTTGGCTACAAAAATTAGCTTCACAAGCAGATATTTTAGAGGTTCCAACATTAAGTCAATCAGCTATTAATCATCTTAATCAAATTGTAGACCAATTTAGTGTGCAAGATGCAAGTCGCATTAAAGAAATCGAAAGAACTACTAATCACGATGTTAAAGCTGTAGAATATTTTCTAAAAGAAAAAGTGAGTACTCATGAAGAATTACACGCCATTAATGAGTTTATCCATTTTGCTTGCACATCAGAGGACATTAACAACCTATCTTATGCGTTAATGCTAAAAACAGCTAGAGAAGCTGTCTTAGTGCCATATTGGAATAAACTCATTGATAAAATCACCTCACAAGCTATCGCTTATCGTGATTTACCACTACTATCAAGAACACATGGTCAACCCGCTACGCCATCAACCATAGGTAAAGAGTTTGCTAATGTAGCTTACCGCTTAAAACGCCAATTACAACAACTAAAATCGGTTGAAATACTAGGGAAGATTAATGGTGCAACGGGAAATTATAATGCACATATGGTTGCTTATCCGCAAGTGAACTGGCATAAATTTAGTGAGAATTTTGTTAACTCGCTAGGACTAAAGTGGAATCCTTATACCACCCAAATTGAACCACATGACTATATTGCCGAATTCTTTGATTGTGTAGCACGTTTTAATACCATTATGATAGACTTTGATCGAGATATTTGGGGATATATTTCACTAAATCACTTTAAACAAAAAACTGTTGCTGGCGAAATCGGATCTTCAACGATGCCACACAAAGTTAATCCTATCGACTTCGAAAATTCAGAAGGCAACTTAGGGATTGCCAATGCAATTATGAACCATTTAAGTAGCAAATTACCGATTTCACGCTGGCAACGTGATTTAACCGATTCTACAGTGTTGCGTAATCTAGGTGTAGGTATTAGTTATGCCATTATAGCTTATCAATCAACCCTAAAAGGATTAAACAAACTCGAAGTCAACCAAGACCACTTACTTGAAGAACTTAATCGCAACTGGGAAGTATTAGCCGAGCCAATTCAAACAGTAATGCGCCGTTATGGTATCGAAAAACCTTACGAAAAATTAAAAGAATTAACTCGAGGCAAACGAGTTGATGCAAAAGGCATGCAAGAATTCATTGACTCATTAAATCTACCCGAAAGCGAAAAAACACGACTAAAACAGTTAACACCAGCTAACTATATTGGTTATGCCGTTAGCTTTGTTGACAATTTAGAATAACAACTTAAATCCAAATAGCCTGATACAGTCACACCCTATCAGGCCATATTGACTTTCAGGTGATCATATTAATCACACTAGTGTAGAAATTACTCATTAAATATAAATCACCTAAACAAAAAATAGGGAAATTAATTGAACATTCGCATTGCAACTCGTAAAAGCCCATTAGCGCTATGGCAAGCAAATTTTGTTAAGCAACAAATTTTAACTAATCACCCAAATTTGACAGTGGAATTAATTCCCATGGTAACTAAAGGTGATGTATTGCTAGACAGCCCTTTATCGAAAATTGGTGGTAAAGGTCTTTTTGTAAAACAACTAGAACAAGCAATATTAAATAACGAAGCGGATATTGCTGTCCATTCAATAAAAGACATCCCTGCTGAGTTTCCTGAAGGATTAACATTAGCCACAATTTGCAAGCGAGATGATGTACGTGATAGCTTCATTTCAAATAAATATTCAAATATAGATGAGCTACCCAATGGTGCAATAATTGGTACATCAAGTTTACGACGTCAATGTCAATTGCGTGCAAAATATCCCCATTTACAAATTAAAGATCTTCGTGGCAATGTAGGCACTCGTTTAGCTAAATTGGATAATCAACAATACGATGCCATCATATTAGCCTCAGCGGGTTTAAAACGTTTAGCACTACAAGACAGAATCAAACAATATATTGATACTGACTTAATCTTACCTGCTGTCGGACAAGGTGCTATTGGTATTGAAACCCGAGCAGATGACAAAAAAATATTAGAGATTCTTTCAGTGCTTGATGACAAACATAGCCGAGTTTGTATTGAAGCAGAAAGAGCAATGAATAAAGCCTTACAAGGAGGATGCCAAGTACCCATTGCTTGTTATAGCCAATTAAATAACAATATTTTATCACTACAAGGCCTTGTTGGACGCATTGACGGTTCTAAAATAATTAAAGGGACATTAGAGGGTAGTATAACTGAAGCCGAAAAGTTAGGAAAAGAATTAGCAAAACGCTTATTAGATCAAGGTGCGAAAACAATATTAAAGGAATTAAATGGCGGATGATTTATGTAACTAGACCCTCTCCAGAGGGTGAAAACCTTACCCAACTATTTGCTCAAGCAAATTTGCCTGTACAACATCTTCCATTTTTTACTATTTCACAAGGCAATGACCTACTAAATTTACAACAACAACTGAATAAACTTTTACCTAACGATATTGTAATCGTTGTTTCACCACAAGTTACACACGTTATTAAAACCTATATTGGCAATCTAATATTACCAACTAATGTTCGGTATTACGCAATAGGAAAAAAGTCAGCACAATTATTTAACCAGCTCACCACAACTAAAGTCAATTATCCAGAACAAGAAGACAGTGAAGGATTATTGATAAAACTACAGCAAGAATCTGTACAAAATCATACTGTTTTAATTTTATGCGGTAATTCAGGTCGGCAATTATTATCTCAAACACTAACAAATCGAAAAGCCAAAGTAAAATCAATAACGTGTTACTGCCGTGAGCCAATCACCTATCCGCCAAAGATATTATCTAGTAATATTGAAAATCAAATCATCATTATTACTAGTCTAGAACACTTAATCCAGCTTGAGTTATATATCAATCTTGAACATAAAATGCATGCTAATCTTGTAGTAACAAGCCAACGAATTTTTGCAAAAGCGAAACAACTTAATTGGCAAAAAGTTCAACTAGTGAGTAGTGCGAATAATCAAAAGCTTTTTAACGCTGTAATGATAAATTATACTATAGCCGATAATATAAATAATCTATGACACTTGCTTATTAAGACAATAATTAAAATTTATTTAAAACAATGTTAACTCTATGTCATAATGCAACATAAATTTCTAGAAATCTAAATGAGGTTATTTATGCCACCAAAATATTACGGTGCCAATGCAACACTTTCAACAATAAACACAACTTCGTTTAGTCAAATAACGATAACAGCGGTTCAAAATGAAGCGAATAACACTATGAAAGAAGATAAAAAAAATCAAACAACCACTCAATCCAATCCATCTGTGGAATCTAAATCCCAACCTAAAAACAGTGTTAGCGATAACACTAAGAACACAAGCAAATCACCCGTTTCAAAACTATCAATAATTGCTATAGCATTAACTGTTTGCTTAGGTGGTTTGGGGCTTTATTATGGTCAACAGGAAATTAAAAAACAAAAAAAAACCATCTCAATATTACAAACTGAGCTGGCCAATTTAAAACAAACAACCAAGCAAAGTATAACAAATGATTTACAAAGTAGTATTACCGACGCAGTTAATAAACAAAATCAGCAATTCAATTCACTAGAACAGCGTATTGATCGTAAACTGAGTGATCAACAACAGCTACAGCAACAATTAATAACTCAAATTAATGATTCACAAAAATTGACAGAACAAAGCTTACAAAATATCAATGAACGCTTAGCAGCAATGTCAACAAGTGATCACAATGTTTGGTTAATTTCACAAGCCAATTACTTAGTACATTTAGCTGGTCGTAAAATTTGGAGTGACCAAGACTACACATCCGCACGATTACTACTAAAAAGTGCTGACGAAAGCCTAACTCAAGCTGATGACCCAAGCCTATTGCCTGCAAGACAGGCAATTAGTAAGGATATTAATTCACTTGCTCAAGTAAGCTTTACTGATACCGATGGCATTATTATGAATTTAATCGGTTTATCAGAATCGCTTACCGAATTACCTTTAGTAGGTAATTATAAAGATATCGATCTTGGCATGACACAATATGCTGAAGATGCTACAAACACACCACAAACAAACATTAACAATATAGCTAATGATAATAATAGTGGGGTATCATCATCGGTTAACGATTGGTCTGATAATTTATTAAGCAGTACCAAGACTTTTATGGATAAATTTATCACCATAGAAAAACTTGATGACAAAGAGAACAACTTTAAGGCTTGCTTAGAACAAGCAGGACAAGACGAAAAACAAATCGTCAAATGCCAAATATTAAAAGCACCACTGAATTTGGAACAGTCGCTTTACCTACGTGAAAACATCCGCTTCCGTTTATTGATTGCAGCGCAAGCCGTACCAAGACATCAAGAACTTATTTACCAACGTGCACTAAATGAAACCGCAATTTGGGTTAATGCTTATTTTGATGGGAATGCTCCAAGCGTTAAAGCGTTTATTAATGAACTTGAAAATTTGCAAAATCAATCAATCAGCAATCAAAATGTGCCTGAAAACCTAACTAGCATTGGCGAACTTGAAAAACTAATGCAAACCCGCGTTCGCTCAATGTTAACAAAATAGGAGAATAATAATGATAAAAATACTAATTATTTTCTTAGTACTAGTGGGTGGATTCTTTTTGGGACCATTATTACAAGGGCACCAAGGTTCAGCGGTATTTGAATTTGCCAAATATCGTGTCAGCATGTCATTTAATTCATTTATGATACTTGAATTAGTTGGTCTACTTTGCCTTTATTTAATCTATTGTTTATTGAATAAAATTTTTAATTCTAAAACAGCATTAGGCAATTGGCTACGCTTAAAGTCGCCAAAAAAATCGATAAAACGTGTTGAACAAGCGCAAATGTTATTACTTGAAGGTGATTATAAGCAAGCTGCTAAACTATTTATCAAAAGTGCCAAAGGGGCAAAAAATACCACCTTATCGTATTTACTTGCGGCACAAGCTCAAATTGATAATGATGAATTAATCCCCGCTAATCAGTCGCTAGAACAAGCCGCTAAAAGTTGCCAACCTAATGAGTTATTTGCCTTTCAGCTAGTACAAATTAGATTGCAACTAAAAAACCAAGAATACACAACTGCACGCATCACATTAGACCAGCTACTAAACGAAAAGCCTCGCAATGCTGAAGTACTTAGATTAGCAGATCAACTTTATTATGAAATGGGTGATTATCAAGCGATTATTGACCTATTACCAGCAATGTACAAAGCTAAAGTGTACAGCGAGTCGCAACTAGATCAGTTTAAACAAGCAGCCTATATTGGTCGAATTAAGCAATTATCGACTAATAGTGATGCACAAACACTAGTAAAATGGTGGCATGAACAACCAAGAGCCATTTTAAATAATATGGCTTATCAAAAAGCGATGGCTAATTATCTAACTCAACTAGGCCAAGCAAACGAAGCAGAAAAGATATTAAAATCGATTAGTAAACTTGAACAAAAAGAAAGAACATAAAAAAAATATAACAAAAAAAACAGGGTAATTGCCCTGTTTTAGTTTGAACTCACAATAATGGTTAAAAATTCAGTTATTGATTGATACAGATCAAATCATAAAATAGCGAATTAACGCCATAAAGCACATACCAGCAACCACAATACACATTAGATTCTTAGTCAAAAAGGCAACAATTGCGGTTGGAATTGTCGCTAAGCAATATTCCACATTAAAATCAGGAAAATGCCCCTCCTTTGCCACAAATAAATTTTGCACAAATAGCGCTGTTAAAATACATAAAGGTACATATGACAAGAATTGAGTCACAACATTAGGCAACTGAAATTTACGAACTAATATAAATGGAATCACTCTTGGCAACCAAGTTACTAACCCGCAACCTAAAATAATCAATAAACTATAAGTTGTCATGCTTTTTCTCCATTGCCATACCCATAAAACAACCGCCAAACGTACTGATTAAAATAGCCATTTCAGGTGACACAAAACGCATTAAGAAAATTAGCAAAACAGCAACCGTTAACATAGCTAAAAGTCGATTTTTAAGACTTTTGCTATTATCGCTAATCAATTGTAAATAGAGCAAACCAATAAACATGGCGACTAAAGCATAATCTAGACCAAATTGTGTAGGATCAGGCAACCACTCTCCGATTAAAGCACCAATAAAACAAGACAAAATCCAAGTAATATAAGCCGTTAAATTAAGGCCATGCATCCAAGCAGCATTAACTGGCACTTTATTTGTAATCGCATTTATTGCCACGGCAAAACTTTCGTCGGTCAATAAGCTACCAATACCAATATTATTTAATAACGATGCTTTGCGAAAAGCTGGAGCTGTTGCCATACTCATCAAAAAATGACGTGAATTAACTAAAAAAACAGTAAAAATAATAGCCGAAATAGGTGTAGCTACTATCATTAATCCAGCAATAATAAACTGCGCAGCGCCTGCATAAACAATAATAGCCAGTAATGTAATTTCGAGTACCGATAAATTTGCCGATTTACCCACAACACCGGCAGCAATACCAATACCGATATACCCCAATAGAGTTGGAATACAAGCATAAACTCCATCTTTAAATGATAATGGCATAGATATTCCTTAATAATAACAATATGCTATAGATTAATATTACCTATATTACAAATACATATTAAAAATGACAAATTAAATAACTTAATTCACAATAAGCCATAATATATTGCCGAAATTTGCTATAATATCGCTTAACTAATATTGATGACAATCAAAATAACTTAATAACAATTAATGTGACAAATATATCTATGCATACAGGAACTTTATTTATCATTTCTGCACCAAGTGGTGCAGGCAAATCAAGTCTGATCCGAGCCTACCTAGCGCAAAAGAATCAACATCAAGCTAAAGTATCAATTTCGCATACTACGCGCGATCCTCGCCCAGGAGAAGCGCATGGTGAACACTATTACTTTGTGGATCACAAACACTTTGAATCCTTAATTGATCGGCAAGCATTTGTCGAATATGCCAACGTATTTGACCACTATTACGGCACATCTAAAGCCGAAATAGAACAAAGCCTATCGCAAGGAATTAATGTTTTTCTAGATATTGATTGGCAAGGTGCAAGGCAAGTACGCCAAAAAATGCCACAAGCAAAAAGCATATTTATACTACCACCTTCGCTCAAAGAGCTTGAAAACCGCCTAGTTAAACGTGGGCAAGACGACAACCATGTGATTGCCAAAAGAATGCAAAAAGCCCGAGCTGAAATTTCACATTATAACGAATATGACTATATCATTATTAACGATGATTTTGACACCTCATTAAATGCCTTAAGTGCCATTATTACCACTGCCAGCCTTGAGCAACCAAAACAAGCTATCATCAATAGGCAATTATTAGTAGATTTGCTAGGGGAATAATTCGAAATAAGATGAAAAAATATCGCCAAAAAAGTGGCGATATTTTTATGGAATAAATTAATTACCTAACGCTTTATCAGCCTGATCATTTTGGATCAACTCTAACTTATAGCCATCAGGATCCTCAACAAAAGCAATAATAGTTGAGCCACCTTTTACAGGTCCAGCTTCGCGCGTTACCTTGCCTCCAGCTTGTTTGACGTCATTACACATTTTAGCAACATCATCAACACCAATAGCTATATGACCAAACGCCGAACCATGCTCGTATTTATCGGTACTCCAATTATAAGTTAACTCAATAACTGAGCTAGTTGTTTCATCACCATAACCAACAAATGCAAGTGAATATTTATATTCAGTATTTTCACTAGTTCTTAACACCCGCATTCCCATTACACGAGTATAAAAATCGATTGAGCGCTGTAGATCGCCAACTCGAATCATAGTATGTAATATACGCATTACTTTGTTGTTCCTTATACGATTAATAATTTGTTTGAGCTTATATGTTAGCATTCAGACAGGCAAACTTCTGTGAAAGATTCATCGATTAGATAAAAAACAATAATTAATTTAATCAAGTTATTTGCTAAAGTAATCCGCTCACCATTGAGATGAGCGAAAATTAGTTGTTATTTAAGGACAATATGTCCAAAACTAATAAAATTAAGCGTTATTTTTTTACACTACTACCATAACGTGGTGATGCGCTAATTTGTTTACCATTAGTGACTAAACGAACAGCTTGACCAACATAAAAATCGTTAGCCGAACCTTTTTGTACAAGAACAATATTAGATCCGTTTTTTTGCTTGATTTCTAACTCAACACCACTAGCTTGGCTAGATTTATTTTGAATAGCATCACCCAAAATCGCACCACCAATAGCTCCTGTTGCAGCAGCTAACACACGACCAGAGCCATTACCAATAGTATTACCTAAAACGCCACCTATAACAGCACCACCAAGGCTACCTGCTACACTTTCACTTTTACCATTTGACGCATTAGCTTGAATTTTAACAGGTCGTACTGAAACAACTGTACCATAACTTACTTGCTGAACTTGTTTTGCTTGATCTGCTGTATAAACATCGCCAGAATAAACATCACTATTGCTACATCCAGATAAAATTGCAGCTAAAATAGTTAACGTGACGATTTTTTTCATAATTTATTCCTCATATAATAGTATAAGCTTTTTATACACAGTTTAGAATAATATTTTTTTTTAAAAACAACAATACCATTTTCATTATTTTATCAATAGCCAATACAATTTATGCTTAAGTTAGGTTATACTCAGCACAAAAATTTATCAACTATGCAATGAATATATGAAACGGTTATTTTTTCTATTAACATTATCAGTTATGATAACTGCTTGTCATGATGCAAATCAAGCACCTACAACAACCGATAATGCTGCCATTAAACAGCCATCGAATGATTGTTTAGATAACAAATCAGCCCATGATTCGCATTTAGGCAAAATTCCTGCTTTAGGATGTCCCGTGAAATAATACAATAGGCACAAGTAACATAATGAAAACTATCGAAATCGACGAAGAATTATACCAATTTATTGCTGGCCAAACTAAACACATTGGCGAAGATGCATCAAGTATATTACGACGTTTATTAAATATAAACCAATCTACATCGGCAAAAAAACAGACTATTGCACAAAAAGAGAATCATTATCCACTGTTTAATGACTTATTAACTAGTGACGCTTTCACAAACGAGAAATCCATTATTAGTCGCTTTATATTACTGCTTAGTGCGTTGTATAACTATAATCCAGCACTATTTGCCATAGCTGCAACATCCTTACATGGAAGCAAGCGAAAATATTTAGCCAAAGATAAACAATTACTAGAAACATCAGGCAAAAACACAAAACCCCGCGAAATCATTGGTACACCTTATTGGGTTATCAGCAACACTAATACTGCCAGAAAATTATATATTATTGAATCAATAATGAGTGACATGGGCATATCTGAAACCATGATAAACCAAGTCACCAACGCATTTTTACCTTAATAGGTTAAATAAAAATAAAAAAGCTAAAAACGTGATATAAACTCAACAGATTCGCGTTTTTAGTCATATAAAGTATTTTTTTATGAAAGAGGAGTAAAAAATGGCCAAGCAAAGCCGCGCAGGAATGTTAGCTCAACCATCAGATCTTATCAACGTTGAAACATTACGCAATAACTATTACCAAATCCAACCTGATACGGATAATGCTAGCCAATTAGTCATTTTTGGTACATCAGGTCATCGCGGAAGCTCAAACAAAGGCACATTTAATGAAGCACATATATTAGCCGTTGCTCAAGCAATTGCCGAATACCGCAAAGCGAACAACATTACAGGCCCTTGCTTTATTGGTCAAGACACACATGCTTTATCAGAACTTGCCTTAAAATCAGTGCTTGAAGTTTTTGTCGCCAACGAGCAAACGGTGGTTATGGCTCGTGATTGGGGCTATACGCCAACGCCAGTCATATCGCATGCCATTTTAACTTACAATCAAAACAAACAATCACAACTATCAGACGGCATTGTTATCACTCCATCGCATAATCCACCAGAAGATGGCGGAATAAAATACAACCCAACCAATGGCGGACCTGCGGATACTGACATCACCAAACAAATTGAAAACCGCGCCAATGAATTACTGAAAAACAAACTCAATGGTGTAAAACGTGTCACCTTAGACAAGGCTCTAAATTCAAATTACATCCACACCAAAGAATACGAAACCGACTATATCAACGATCTTGAAAATATCTTAGATCTCTCTCTTATCAAATCATCATCGCTCAAAATCGGTGTTGACCCATTGGGTGGTGCTGGTATCACCTATTGGCCACGCATTGCCGAAAAGTATGGCATCAACCTTAATATTGTTAATAACAAAGTCGATCCAACTTTCAGCTTTATGCATCTAGATCATGACGAAGTTATTCGTATGGACTGCTCAAGCTGTTGGGCTATGGCTGGATTATTAAAATTAAAAGATCAATTTGATTTAGCCTTTGGTAATGATACCGACTTTGATCGTCATGGCATTGTGACACCAAAAGGGCTAATGAACCCAAATGCCTACCTTTCAACCTGTGTTAATTACTTGTTCCAAAACCGTCCACAATGGCACAAAGATATTGCTATTGGTAAAACACTAGTCACAAGCTCAATGATCGACCGAGTTGCAAATAGCTTAAACAAACAGTACTTAGAATACCCAGTTGGTTTTAAATGGTATGCAGATGGGCTTTACAATGGTAAACTTGGATTTGCTGGCGAAGAAAGCGCAGGCGCATCGTTTTTAAGAACGAATGGTAAAGTATGGTCTACCGACAAAGATGGCATTATTTTATGTCTGCTTGCTGCCGAAATGACGGCTAAACTAGGCAAAAACCCACAAGAACAGTACCAAGAACTTGAAGATAAATTTGGTGTTTCTTATTATGGACGAATCCAAGCGCCAGCCTCGTTTAGTGAAAAACAAAAACTAGCCAAACTTGATGCCAGCCAACTAACCACCGACAACTTAGCAGGTGAAAAAATCACTCAATGTTTAACCACTGCACCAGCTAACAATGCTGCAATTGGTGGGCTTAAAGTGATAACCAAAAACGGCTGGTTTGCCGCTCGCCCATCAGGAACAGAAGATGCTTACAAAATTTATGCAGAAAGCTTTATAAGCAACGAACATTTAAATACGCTACAGCAAGAGGCGCAACAAATTGTGGCTAAAGCGATTAAATAACCGAAAAAAACAAACGCAATAAAAAACAGCAGCCAAGTAGCTGCTGTTTTTTTACATAAGTCTTTTATTAGAAAGATATCAAAACAAAAATAATATCAATATATTTTCTGAGCAATTTTTACCTAAAGCAGTGGGATTTTTTATATAAATAGCTCAAGTAGAATGCTGATTTTATTAAATTTTAAAGTAAATCAAATAACTATTGGTTGATTTTTTTATTGTGGTGAATTAAAAAAATGCTTTTGCACTTTATGCAAAAGCGTAAGCCTTCAGTATTGCTAGTCGAATCGATTTTTTTGCTTTCAATCATTAAAGTACCCACAGCAAACTTTACCTATTTGAACTTATCTTTACGTTGGTTTTGTCTTTTATTAACACCATAACTTCTATCTACCATCTACACCTTACAAAGCATTAAAAACACAAACAGCCTCAGTACTGTCAACACTGCTCTTCCAGACAGAACGACCTGTTGGGCTTATCTCGTGCCAATAAATTATATTATCATGGAGATCTTTTTTCCTGTCACTTGACCAAAAAGAGGAGCCAAAACCCCCATCAATGTAATTATGCAAAGGTCCCCACTCTGTAAGAAATCCAGCTCCTATTCGGCGTTGATAATGTTTATAACTTGAAGACGGTTTAGCTCCACGTCCAGATTCACCTTCATTAGTCAAATCACTTGTCTGTGGAAGACGATAACCTATACTATTACACCAAGATTCTTGATTAGAAACTATATCTTTTTTATTTCGACTAACGAACCATTTCCTTAATTGAAATCCATATTTTAATACATTACCACGACTATCCTTACCCACTAATTCAAACGTTTGTGGTAAACTTGGCTTGGAAATTATACTGGGAGTGTCTGACTGTTTTTGACTACTCCTTGCTGCAGGCCCTGTTAATTTAACGCGTGCTACGACTTTCCTTCTATCGTCATTAGGAATCCATCTATCACTAGCTACAACATTTGTTACCGTAGCAGTTATTCCCCCCAAAGTAACGGCTTCCCAAGTCAACTGACCAACGTCAACTCCACCTATGATGAAATCAAAATATAAATTATCAGCTCCCGTTGTCGGGAAATTTTGACTGTATGAGTCTGAATGGGTTGATTGAACTAAAAATCCTTTTTTGTCGTTCCATATTTCGGCTGGACCAGCACTTAATCCGTCCCCCCAAAATAGATTCGGTCTTACAAAACAAATGGTTGGCGATGCCTTCGGTTTGATATAATATGCTACTTTACGACCTATAAAGGAGCTGGTGTTTGGTATGCCGTAATAAGTGCTTATATTACCGTCTGTACTACTTAATTCCACTTTATAAGGTGACTTGCAAATATCTAAAACATCATTACGATTAACTGCTTGACCATCACTATCGGTTATCCTGAGCGTTATACTTCCTGTTATTTTAACTCCACCGCTACCTTCTCCATCACCATCACCATCATCATCCCCCCAATAATGATAACGTGTCACTAAGCTGTCTATACTTACTGAATTGGTAGATGCTGGCACCAGCATATTAATATCAGCAAAACTTTGACCATCTATGGGTAACTCAATTGGCTTTGTAGACGAGGAACTATTAATTCTAGGTGTGATTTTACTACCATCGGATAATGTGATAGCCAATAGCTCATCAGTTGTTATAGCCTTAGTCCGACCTTCGTCAAATGTTAAATAAGGCGCACTACCCTGTATAACACCGCTTGTATGAGCCGTTAGTGCTTGAGAGTTCGATGAATACGATAATAACAACAACAACGGAGTCAAGGACCATACGCTTGAGAATGTAAAAATGAATTTTAGTTGCGGTATAAATAAATCCGCTAAATTCCCTAAAAAATTATCAGTTTGTAAGAGTTTTTGATAATTTAAAGTTTTAAGAGAATTTAAGATATAGGCCTGCCTATTTTTGCTCCTACGACAATAATCCATTATATTTCACCTATTAATGAATGTTCCATTTCATTTTTATTAACTTATTAAATAAGCTGATTTTCTATCAGCTGTAAAAGTATAATCTTTTGTGAAAATTTTGGCTAGTTTTTTGGCGGACTTTTTTGTAAAGAAATGTAAATAAATTTAAAGAAACATAAAGATAGAAATGATTCAGTTATAAAAATAGGTGAATTTTTTAACTAAATTATGATGTCTGATTTCAGACTTTTTGACTTTTACGGAATGGTTAATATTGCTGATAACATCTAAAACACAAACACGCCCAATAGCCCAGTTTGGCGTGCTAGCTTTACTTCGTTATCGGCATATTTTGGCGCTCTGATAAGGCAAACTTATTAACATTGTGGTGCTATAAGTGTGTTTCTTACTCTAAAATCGCTCAGGTAGACTATTGATTTTATTGTTATTTTTATTTTTCTTAAAAAGAAACAACTTTTTGATCTCTTTCCCTAATTGATGCAATATAGTATTCTAGTAGCTATTATTTGAACATACACCAAACCCAATACACCGTGCACACATTTATTTTGTCTTTACGTAAAGTCTTTTACAGCAGTAATCTTCTTTTTAGTCTTCGGATGTTAATTAGTTTAACTGGTTCGACTTTAGTTCCGTGGTATTTTGGGTATACTTCGCTAGTTATTCCCCTTACGCTTGGTGTAGTGGCAGCAGGTTTAACCGAGATCGATACACGTCTATTAAGCCGTTGTATTAATTTAATTCTTACATTGTTCTGTTTTACTATTGCCACTTTTTCAGTCGAGTTGTTATTTGATTATCCTGCATTTTTTATTATCGGTTTGGTCTCTTCAACGTTTATTTTTACCATGCTTGGTTCGCTTGGGCAACGTTACGGTGTGATTGCGTTTGGATCACTTTTAATTGCTGCCTATACCATGCTTGGGCATAATTTGTTTACCGATAATTACACCTTACCCTGTTTTTTGCTGTTAGGTGCGCTTTGGTATAATGTTGTTTCGTTAATTGAATCGATCATCCAACCTATTCGCACAACCCAACAATCGCTTTCTCAGTGTTTTATTGATTTAGCACAATATCTTGACGCTAAGGCGGCGATGTTTGATCCCGATGAGTCTGACGGTTTTAAAAAACAGACTTTGCAATTAAACAATAGTAATAATCAACTCATTAGTGCTTTTAATAACACAAAACGTTCACTATTTAATCGTTTGAAAAGCTATCGTGGACAAGCTTATATTAGAAAGTTACTAAGCTATTATTTTGTCGCGCAAGATATTCATGAGCGAGCAAGTTCAGCGCATGGACATTATCAAGCGCTTAGTGTGCATTTTAAACATAGTGATATTTTATTTAGATTTGCTCGTATTTTAAATTTGCAAGCGAAAGCTTGTGCGCAATTGGCAATGACAATTAAGTTAAATCAAACTTATCAACATGATCCGCTGTTTTCACGTTATTTTTCGTATCTTGAAGAAGCTATTAATCAATATCATGCTAGTCATAAAAGCGATATGCTGATGATTAAAGCTCTTAAGAGTTTACATCAAAATTTGCTTTCTATCGATCTGTTACTTGCTAATATTGATACCGAGCAACATTTGCCAAAAGCAGAAGAAGATAATCAGTTAATCGATGAAGAACTAACCAGCTTTTATGCTATTTTTGCCAAGATTAGAAACAATTTAACCATAAAATCGGCACTATTTCGTCATGCAATTCGTATGTGTGTGGTGTTTTTTGTTGGTTATATGGTGATTCATTTTTCCGATTTACAGCATGGATATTGGATTATTTTAACCAGTTTGTTTGTGTGTCAACCTAACTATTCAACTACAAAATATCGGTTAAAATTACGCGTAATCGGTACCATTCTAGGGATTATTGTAGGTATTCCGTTGACGTTTTTATTTCCAAGTGTTCCTGAGCAGTTGGTGTTGATTATTATCACTGGTTGGCTGTTTTTTCTATTTAAAAATTCACAATATGCTTACGCTACTGCGTTTATTACGTTACTGGTGTTTTTTAGTTTCAGTTTAATTGGCGAAAGTAGTATTCAAGTTGCGGTCGCACGTATTATTGCAACGTTAATTGGTTGTTTTATTGCATGGTTTGCTGTGAGCTTTATTTGGCCTGACTGGAAGTTTAGAAATCTACCTAAATTAGTGGATCGTGTTTGCCATGACGATAGCCATTACTTAGCGTTAATTGGTCGTCAGTATTTGACTGGTAAAACTAATGATGTTATGTATCGTTTAGCTAGGCGTGCGGCGCATGATAGTAATGCAGATTTGTCGTCATTAATTAGTTTGATGACTAAAGAGCCGCATATGAATCCAGTTGTTATCGATCAGGGATTTCGTTTGTTAACACTTAATCATACGTTGATTAGCTATCTTTCGACTTTAGGTGCGCATCGCGATAAACCTCTTTCAAAACAGACTTTCGATCTATTTGATGATTTGTCAGTCTATATTATTAATCTATTAAGCATTAAAAAGATCGACGGTGAATACCAAGCTATTAAAAAATCCGTCACCGATTATATCGAAACTATTTCGGCTGTTTCAATTGATGATGATAAAACAAATAATGATCTGTTAGTTATGCAACAATTGGCTTTGATTTTGGATATTTTGCCTGAGGTTGTCATGCTTGCAAGTGAATTGGAACATTAAATGGTTTAATAAGGGAATTGACCTTTAAACCACATTACTAGCATTTGAGAATTAATTCATTTATTCTTTTATTGATAAATAATGTTATATACCCAAAATATAAATTGAACCGTATTTTTGTATATTATCATCAATCCATGTTATAAAATCACCAATCATCTGTGAAAAAGAAGATTTATATTTGTAAAAATTATTTGTCATTTCTTGCAAATCATTATCAAAAATAAACTTAAAATCGTATAAGTCATGTTCAAGTTCTATTAGATTTAGAGAGTGATCAAGCTTCTGTTTAAGCTTGATTAATGATGATTTTATTAAGAACCACTGTTTTTTATTAACTTCCGTTTTCCCCCAATGCCCATGGTTTTGATACTTAGGTACATTGTTATATATAATACTTTCAATAAAGTTAAATGGGTTTTCTGCCAGATACTTTGACGTTTCATTCCAACAATAATCTTTAAAAGGAGGTATAACGAACTCAAAAATTAGCCCCGGCATGTTTTCTTTCAAGAGATTTTAACCTAAAATCTATCATGTAAATTCTTTCATATTAAAAATGTTATGTACACATAAATACCAGCATATTATTTTTTGATTACTATCAAGCCAACTAATCATATTAAATGTAGCAATAAATCAAAAAAAATGACCTAACGTAAAAATTCTAAGTATTTTACTATAATAATTTTAGTTAAATATGTTTCTCTACAGAATGAAAGTTATTATATATTATGATTATGTGGTGATGTCATTGAAAAGATATAGTTGTCATTAAAATTGAACTAAAATATGACGATATTTAAATTATTTCAATCGATTACTCGCTTGGTTATAAACTTCATTACGCTCTCTTTTTCCTATAACGACAACAATAATAATTAGCACATTATCTTGAACTTGATAAACCAATCGATACCCAGATGCCTTTAATTTTATTTTGTAACAATTAACGATTCCTCGTAGCTTGTTACTTGGTATATGAGGGTTTTCTTTACATTTTAGTAGTTTTTTTGCAAATTGTTGTTGTATTGTTCGATCAAGTTTTTTCCATTCTTTTTCTGCATCCTTTCTAAACTTGATGGTGTATTTCATAAAAAACTTTCCAAATCAATATCAACGAGCTTTTGTTTTTCTCGCTCTTTAACTAATGCAATTAATTCTTGATCATCAATCATATCAAGCATTTTTTCGTAAAGTTCGGCTGGAACACAATAAAATGTAGGTTGATTTCTATTTAAAATTGCAACTGGCAAACCTTGTCCTGCATTCACTGTTGCCATTGGATTTTTTTTTAATTCACTGATACTTGCAGTTGTATCACTCAAAATAATATTAGGCATGATCATATACCCTTGTTTTGTTATGCATATTAAATATAACACCTTAAAGACCTGTTAACAAGTCTTATCAGTGCTTGTTACCCTTTAAAATAATTCTAATTATGTATTATTTATAGTACCAAACGAACCTTACGATCACACTGGAATATTAGTCTTATAACATTTAAAAACTTTATTTAGCATAAAAGAATATAACACTCTACTGAATAATAAACGCAAAAATACGCAATATTATTTTCTACTAGAGTTATGTAATAGCGATAAGGTATTTATATCATAAATCTTTCAGTTGTATTGGTAATTGGTAGTTTGTCTTTTTTAAAAGATAACACAAGTAAACTGCTTGTAAGATATGTGTTATTGCTATTTGTTGTTGACTGAGAATTTTATTTAAAACGGTACTTAATGTGTTTAATCCTAGAGTATCACAATCATATTGGATCGCAATTAATTGCTGTTTTTGATCAGTGAATAATTCAAGTCTTCCAGAACATACCATACTCTCAAGTATCGTTAAAAGTGGTTGAATAATTAAGGTTGAAAGTGAATCCGTCATATAGTGATTTTCGCCTAGATGCTTTTTATGCGCTAAATAATTATTTATAATAACATTTTGTTTAGAATTATTTTTTTTACTTTTATGACAGAAGTCTTCAAAATCAAGGTTTAATGTTTTGATATCTCCTGTTAGTTGCTCTTTGTAAAGCAATGCAAAAGGCTCTAAATCCAAAAAGTTGTCATTTTTTACACAATTGACAAATACGGTTAAGGGGTGATTGTTGGTTTCTAAAAAATTCTTTAAAACATCGATACGTAATTTTTCATATTCATCCCAAAAGAGACATAAAAAAAGGCTATTTCCATCATTATCATTTACTTGCCAAACTAAATTTTGTCGAATTTCATCTAAATAAGGTTTATTTGAGCTTGCTATATGAAGAATTAACATCTCATTAAGAGGTGAATCATCTAAATGATTATCTTGTAAATAGTCGCTCAGCATTGACCAATTTTCAAATCCCGCTTTTGATCTAAAATCCTGATAATTGTTATCATTCCACCCTGTTTCTTGTAAAGTAACAGTTGAACCATGAATCGCCAATTCGCCAGTATCTGATAAACGAGGGTGATGAAGCTTTATTGATTTTTGCATCAACATATAAGGAAATGTTTGCCATATTGACATACTGTTCCAAATCATTGTGCGATTAAAATTGATATCGTTTTTATAGGATCTGGCTAATGTTGTTTCTTGGTATTGTTGTTTTTCAATATCCCAAAAGTAGAAAGTTGCACCAATGGCACCTGTTTTACTTTGCCACCAACGACCGCCTAATGGTAATAGCTCAAGGGGCTGTGATTCTGTTTTATATTGGCGTTTTATCCTACCTCGCAATTTAAAAAGTTGTTCACCTTGATGATGTAATAGCATTTCGGTATAGGCTTGTATCTGCCCTAAAAAAAGAAGTATATCTTGTTCTTCAACCGCAAAATGCCGTTTGGCAAGTAACTCAACCAATTGACTAAGATGCCGAAGCATTGCAGCCAGACGAGGTAATCCTTGAGATCTTGCTGACATATTAAGTAATTGTAATTGATCAGCTTGATTATGACTCACATGAGATAAACCTTGATTGATAAGATTACAAATATGCTGTTGAATCTGTTTAATCAAAGTAATTTCATCAGCAGAAAGCTGATCACTTTCATGTGTTATGCTTTGTCGATATTGGATTGGCCACGGCCATGTTTTGTTGTTTTTTTCAAATAGATAAGCAATAGCTGCTAAATGTATTGCCATTTTTTGGTTTGTACAGAAAGTTGAAATCATTCCATCAAAGCCAGTACCCGCCATATAAATAATAGGTGTATCGCTTTCTGGTACAATAATTCGTATTTGTGAATCTTGGTATTCTATCGTAACTAAATGATTTTTTTGCCAACTACACGCAAATTGATAAGCTTTAAAAATATTGTTTTTTCCTGCTTTTTTTAAAAGTTTGG
Source organism: Gilliamella sp. ESL0232 (assembly GCF_013346885.1). Lineage (NCBI taxonomy): Bacteria > Pseudomonadati > Pseudomonadota > Gammaproteobacteria > Orbales > Orbaceae > Gilliamella > Gilliamella sp. ESL0232. The sequence continues at coordinate 206,594 of NZ_JAAEDW010000001.1, read as the reverse complement.
AGGCATCTAATGACAATAATTCAGTTAACACGTTAGCTAAAGGTCTTATTGTTTCAAGCTGTTTTGTACTTATTTTATTATCAGATTTATGCAAATCATTAGATTGATCTAGCGACTTAATTTGATTTTCATCATCAATTTTATTGCTATCGGTAATAGAATGTTCTAACAACGAAGCATTTGATTGTAGCCATAAAACAGCCGATATAATGTGCTTACAATGCCCGTGAGCAAGACAATTGCAACTTGCGGCTTGAATACCTTGAGCAGGTAATCTAACTTGCTGACCGTCTGCATTGAATTCTAAATAATCTTCATTGTTTTTTTCAATTAATTTTACTTTGTTAGCCTCGATATCTTTACGAGCACGGCGAACTAAGCCAATATTGGCATAAAGTGCCAATGACTCTTGATCATAGTTTAAATAGATATGTTGCCAACTCATTGCATAACCTCAGCTAGCCAAGCAGCAAAGTGTTCTGGTGTTAATGCCGCAATTTGCATACCACGGTTAGCTAATTGCTGCGATATTTGCAAATCATAAACAGGATCAGCATTATCATCTAGCGCTGCTAAACCTAACATTTTGACTCTATTGCTGTTCATTCTTGAAACAGTTGCATAAAGGTGAATTAATGCTCCTCCCTCACAAAAATCACTAATTAATACCACAATTGTTCGTTGTGGATTTTTAATTTTTTGTTCAGCATAATTGAGCGCTTTGGCAATATCAGTTCCCCCCCCTAACTGAACTGTCATTAAAACTTCCACAGGATCATGGGCTAAGTGAGACAGATCAACAATTTGAGTGTCAAAAACAAATAAATGTAAATTAACAGAAGGTAATTTAGCCATAATGCTAGCACAAACAGCAGAATAGATAATTGAACTATCCATTGAGGCGCTTTGATCAACACATAAAATAATATCCCAAGGTAATTGTTTGTTTGCACGGGAGTTAAAAATCGCATTTTCAATAATCATTTGTTGTTTTTGTTGATCAAAATGTTTCAAATTAGCCTTAATTGTTGCACGCCAGTCAAAATTTTGGTTACAACGTATTTTGGAACGACGAAATCGATTCCTTTTACCTATCAAGGCATTAACAAAATCGGATTTGATTTTTTGTAAAATTTCATCAACAACGTTTTGAATCAGCTCTTTAACTGCCAAATAGACTTCACTTTTTAATTGCCCTCTTAAATTCATTAATAAACGCACAGAGTTCAAATTCGGCTCTAACGCTTTAATAACATTAGGATCGTTTAAAATTCCTTGCAGTTGATAACGGGCAATCGCCTGCTGTTGCATGCGTTCAAATGTACTTTTAGGGAACAGTTTTCGCGTTTTATTGAGCCAATTTACTGTGTTAAATACAGAATTTTCATTGCCACCAGGTGAAATCTTTTTTCTAACACTATCCCTACTATCTTCATCACCTATTTTTAAACCTCGCTTGCGGTATTCATGCTGATAAAGATAATTTAATGTTTGTTCTAAGTTATGATCATGTTGGTTAAATGTCGCCTGATTAAGGTGTCCATCTGCATATTTTCCTAATATCAATCGCCATCGCTTAACATGAGCAACATTTTTTTTATCAATGATTTTTTTATTGCCGATCATGCTAAATCCTTACTGTTTAAACCAATCTTGTAGTTGTTGTTGATGAATATATTGGGAGATAGATAATTCCAAAGAAAGTGTTTTTTGCAATTCTTCTTCACTAAATCTATATTGCTCAATACTCATATCTTCTTTTTCAGCACTATATTTTTTAGAAATTTTTTCGGCAATTATCGCATTTTGTTTCGGTGTGAGTTGCGTAAATGCAAGTCGTAAATCAGGAAGTATTTCGATAAATTGATCTTGTTTCCAATTTGCTAATAATTCATCAAGGCTTGTTAATAATTGTGAAGAGTGGATAATTAATTCGGGTGCACATTGCATTATCCCCATAAAATAGCTACTTGCCTGTTCATATTGGGATCCTAACTCAAAAGCCATTTTTATTTTGTGGTCAAATTCTGATTGGCTAATTTGAGAGTCCAAATAAGCAATACTATCAATAGCGCCCCGAATCAATGGCGCCTCGCTTAATAACGGTTGTAAACGATGTAAATTCAGGTAAAAATCCTGTTTCAACTTTTTCACATCTAGCTTATCTGGTAGATTATTTATTAAATTTCTAAATAATAATAATGTTTTTAAATTTTCTTGCTGTTGCTCTGTATCGGATTGTTTTAATGTATCAAGTAAGAAAAAGGCTTGTTTTGGTACTTTAGCTAGCAATGCTAACAAAGTTGAACTGACATTAAGTGCTAAAAAGTCCCGACCTTGCCATAAATAGAGTAAACGATGCCCACAATCCACTAATGACAATAAATTACTGTCAACTTCTAAGAATGATGATAATTTAACTAATAATTGAGAGAAATAGGTTTGTAATCCCATTAACGCCGCTTGTATCACCCCTTTTACTGCACACAAACAAGATTGTGCCATTCCATCTTCTGTTAATTGCTCTATTGACTGTTGTAGTTTTTGTATAGCAATCTGTTCAAGTTGCGTGCCTTGCTCTGACAGCTCAATTAACCTAGCTTCAACCATTGGAGTCCATAAATATTGCCAATCTTCAAACATAATGGTTAACCTTGTTCCATATTGATAATTTGGTCCGTCAAGACGATTAGCAAATCCAACGTCCAGAAAGGCAAGTAGGTGTAAAAATCGACTTCGTTGCCGATGTTCTGGGTTACGGTAAATATCAATATGGGTAGTTTTAGGCAATGTGTCGTCGAGCTTAAAACGGTATTTTTTAAGTGTTGAATAAACTTCATTAACAAGTGGTGGTGAGGCTATATCATTAGGAATTTGTCCTAATTGATTTCCTGATAAGCTACGATAAACTATTTGCCAAAAATCACTGCGTACATCGTGAATACTTCCTTTGATAAAAGCAGATTGAATACCATCAAGCAGATCATAACGACCTGGACCATAATGACCTCGAAGTTCAGCTAATAAACAGGCTTGTTCAATCGCCGACTTTAAAGGGATAAAACCAATTGCATCACTACAATTTTGCTTTTTTCTTAATTTATCAGTAATAATCGATAAAAAATCAATCAATTGTGTTTTTCGATAACATTGGGTTGTTTGCGGTTGGTTAGAATTTTGTTCATAAGCTAGCATTGATTGCCAAGATTTTTGGTAATAAGCAGGAGAATTCATCCCTGCTGTATAACCATTTAATGCATCAAGGCGATCAAAACTATAACGAATAAGCCAAGTTCGATCCCTGTCGCCACTTTTCTGCTGTCGATTAAATCGGGTAATATCGGTTCGTTTGGGTAATAGAAGCTTGTTTTGCCATAATCCTTCAAATAATGCTAAAGTATGAAATCCGCCTGTGACCACCACAATTTTTGCATCGGGGGTCGATTTTTTTAATCGCCCAATTGCGGTTAACATGTGCTGTTCTCGTTGGCTCGATCCTTCAGCTTCAAGTGATGATGAATCGTAATCAAGCCTCGCCATTGCACACCAAATAAACGTATCTTCAAAAAATGTTTGCCAATCAGCAAGATCGGTAAAATTTCTTAATTCAAATAAATGCTCCCAAACTTCGTCATGATCACGGCAATGTAATTTCTTAGCCAATTGAGTAATATATTGGCTATGCTTTAGATAGGTTTCAGAAAGTAATGATTTGCTCTGCAATGATGTGAATTCTTGAGTAACTTGTTCTGCCCAAGGCAGATCAATAAATTGAATTTTTGCATTGTATTGTTTTGCCAATTGCATTGCTTGCCACTCTGGTGAGTAACTACAAAATGGATAAAATACGGAGCGAGTAATTTGATGCGATGGCGAGTTAGTCTTATCATCCTCTTTATATTCTTCACTATATTCTTCATTCTTCTGAAAGACAACTTCGTCTACTTGAAGATCTGTTTGACAAAGTATAGCAATGGGTGGCTCTGTCTTATTATTTAGTAGTTCCTCAAGTTTTTCTGAAAAGCTAGCAGGTGCTTCAATCAAAATATGAGTCGGTTTAATTTGAGTAATCAACTGTCGCAAAGCATAACTACAAGCAGGACTATGATGGCGTACTGGAGCAAAATAGATCTGTGCTTGTTGTAATGCATCTCGACATATCAAAGCATTTTGTAGACGTTGTGGTAATGGTGAGCTTCCCATAATGATTATCTATTTATTATTTCCAGAATTTTTTAGACACCTGGTAGAATGAATGCCATACTGATGAGTTTTTGGCTCTTTCTCGCACCACATTATCCATATAAAATTGAATTCGTTTAATATCATCAGCATTGTCTTTTAAAACTACACCAATAAGCTGTTTAGCAATATGTCCACCCTCAAGGGTGCCCTCATCAAAATAATAGGCATCTAATGCTGAGGCATAAACAATATTGACAGCTTCTGCTGTTGACATCACCGCATCAGGTGTTTTCAGATTAGTGCCTGCTTGTGTTTGCCCCTGTCTTAACTCTTGAAACGTTGTTACTAATAGTTCAATGACATCGACTGGAATAATGATCTGCGATTTTAGTTCACCTAATTCCTGGTTAAGTTGCATTTTAATTAATTCTATTTCAAAGTTTTTATCAGTAATTGGGTTAACGGTTTCAAAATTAAAGCGACGTTTTAATGCAGCCGACATCTCATGTACACCGCGATCTTTTAAATTTGCCGTACCAATAAGATTAAAACCTGGTCGAGCGCTAATTTTAGCATGTTGTCCCATTTCTGGAATCATCATTTGCTTTTCTGACATCAATGACACAAGTACGTCTTGAATTTCAGGAGGACAACGTGTTATTTCTTCAAAGCGCACAATTTTACCTTGCTGCATACCGTGGTAAATTGGCGAACCAACTAATGCTCGTTCAGTTGGTCCTTCTGCTAATAATAAAGCATAATTCCAAGAATATCTGATATGATCCTCATTTGTCCCTGCCGTACCTTGAATAGTTAGGTTTGAATCACCACTGATTGCTGCAGCTAGCAGTTCAGATAACATCGATTTAGCCGTACCAGGTTCGCCAACTAACATTAAACCTTGTTTACCAAGCAAAGAGACTATTGCTCGATCAACAAGAGGATCGTCACCAAAAAATTTGCGGCTGATGCCAATTTCTTCATTACCTAAAATAAACGTTCGTACCGATTTTGGTGATAACTGCCAGCCTTGAGGTTTATTGTTATTACTATCCAATTTCAGCAACTTATTTAACTCTTTAGCATAACGTTGTTCTGCACTTAAGCGAATGGCTTGTGTTTGTTTTACCATAACCCTTTCTTCTCCCACTCTGGATCAAAACCGCTTGAGGCATTAGCAACAGCCATATAATCAGCATAAGCTTCTGCTAGTAATACTGGCGGCACATCGTTGATATCAATTGCATTACCGTTTTTCCCTTGCTTTTTACTAAAATATAGATTGTAAAGTATAACGGGAATATTCTCTTCTGGCACATAGCTACCACTAAATTCAATATTGATATAAAGCTCAAGCTCGCTAAAATATTTATAATAGCCGTAAAAGCAAGCACCGTCTTCAATGTCTTCTCGCTTATACCCTTGTTTAATTAATATATTTCGTATTGTAAAACTGTCTGTTAGCCACCCTTTACGATCATCAATAATATTATCTTCAACATGGCTAACATCAGGCAACGAATGGTTAAATTGTGTAAGTAGTAGCGAAACTTTGTAATCTGTAAGATGTTTTTGCCATGTTTTCACAACTTCTTCAGTTAACAATGCACTATGTGCAACAGTAATATAGTTTAGTTTGTTAAGCGCAATCTCGTCATCGTTTAAATCAATTAAACTGCCATCTTCGGTTGGACGAAAACTCTTTATAATTACCCCTGATTCATTCACTTCGAGCCATACTAAATGTTGAATTAATCGATTCATAATGGGATGGTTATAGAGATATTCTTGCCACTCTAAAACAGACCAACGTCGTTGCAAACACATAGCTTCGTATAGCCGCATTATTTGTAATTCAATTAATTGTTTCAGCTCTTTTTTACTATTATTAAATTGTTTTTTTGCTTCTTTAACTAGTGTTTCATCTTCAGATTTTCTTGCTTCGGGGAGTGTTTTAATTTCTTTACCTTCGGCGTTTTTTAATACAAATTTAAATTTATCATCTAATGTGGCTGTAAAAATTCGCTCACCATAATCAAGGCTCAGTACGCCCGATTCATCTAAACCTGCTGTTGGAATGGTGCGATCAGCCAGTTCATCAGCCGTCCACTGTTTTTGCTCAGCAATTTGGTTAATCAATAATTTTGCTTTTTTTTGCACGGACGGCGTTCGATAACGACGTGCAATTGATAATAAAAATTGAATAATAAGCGGATCATCACTAACGGCTATTGATTCAAGCATGGCTTCAATTTGTCCACGCCTGATTTGATAGTTTTTAATATAGTTTTTTATTATCGATACGGCAGTATTACCTTGTATGCCACCAATTAGTGATAATATACCCTTTGATTTAATAGCTGAACCAATCAAACGGGAAAGCACTTCTTGCTTTATCATTTCGAATGCTTCGCTTAAAATCATATTTTCATATTGACCATAATACTCGGGATAGCGCTTTGCATAATTTAAATAATCTTTCAAACGCTGTTTTGCATTTAAGTTTGCCTCTATTTCGGCTTCTTCAAGTGTTGGCGTTAGTGTGTCTTGCTTAATAAAAGCCTGTAAAATAAATACACCTAATTCGTGTTGACTTTTGATGCTTAAAAGTCGGGTATAAATGATTAATAATGGATTAGCAGGCTCTTTTAATTTTATCGCAAGCCAAATCCACCAAGTGATAATTTGAGGGGCAACCACCTTACCATTTTGCCAAGTTAATGCTGGAATTAAGTTTTCATCAAGCCATTTGGCATCTGCTGGTTTTTTGCCTGTTAAGCCTTTTTGTGCATCATCTAATAATTTTGTTGGCGTTAAATATTGGTTTATATTTTCACCTAAACTTTCAAGCGCAGCTAATAATGTTGCTTGTACAGATTCAGATTTCTCTTTGTTTAGCGCATTATTCAGTGCTTTAATTGATGATTTCTGTCCTAATTTTACCAACCACTTGGCAGCTAAAATACGCTGAGCTTGTTTGGTTGATATTAATGCCTCTTCCACTCGGTAATGAATATCAGGCAACATACTCAATGCTTTTTGTGCTAATAAACGTAATGATTGAGTTTCACCTAATGCCAGTTCAAGTAAATAAGTCACATATTTAGCTAGTAACTTCGGGAAAAAAGTTAATATTTTTATCCCTCGCTCTTTCTCAAAAAAATAATCACTGTTTTGCAGTTCTTGATTTGGCAGTAGTCCTAATGCTTCATCAAGATAAACGGAATTTTCTGCAAAAAATGGCCAAACTAAATTAGGATCGACCTCAGCTGTGGTTTCATAATAATAATTCATTAAAAATGCGGCAGCGATGGTACGTTTCGCATCTGGCACATAATCTATTTTATTCATGACTTCAACTAACTGGCGTAAATCAGTACGTAACAAGATTTCATGATGAGAAAAACTTAAACCTAAATAAAAGGAATTAGGCTGAGGATGACAAATTTTTTCCGCACGTAATAAGTGGTAAAGATTAAATTCAGGTAACGATGGCAAGCGTCCTTTATTCAAAATAACTTCATAAATTAATTTGTTTTTTATATCCGCCTGTTCGATATCACCTTTACCATTTAAACAATCAAAAATCGCATCTAAATCAGTAACAGTAATTGTTTTTAATTGCGCATAACGCTGTTGTTCAGATGTAATTTTGTAACCATATTCTTGGTTATATTGAATTTCCTGTTCTGCTTTCTTTTGCTGTTGGACTAATATTTCTTGGTAGTTTTGTTGCAAAATATCTCGCGCTTTAGAAGGTAAATTAACTTCAACGATCGATTCAAAAGGAGGAATAATTAATCCGATTTCTTGCTGTTTAGCATCCTCATTGACACTTAATCGTGATAAAGCCCCTTCGATGGTTTTTATTACGGTTTTATTCGTCTGACGAGTTAATGCTTCTTCTAAAATCTTGCGATTAACAGATAATCTAACTAATAAGTTTATCGCATGGCAACGTTGCTTAGGCGTTCCTTGATCTAATAAAGCTTGTAATTCAGCTTGTATTATGTCAATAGGTAAACTTAGTAACAAGGTTGTTGCTAACTCACTGATTGCTTTTATATTACTTGTTGATTGTTTTACAAGCAAATCAATCACATCTTGTTTAAGTTTGTCTTGATTAGCAATATATTGTAATTGCTGTAATTGACCAGATCTAGATAGCCCCTGTTCAGGCAAGGTTTTAAACCATTCAAGATGTTCATAAATATAGGGCAATAAACCATTAATCATAAACACATAATAAAAACACTTTAAATAAGATTCTGGTGTTTGTTGACGGTCAAAAATAGCAAATAATAGTTGTTTCCCTAGCCCTTTTTGTTCTATTTCGAGCAATTGATGTAATTGTTGAACAGACCAATTTTGACGTTCAAGAATAATTTTTTCAGCACTTTGATTATAGCTAAACAAAGTTGAAACCAATCCATCTAAAAATAGATATAAAAACCATAATGGTAAATTTGGCGTGATCACATCAATATTTTTTTGTTCTGAATAAATGCGACTTTGCTGCATATTTTCAATATAGGTTGCTGCCAATACCTTACCAAAACGGATAATCTGTTCTGGCGTATAGTTATCCGTCCATTGTTGATAAAATAGCGCTCTTGCTTTTATTGGTTGTTTTTTCTCAGTGGAATAATAAATGATATTAGTCGCACCTGGAAAGCCTAGGCGCCCATAAACTCGCTTTGCACTATTATACGTTTGTGATAATTGATTTAAATCCTCTAAAACTAGAGGATCTTGACCTTGTAAAATATATTTACAAATGCGCTCAGGAATCAATTTATCTAACCCCCGCAAAATCTCAAAACACGCTAATAAATTGCGCTCATTATTGTCAACAGTATCCTTTACCATATTAATTTATCTTCCCAATCAGGATCAAAGCCACTACACGCATTTGCAACCGCCATATAGTTAGCATAACCTTCAGCGAGTAACACTGGAGGCAATTTATCGAGAGCTATTGGTCTATCTTTTAAACATGGCTTTTTACTAAAATAGAGGTCAAAAAGAGCAACAGGGATATTTTCTTCTGGTACCATGCTGCCACTAAATTCAATATTAATATACAGGTTAAGACTAGCAAAATACTTATAATAACCATAAAAACAACCTGCATCTTCAACATTGTCACGCTTATAATCCAATTTGGTTAAGATACCACGTATCGTGAAACTGTCAGTTAACCAACCTAAACGTTCATCAATAATGTCATCTTTAACTTTACTTATATCTGGTAATGAGTGAGTCAATTGATCAAATAGCTCGGGGACTTTGTAATCTTTAAGATGATCTTGCCATTTTACTGTGATAGCACTTGGCAACACTGCAGAGTGGGCAAGGGCAATGCGATTACCTTCATTTAGTTCTATTTCTTCATCTTCAGTTGTAATTAAGCTACCATCCTCAGTTGGTCTAAAGCTGTTTACTATCTGTCCATTTTCATCTAATTCAAGCCAGATTAAACGTTGAATAAACCGTCCTACGATAGGATGTGGCTGTAAGTATTTTTGCCAATCCTCTACTCGCCATTGACGCTGTGTACACATAGCTTCATAAAAGCGGGTAATTTGCATATTAAGCAATTGCGTTAGTTCTTTTTTACTGTTGGAAAACTGTTTTTTTGCCTCTTTCACTAAGGCTTGATCTTCGCTTTTTCGGGCTTCTGGTAAGGATTTAATTTCGTCACCATCTGCATTTTTTAAATGCCATTTAAACTTATCATCAAAAATAGCCGTAAATGTGCGTTCACCATAATCAAGGGTTAACACACCATTATCATCTAGCCCTGCGGTAGATATGGTGCGATCAGCTAGTTCATCAGTAGTCCAGCCATTGCGTTCTGCAATACTTTCTACCAATAAGCGGGCTTTTTCTTGTACAGATGCAGCACGATAACGGCGGGCAAGCGATAACAAGAGTTGAGTGATCAACGGATCATCACTTTGAGCAAGCGGTTCAAGCATCGCTTCAATTTGCGCTCGTCGTTGTTGATGATCTTTCATAAAACTACGTAATAACGAAACTGCAATATGACCTTTAATACCACTAGTTAATGCTAATAATCCTTTCGCTTTAATGGCTGAACCAAGATAGACTGCCAAAGCCTCTTTTTTTATCTCTTCAAATACTTGTTCAAAAGTAATATTGGCATAACTAGGGTAGTATTGAGGGTGTTGCTGGTAGTAGCCAATATATCGCTGCAATCGCTTATCGGCTAATGAATTGGCTTTTGCTTCGGCATCTTCCACCGTTGGCATTCGCGTATCTTGCTTAATAAAGCTTTGTAAAATAAATTCGCCTAATTGCTGTTGGCTTTGCTGACTTAATAAGCGACTATAAATAATTAACAATGGATTAGCTGGATCTTTTAACTTGACCGCTAACCACGCCCACCATTCAATAATTTGAGGATCAACTACATCACCATTTTTCCATGTTAATGGCGGAATTAGATTTTTATCAAACCAGTCAAAATCAGCAGGTTTTTTACCTTTTAAGCCTTTTTGTGCATCGGTTAATAGTTTTTTAACGGTTAGATGTTGACTAATATCTTCGCCTAATTTTTCTAAAGCGACTAATAAAACAGCTTGTACAGTTTCGCGTTTTTCTTTTTTTAAGGCATTATTTAATGCTTTAATTGAAGATTTTTGTCCTAACTCTGCTAACCAATTAGCGGCGGCAATACGCACCTCTTGCTTTGCTGATGTTAAAGCTTGTTCAACTTGGCAATGAATATTAGTAATCACACTTAAAGCGTTTTGTGCGGCATAGCGTACTTGTTTACTTTCGCCCAAAGCTAATTCAAATAGATAAGCAACATATTTAGTTGGAATATTTGGGAAAGTTTGTAATATTTTAATGGTACTTTCTACATCAACATTAAGATAAGACAAGGCTTCTTGTTTGGGAGCAAAACCTAAGGCCTCATCAAGCAAAAATTCGTTTTCAGCAAAAAATGGCCATAATTTGTGTGGTTCATTTTCATAGACATCGTGATAGGTATCTTTGGTTAAAAATGGCACAGCAACGACATAGGGCACATGCTGAGAATAATTGAGTTTTACTAATACATCTGCAATTTGTCTAAGATCTAATTTTTTTATAAATTCATTTTTTTCAAATAATCTTTCGAAATAATAAACGCCTGTATCTTTATCAGCTAATTGAGTCACTCGTAATAGATGAAAAAGCGTAAATTCAGGTAGATTCTGTAACCTTTTTTTGGCTAATAAAAATTTAATATCGATATTTTTATTGATTTTTTTGAGTAACGCCGAATATTCAATCTTACCATTTAAATAGTGATAGACATCATCTAAATCCTGTGAGGTAATCGTTTTTAACGTTTTATAGTATTTTCTTGCCCAATTATATGGAAGGTTATATTTTTTGTTATCTTCAACTTCTTTTTGTGCCGCTTTTTCACTTTCTATTAAATGTTCTTCATAATTTTGCTGCAAAATATCACGAGCAATAATGGGTAAATCAACATCATCGATTGGCTCAAAATCAGGAATGATTAAAGTTGCTTGTTGTTCGGCTGTATTTGCACTTTCAAGTCGTGATAAAGCACTTTCTATCGCAGCAATGACCGTTTTGTTAGTTTCGTTAGCTAAGGCTTGTTGTAAGATTGTCGGATCGGAGGATATTCTAGCCTGTAATGCGGCAGCATGACTACGCTGCTTAACTGTGCCAGCAGTTAACAAACGTTGTAAATGGGGCTTTACTATTTCGACAGGGGAACTAAGTAACATTTCAGTTGCTAGCTGACTAATTTGTTTGGAGCTATTTAATGACTGCACAGCAATAAAATCAAGCAGCGGCATTTTTAGTTCAGGATGTTTTCGAATATATTTTAATTGTTCGACTTGCCCTAATATCGCAATATCTTGATTCGGTAATTGTTTGAATAATTCGATATGCTCAATAACATAAGGTAATAGACCATTAATCATAAAGAAATATTGAAAACAGCTGCGATATGTAATATTTTGGCGGTCAAATATAGCAAATAATAACTTTTTACCTAATCCTGATTCCTCAATCTCTAACAACTCATGTAATTGTTTAATTGACCAATTTTTTCGCTCATCAATCCGATCTTCATTGTCACAACAAATCGGTAACGTAGTAATCAATCCATCATATAACAGATATAAAAACCAAGAGGGTAACTCTGGAGTAATTAGTTTAATAAAACGTAAATTACTACATAACGCCGTTAAAACTCGTGCAAAACGGATTATCTGTTCAAAAGTATAATCATCAGTCCACCGCTGATAAAAAGCCATTCTTGCTTTTTCGGATGAATTGGGTTCATCACAAATATTTGTATAATGAAGGTCACAAGGTCTTCGAAGTAACTCATAAAGTTTAGTAGCCGTGTTTGAAGACTGACACAATTGATTTAAATCAACTAATACATTTAGTTCATCACCCTGTAAGATATATTGAGTAATGCGCGTTGGCATGGTTTTATCCAGTTCTTTTACTGGGTCAAATATAGTGGTAATTAATTGTTGTGATGATAATTCATTTATTTTTTTCATATTCCTTTCTTCTCCCATTCTGGATCAAATCCGCTACATGCCTTAGCAACAGCCATATAATCAGCATAACTTTCTGCTAGTAACACACGAGGATCTTTGCTAATTTCAATTGTGTTATTTTTAATTGTATCTACATCACCGATAACAAAAGGTGTAACGCTTTAATAACTATTGACATTGCTCCTTTAGCCAGTTTATTTCTTGCGTCCAAATATCAGGATCAATGGTTTCTAAGATAAGAGGAATTTCGTCAATTCTTGGATCTTGCATAATATATTTAAATGCAGTTTCACCAATATTGCCTTTGCCTAAACTGTGATGGCGATCGACATGGCTAGCAAATTCGCTTTTAGCATCGTTTAAGTGCATGCCTCGTAAGTATTGAAAACCGACTATTTTTTCGAACTCAGCAAAAGTTTCTTGGCAAGCTTGTTCGGTACGTAAATCGTAACCAGCGGCAAAAGCGTGGCAAGTGTCAATGCAAACTCCAACTCGGCTTTTGTCTTCGACTTGGTCAATGATTTGCGCAAGATGTTCAAATTTATAGCCTAAGTTAGAGCCTTGTCCAGCCGTATTTTCAATAACAGCAACCACATTTTGTGTTTTGTCGAGCGTAATGTTTATCGATTCGGCAATGCGTGCTAGGCATTCATCAACCGATATTTGTTTTAGATCGCTTCCGGGGTGAAAATTGAGTAATGTTAATCCTAATTGTTCACAACGTTGCATTTCGTCTAAAAAAGCAGTGCGTGATTTTTCAAGCTGTTCACTATCGGGGTGTCCTAAATTAATAAGGTAACTATCGTGTGGCAAAATTTGTTTGCTGGTAAAACCATATTTTTCGCAGCGTTTTTTAAAGCTGTCGATGGTGGCTGTTTCAAGCGGTTTGGCGTGCCATTGTCGTTGATTTTTGGTAAATAACGCAAATGCGGTTGCGCCAATTTGATAGGCATTTATCGGGGCGTTATCTACCCCACCTGCTGCACTTACATGTGCACCAATGTATTTCATTTTTTGTCCTAATAACGTTGTTAGTTTATGATTAGCGGATAATTAGTTCGAGCCGCTATTGCGTTGTAGCTGATCACGCAAATTAGGCGGTACACCTTTAATAACCAGTGAGTCAGTCTGTGGATCCCATTTTATACGTTCACCTAACAAATTTGAATCGAAGCTTAAGGTTAATCCGCCACCGCTGCCCGAGAATTTTTTAAGTTGGCGCAATGCACTACGATCAACGGGGAATGTGTCTTCTAAATCGTATTCACTATTTTTGACAAATTCAATAAAGTTGTTATCGTCACTTGTTGGTAGTTCGTTGGCTAGATTTTTTAGTTCAATTTCTTCACCAGCTTGTAATTGAGCTTGACAGTAATTGTAGACGCTTTCACGTGCGTTGGTTTTGTCTTGTTTGTCAAATTGCATTTCTTGGCAGTAATCATCTACCGCTTTAACCAGTGTTTTGTTTTGTGCTTTCGCATCTAATCCTTCATTAGCACCTAGGTAGTCCATAAAAAAGTCAGATACTTTTCGCCCTACTCGTCCTTTTAAAAAGGTTAAATATCGTTTTGAGTCGGCTTGGGTTTCCCATTCGGTGATGTCTATACGGGCAATAATATCGGCATGGTCAATGTCTAGATATTGCGTTTCGCTAATATCTAAGTCTTCATTAACTAACATACTTAAACAACTATTTAACACCGCAATAATTAAGTATTCAACCGCCAAATAACGATATTGGCAAAACACCACCGTTCCTCCTTCTGCAAAAGGATATTTGGCAAGTTCGTTGCGTAGTTGTTTGGTTGATTCTTGGCTGAAATGTAAAAAATCTTGATTGCCTAGTCGTAGTTCTTTTAGTGATTGTTCAAATAAGCTTTCGCTATTAAATAATCCATAGGCTTTGCTTTTGTTATTATAGATGCGGTTGATATCTTCAATTAGATTAACAACCGCTTGCTCGTTGTCGAGCATTGAGTCACGAAGTTGTAGTTCAATTTCGGTGTCGCTTTTTCTAATTAATTTATGCAGTATGATCTTTTCTATTTGTACGCTCATTGGTGAGGTTCCTATTGGATCGCTATAATCATTAAGGACATTATTTTATCAAAGCGCTGAAAAAGTGCTATTAACAATTTGCCAGTCTGTTAAACTAGCACAGTTAAATTGCATAAATCTATACTGAAACGTATAGTTACCTGAAACTTTTTTACAATATTTATCAGCGGAAAATTAAAAGCAATGGCTCACTCTATTGATGTTTATAATGATTTTAAAAATAAAAAAATCAGTGCACTATTTTGGCAATATGCGTTACCTGCCATTATTGGGACAATTGTTAACACTCTTTATAATATTATTGATGGCATTTTTATTGGCCATTGGATCGGACGCGAGGCGTTAAGTGCTGCTGGTCTTATTTTACCTGTGATGAATTTAGCAGCGGCAATTGGTATGTTAGTTGGAATCGGTTCGGCCAGTCGGATTTCAATTTTTTTAGGTCGTGGTGAAAACGACAAGGCCGAAAAAGTTGCTGGTACGTCGTTTATGCTAACTGCGCTGCTGAGTGGTTTTACGCTGTCAATGCTGCTTATTTTTATTGATCCCGTGTTGCGATTTGTCGGTTCTAGCCCTGTTAACCATGTTTATGCCAGAGAATTTTTACAGATTTTTTTACCCGGTAGTATCTTTTTAACCCTCACTTTTAACTACAACAATATGATGCGCGCAAGTGGTTATCCATTTAAGGCAATGGTCACTATGTTTGTTAGTGTGATTGCTAATATTATTTTAGCGCCAATTTTTATTATTGGTTTAGGCTGGGGGATGCGTGGAGCTGCAATGGCAACGACGTTATCGATGATGATTAGCTTTGTATTTGTTATGCAACATTTTTTAAATAAAAACAGTAATATCAAGCTTTATCGTCGTAATTTTAAGTTGGACTTTTCAATTGCAAAATCGGTTATATCAATCGGTTTATCGCCTTTTTCAATGCAAATGGCGGCATCAATCGTTGTAGTGTTTATTAACTGGCAACTTAATCGTTATGCTCCACTTGCTAATGTGTCGGGCGATGATTCCATTGCTGCTTTTTCTAATGCTAACCGGCTTATTACTTTAGTGATTATGATTGTCATTGGTATCAACCAAGGTATGCAACCTATTATTGGTTATAATTATGGTGCTAAAAATTATGATCGCGTTAAAAAGACTTTCTTTTATGCTGTGAAAGTAGCAACGGTTGTAACTTCGCTCGGTTTTGTGTTAGGATTTTTTATTCCAGATATGTTGGTGCGAGCTTTTAGTTCCGAGGAAGATTTAGTGCAACTTTCGGCTATTGCATTACGATTTACTACACTCTCTTTTATTTTTGTTGGCTTTCAAATGGTTACCACTAGCTTTTTCCAATGTATTGGTATGGCAAAAATTTCGATTTTATTAAGTCTTTCAAGGCAAATTTTGATTTTGTTACCAGCACTTTATATTTTACCATTATTTTTGGGTTTTGATGGTGTTTGGGTTGCTGCCCCAACAGCCGATCTGTTATCAACTGGTACAGCTTGCCTTGTGCTTTATTGGTATTTTAAATCACTCAAGAAAAGACATTGTTGTAATTAATACTGCCGTTTAAGTTAATCAGGGCTTAACGCCCTTTTTAATTTAGCCCAATTTTATTTACTGAAGTCGTTTTTATTTTTGTTCACAAAATTCATGCTTAATTCCATTTTCACAAGCTTTTTTAAACAATTCTTTCGCTTTTTTGGTATCTTTTTTAACATCATAGCCATTAAAATATATCACACCAAGATTCCATTGTGCGTAAGGATCATTTTTCTCGGCTGCTTTTTCCAACCAAATTTTAGCTAAACTATAATCTTGTTCAACAACTTTACCATCAAAATACATATCACCTAAAGAATATTGAGCATTTACATTGCCATTTTCGCTCGCTTTTTGATACCATTCCAAAGCTTTCGTTATATTTTGTTCAACACCTTGGCCTTTTTCGTACATATACCCTAAATTAAATTGAGCTTCGTCGTCTTTTTCTGCTGCTTTTTGAAACCATTCAAAAGCTTTGGTGTAATCTTGTTCAACTTCTTCACCTTTATAATATAAGCTAGCGATATTAGTCATAGCATATACAATACCTTGTGCCGCAGCTTTTTCGTACCATTCTATTGCTTTTTGCGCATCTTTTGTGACAGAAATACCATAAAGGTACCTAACGCCAAGATAAAATTGTGCTTCTGGATTATTTTCTTCTGCCGCTTTTTTGTATAATTTGTCAAAACTCAAATCTCGAAAATCTTGAGCATAAGATGGGTTTGAGAAACATATGAACAATAAAAATAATGCAACTAATTTTTTCACGTTATATTGCTTATTAGTAAAACTTAATGAAGTTAAAATATATATTTTAATTTATTATAAACTAAAATTACTGAACTATTTTTAGTAATATCAAAATAAAACAAAAGTCTATTAATTCCGTTCAGTATTTCGTATTGTAGCCTTATTATGTCGAAGCCGATAAGTTTGTAATACTCGATAAGGTCACAAACATAAGACACAGAAAAATCAATATAACCCCAAACCACCCAACTAATGACATTTGTTCGCCAATAATTAACATCGCTAATATGGCCGCAATAACAGGCTCTAATAAGCTGATTGTAATAGCCGAACTAGCCGATATTTTAGATAAACCATAACCATAACATAAATACCCCATAAACATGGGGATCAATGCTATATAAATACAAACAGCAATATTGGTTAGTGAGTCAAATAATGCAGTCCCTGTGAGTAACATAACGGGTATGAGTAAGATGCCACCAAAGCCAAAGGTTGCCCCCATGGCCGATTTTGTTGATATGCCTTTTAACATTAATTGACGAGCTGACCATGAATATAAGGCATAGGTAAATCCAGCAATTAATCCTAATAAAATACCTATAGTGGTGTGTTCATATTGCGTTGTGGTGGAATTATCTTCTGAAAAGGCAAGTAAAATCATCCCCAAAATACCAAAGGCTGCTCCTATTACCCATTGTTTAGTTAGGCGAAAATCACGACTAATATATTCAATGAGGGCTGAAAGGATCGGGGCTGATCCAATAGAAACTACTGTTCCAATTGTTACACCCGATAAGCGCATAGAGCTATAAAAAGCTAAAGGATAAATCATAACAGCAATAGCACCAACAATAAGTAAGTGAACATGCTTGATTAATAAATGGCGTTCTTTGATTATTTTAGATATTGCCAATGTACATTGTAAAATGCCACCAATACCCATTGCTAGCGAGCCAATGAGTAAAGGTGAAAGCGAGGGCGCAAATGTAGCAGCTGTGCCCGTTGTCCCCCATAAAATAGATGCTAATATGACAGCTAAAATACCAAGTACTTTATTCATTAGATAGGTGATTACTCAATATTTTGTACTTGCTCACGAATTTGTTCAATAAGTACTTTGAGTTCAATCGCACTGGCTGTCACATCAGCATTGATTGATTTAGATGCAATAGTGTTAGTTTCTCGATTAAACTCTTGCATCATAAAATCCAATCGACGACCTATCGCTTCGTTTTTCTTTAAGATCGAATAAGTTTCTTTAACATGTGTCATTAGGCGATCAAGCTCTTCGGCAACATCAATTCGCTGGGCAACCATCACTATTTCTTGCTCTAGGCGAGAATGATCCAGTTCAATATTAGCTTCAGCCAATTTACTTTTTAAACGTTCTTTTTGCCATTCAAGTATTTGCGGCATCCAATTACGAATCTTATCCACTTCTACGGTAATGGCTTCTAAACGTTTAACAATTAAATCACTAAGCGCTTTACCTTCACGTTCTCGAACAGCTTTAAACTCGTCGATAGCTGTATCAAGTAACGCTAGGATTTCTTGTGATATGCTGTCAAGATTTTGTTCTTTTGCCGACAATACGCCTGGCCAACGAAGTACATCAATCGGGTTAACTTGTCCTGATTGATGCTCTGTTTGAACCCAATTAGCGGCATTTAAAATTTGCTTAGCAAGATCTTTATTTAACGAAAGTTCTTGATTTTGCGCTGCAGGATCTAATTCAAAACGTAAATTACATTCGATTTTACCACGAGTTAGACGATTACGGAGTCGTTCACGTATCATCGGTTCAAGTGAACGAAACTGTTCTGGTAGGCGGATATAGGTTTCTAAATAACGTTGATTAACTGATCGGAGTTCCCATGAGGCGGTTCCCCAAGATTGATTTAACTCCTTTCTGGCATAGGCGGTCATACTGGAAATCATAATTGCTTCCTAAATTTATAAAAAACTTGCTGGGCATTGTACCACATATTCTGTATAATATGCTCTTAGCTTAGGCTAAACATCAACCTTATCTTGTTGATGTCCCCCTAAATAATTAGCTCAAAAAAGATATTTTTTAATTGTAACATCTGGAGAATTGCATGCGCCCGTCAGGTCGATCTGCGGAACAAGTCCGCCCTATCAAAATAACCCGTCATTATACTAAGCATGCAGAAGGTTCTGTATTAGTTGAGTTTGGTGAAACTAAAGTACTTTGCAATGCCACTATTGATGAAGGTGTGCCACGTTTTTTAAAGGGGCAAAACCAAGGTTGGGTAACTGCTGAGTATGGAATGCTACCTCGTGCAACCCATTCACGAACTCAACGTGAAGCGGCTAAAGGTAAGCAAACCGGCCGCACTATGGAGATTCAACGCCTTATTGCCCGTTCACTACGTGCAATGATCGACCTTAAATTATTAGGTGAATATACTATCACGTTAGATTGCGATGTTATTCAAGCAGATGGTGGTACCCGAACTGCGTCAATTACTGGTGCTTGTGTAGCACTAAATGATGCAATCAACAAAATGGTTGCAGATGGTAAAATTAAACAAAATCCAATTAAATCATTAGTTGCTGCTGTTTCTGTCGGTATTGTCGATGGACAAGCAGTGTGTGACTTAGAATACATAGAAGATTCAAACGCTGAAACCGATATGAATGTTGTTATGACTGACGATGGTCGTATGATTGAAGTGCAAGGCACTGCTGAAGGCGAACCTTTTAGTCATGACGAATTATTAAAACTGTTAGAGCTAGCAAAAAATGGCATCAAAACTATTATTGATGCACAAAAACAGGCCTTAAAAGATTAATTGGAGAGGATCGATGAAATCATATAAAAGTGAATTTATTGAATTTGCATTAAATAGGCAAGCATTAAAGTTTGGTGAATTCACCTTGAAATCGGGACGCAAAAGTCCCTATTTCTTTAATGCAGGATTATTTAATACAGGTAAAGATCTGGCTTTATTAGGTCGTTTTTATGCAGCCGCACTAATGGATGCTAATTTAGAGTACGATGTCATTTTTGGTCCAGCCTATAAAGGTATTCCTATTGTTTCATCAACCGTTGTTGCACTATCTGAACATCATAATGTTGACATTCCTTACTGCTTTAACCGTAAAGAAGCAAAAGATCATGGCGAAGGCGGTAATTTAGTAGGTAGTTCGATCTATCAACAACGCGTTATGTTGGTCGATGATGTTATTACTGCCGGAACTGCTATTCGTGAATCGATGAAAATATTAGCAGATAACCAATCTAAACTTGCTGGCGTACTGATTTGTCTAGATCGTCAAGAAAAAGGTCGTGGTGAACTGTCAGCAATTCAAGAAATTAAACAAACTTATCATTGCAATGTAATTTCAATTATTACGCTTGATGATTTAATCCAGTACCTCTATAAAGATCCAGCTCGAAAAGATCAAGTAATGCAAGTTGAAGCTTATCGGTCTGAATTTGGGATAAAGTAATAACAATTTACTTTTCTATATTTATAAAAACTAAAGCCTCGAAAGAGGCTTTAGTTTTCATGTTTTATCTAGAAATTTTTATTATCAGTAAGATAAATTCCACAATAAAGTAAAATAATTGCTTTTATTTTTTTAAGATTTAATCATCATATCAAGCCTTTTAAATTTTATTTATATTATTAATCATGATAATTAATTTATATGAAACAAGTAAATTGCTAGAATAATAACTAATAATCAAATGTTTTCAAATTAAATTAAATAGAAATATAAGTAGGTATAAATATGGAAGAATCTTTTAAACCCCGTAGTTTATCGATTAGTGAATTATTTGGTGATACAAAAAATCTTTATAAAATACCAAAGTATCAAAGACCTTATAAATGGGAAAGTGAACAAGTTGAACAGTTATGGGACGATATTTTAGAATCATATGAAAATGACGTACCAAATTACTTTCTTGGCTCTGTTATTACAGCAAATTCTTATGATGAACCTAATTCCCCTTATATTGATGTTGTCGATGGACAACAAAGATTAACAACGTTAATGATACTATTTTGCGTTATACGTGATTATTTTCCGAATCTTAATCTACATGATAATTTAAATCCCCTTTCTGTAAACATTGATATTATCCGTTCTGCAATAATCTTTAATAGCCGAGCTTCACGTTTAAGATTACACACTCATAGCTCTCATCAATCTGATTTTGAAGCGTATATTTTAAACGAGGGAGCAACAAAAATATTGCCGCCTCCATATAAATATCAAATTAAAAATGATCAAGAACCCAAATTTAAATTTATTAATACCGCACTAATTTTTAAAGAGAAATTAAATTCTTTACCTGAAAATAAACTTGGAGAGTTAATTAATTACTTGTTTTACCAAGTTAAAATTATACGTATCGATTGTACCAGTCGTGATTTTGCTATTAAATTGTTTCAGGTGCTCAATAATAGAGGTTTAGATTTAACTTCTGCTGACTTAATAAAAAGTTTTTTATTAGAAAAGCTTTATAAAAAATATAAAGATGATTTAGCCACTTCAAAATTAAAAGAAGATAGTTTTATGTCTGATTGGCGTGAAATGGAGCAGCTCATTAAACAATGTGACGATATAAGTTTAAATGATTTGTTTATTATTTACGCACATTATTTATTAGGCTCAAATCAAAAAAAATCATTCACTGAAGAGCTACAAAACTTATTCGAAAATCAAGATCCTAATCAAGTCATAGCCTCATTAAAACAATTTGTTATTAATTATTACGAAAAAATATATTGTTCAAAAGATAAAAATATTTATTCATTCCAATATTTGAGATGGAGTAATTATTGGAAAGCGATATTAATGACAGCCATTACAACAAATTATAAAGATTTTGATGAATTAGTTTTTGAACTAAGACGCTTTTATTATTTATATTGGATTGCGGGAAAAACATTATCCCAAGTAAAGCAGACTTCTTTTAATGTCATTAAAGCACTGAAAGAAAAAAAACATATCAATTATTTAAAAGCAATCTTTTCAAATAAGTTAAATTCCGAAAAGATTTATGAATTAGCGATATCTCAGCTAACTTCTAATATGGTTGATAAAGAAGCATGGATTAAACCTCTTTTGATTTTAATTGAGTATGATCTAACCGATCAATCTAATCCTATTTTATTAAAACTTAATAATGACTTGCACCTTGAACATATATTACCTAAAAAATATAAGACTATTGCAGAATGGAATCATATCACCGAAGAAGTAAAAAACAGATGGTTACATAGTATTGCTAATTTGACATTATTAAGCGGTAAAAAAAACATTGATGCTAGTAATAATCCTTTCAATGTCAAAATGATCGTATATCAGGGTAATCATACTAATAACACGACTGCATTTCGCCTTTCTCAAAAAGTATTAGATGATTTTAATCAAAAAACATTTAATCAACAATGGCATGAAGATGCATTAAAAGATCGTTATAATTGGATACTTGCACGATTAGAAAAATTATTAGCTATAGATTTTACATTAGTAAAGCAGATAGATACCCCAAAAATGGCAAAATAATGATCAATCAACTAATATGATGTGTAGGAATCAATTGTTGGTTATAGGAAATAGTCAGTTAAACTACTGTAATAAACTTTCATAAAATAAAATTAACGCCGTATCACCAACAAGTGATATGGCGTTAATATCATAAAGAAAATTATTATCAATTTGAATAAACGTATTACGGCCATTCATTCAACCGTTTGTAATACAAAAAGACTTCATGAAGCACTAACTCTCCCTGACATATCTTTATATATTTCTAAACTGCCTACACGGCAGTGAACTAGAAGCTAATATACTATCAATATAGTATGTAAAAAGGCAAATAGGTATTTAGGTTTTAAAAACCCTTTTTTTAGAGATAAATTTAATTTATTGATTTTATTAACTTTTAAAATATAGCTAAAAAAAGGGTTTTGTTTTTAGATTTTGTTGCTTTGTTATTTTTTAAGATTTCCCAACCTTAAAGTTCAAAATACCCATTGGCTGAGTTTTTAATATACGCCCCAGATGGAAAAATAATAACAAATCAGCTATGCTATAGCACCTATAACAGGTAGCTATAAAATGACTAATATGAAAGTAAAAATCAGTTACTTTCTAATTAGGCAGCACCTATTTTTTATTTAGGAATTTTGAAAAATATGACATCTAATAACGCTAAATCAATTACCGAAACGCAACAACGCGATCAACTACAACGACAAATTTGGAAAATTGCCGACGAAGTCCGTGGTGCTGTCGATGGTTGGGATTTTAAACAATATGTACTTGGTTCTTTGTTTTATCGCTTTATTAGTGAGAATTTTGCCAATTATATTGAAGGTGGCGATGAGAGTATCGATTACAGCACTTTATCCGACGATGTCATTAACGATGAAGTTAAAAAAGACGCAATAAAAACCAAAGGCTATTTTATTTATCCTAGCCAATTATTTTGTAAAATTGTAGCTGAAGCTAATACCAATCCAAGTTTAAATACTGACTTGGCAAATATTTTTAATGCGATTGAAAGCTCAGCCATTGGTTACCCTTCAGAAAGCGATATTAAAGGATTATTTGCCGATTTTGATACTACCAGTAACCGATTAGGTAATACAGTTGCCGATAAAAACAAACGGTTAGCGGCAGTACTTAATGGTGTGGCCGAACTGGATTTTGGTAATTTTGCAGACAATAAAATCGATCTGTTTGGCGATGCTTATGAGTATTTGATTTCTAATTATGCCTCGAATGCTGGTAAATCAGGAGGCGAGTTTTTTACGCCACCGAATGTGTCCAAGCTGATCTCGCAATTAGCCTTACATAATCAAAAAAAGGTCAATAAAATCTATGATCCAGCGGCAGGATCAGGCTCTTTATTGTTACAAGCGAAAAAGCAGTTTGAGGATCATATTATTGAGGATGGATTCTTCGGTCAAGAAATCAACCATACTACCTATAACCTTGCTCGAATGAATATGTTTTTACATAATATCAATTACAATAAATTCGAGATCGCACTAGGTGACACGCTAATTAACCCACATTTTGGTGATGAAAAGCCATTTGATGCAATCGTTTCTAATCCACCTTATTCAATTAAATGGATTGGTAGTGATGATCCAACCTTAATCAATGATGACCGCTATGCACCTGCTAGTGTGCTTGCGCCAAAATCCAAAGCTGATTTTGCTTTTATTATGCATGCATTAAGTTATTTGTCCGAGTGTGGGCGAGCGGCAATTGTTACCTTTCCGGGGATATTTTATCGTGGTGGTGCAGAACAAAAAATTCGTAAATATTTGGTCGATAATGATTTTGTTGAAACCGTAATCTCGCTCGCACCAAACTTATTTTATGGCACATCGATTGCGGTTAATATTTTGGTGCTTGCCAAAAATAAAACCGCCAAAACAACACAATTTATTGATGCCAGCAAACTGTTTAAAAAAGAGACCAATAATGATGTGCTCACTGATGAACATATTCAAGAAATTATGCAAGTATTTGCTAGCAAGCAAGATATCGAATATTTTGCTAAATCGGTCGATAATCAAACCATTGCGCAAAATGACTATAATCTATCCGTCAGTTCGTATGTTGAAGCCGAAGATACCCGTGAAGTGATTGATATCACCCAGCTTAATGCCGAAATAAAAGATACCGTAGCAAAAATTGAAAGCTTACGATCCCAAATTGACGCAATTGTGGCGGAGATTGAGGGATGATTAAACGTAATAATATAACTGAGTTATTAAAAGGTGTTGAGGTTGAGTGGAAGACGCTGGGGGAAGTTACTACTATACTAACAGCACAATCAAAAGTAAAAAAAGATAGATACAGCAAATCAGGAAAAATTCCTATTATTGACCAAGGTGAACAATTTATTGCTGGTTATAGTAATGAGAATATTCAACCTATTGAATCGGGAGAATATATCATTTTTGGTGATCATTCAGAACACATAAAATATGTCGATTTTTCTTTCATTCAAGGTGCTGATGGAATAAAAATTCTTAAAACTAAAAATGATAATACAAAATATATTTATTATGCATTTAAGAATTTTTATCATAAAGAGCTTTCATATAAAAGACATTGGTCTAATGCAAAAGAAACGTCTATTCCTATTCCTCCGCTTCACGTTCAAACCGAAATAGCCCGTATTTTAGACACATTCACAGCTCTCACAGCAGAGCTCACAGCAGAGCTCACAGCAGAGCTTACTACACGAAAAAAACAATACAACTATTATCGAGATAAATTGTTGACCTTTCAAGAGGATGAGGTTGAGTGGAAGAATTTGGGAGAGATTGCGAAAATTAAAAATGGTAAAGATTGGAAAAAATTAGGTGATGGCGATATTCCTGTTTATGGTACGGGAGGAGTTATGGGCTATGTTAATACACATGCATATAATAAACCGACAGTACTAATTCCACGTAAAGGTTCAATCACAAATATTTTTTATCTTGAATCACCATTTTGGAATGTTGATACAATCTACTACACAGAAATAGATGAAGAAGAAATCATCCCTAAATTTTTTTATTATTATATGAAAACAATAGATCTAACCAAGTTAGATACAGGATCAGGTAGACCAAGTTTAACTAAAGCTATTTTAGATAATATCAATATCCCCATCCCCCCACTCAAGGAACAAGCACGTATTGTTGAAATCCTAGATAAATTTGATGTGCTCACCAACTCAATCACGGAGGGTTTACCGCGTGAGATTGAATTACGCCAAAAACAGTACGAGTACTATCGGAATTTATTACTTAACTTTTCCGTGGAGACACAATGACAAAAGATTTAACGACTTCTACGATTAGCCGGCAAAATATTTTAAATAATAACTTTGCACTGGAAAAAATAGAATCAACGCTTGCACTAGGTGGGATTTGTTGGTGCGATAAAACTTTTTTTACAAAAACACAAGTAGCGCAAATTTTAACTATTGATGAACGAACAATCGACAGATATATAGAAAGCCATAAAGATGAGCTTATAAAAAATGGCTATAAAATAATAAAAGGTAAAGAATTAAAATCATTCAAGGAGTATGTCGACGACATGAATGTCGTCGACATATCAAGAGCCCCGTCCTTAGGTATATTTTCATTTAGAACTGTCCTTAATATCGCTATGTTAGTAACAGAAAGCGAAAAAGCAAAATTAATTAGAAGTAAAATCCTTGATATTGTCCTTGACGTTATGGTTCAAAAATCAGGTGGACATACTAAATACATTAATCAACGCGATGAAGACTATTTGCCATCAGCTTACAAAGAGTATAACTATCGAAAAGAGTTTACAGAGGCTTTAAACCTCTATTTAGATGCTAATAAATGGAAATATGCTAAATACACAAATAGAATATACGAAATTGTTTTTTTAGAAAATGCAGCTGAATATAAAAAGATTTTAACCTTAACAGAAAAAGACTGTGTAAGGCAAACTATGTATGCTGAAGTACTTAATGCTATTGCGAGTTTCGAGCATGGACTAGCGATAGAAATGAAGCAGGCATCAGAAAAGCTTGAGCGAAAATTAACAACCGATGAAATGGATAAATTAATCGAAAGTGCGTCACAAAACCCTTATTTAGTGCCACATATACATGATGCTAGAGCTAAAATGGCTAGTCGCGATTTATGTTTTCGAGATGCTTTGCACAATAAACTAGAAGCCTATATTCAATCCGTACCACAAAGCGACTTTGATAAGTTTTTGGGAGAAACAAGTAAATCTCTAGAAGAGCGATTATCCGATCCTGAAACTTTAGCCGTTTTCAAAAGGTTAAAAGATAGATGAAACCATCCATATTTTATTTTGATATAAAACATGCTATTAAATTACACGATTGGATCATAGATAACAGTGGTGGAATGCCTGGACAACGTGAAATAGGATTACTTGATAGTGCGTTAGAGCATATTCAAAATGATGATTATTACCCTTCATTTGAAGAAAAACTCAAACATTTAATTTATGCTGTTAATAAATTTCACCCATTTAATGATGGTAACAAGCGCTCTAGTTTAGCTTTAGCTGCCTATTTTTTAGAATTAAACAATTATCAATACTGCGTTAAAAAATTTATTCAAGAAATGGAAGAAATTGTTGTATGGTTAGCTGAAGGAAAAATAAACGATAATTTACTACTTGAAATAATCGATTCTATTATTAATGAGAATGAATTTAGTGAATCTTTAAAACTTAACATAATTGAAACATTATGGATGAATAACTATGATAATTAGAACAACCCCCATCGCCGAAACCAATAGCTACATTATTTTAGATAACTACAACAAACTTGAAGAATCGGCTGCTGTTTATCAGACTGAAACGGATTTAGAAAATGAATTTATTCATGATTTAGCTCGACAAGGTTATGAATACTTACCGAATTTAAATACACATGAAAAGTTATTAGCCAATATTCGTGAGCAGTTGCAAACACTAAACAAAATGCAATTTACGGATGATGAATGGCAACGTTTTGTATTAGAGTATTTGGATAAACCCAATGAATCGATGATCGATAAAAGTCGCAAAATCCACCACGATCATATTTATGATTTTGTTTTTGATGATGGTCATATCCAAAATATCAAGCTGTTAGATAAAAAAGATGTCACCAATAATAAATTACAAGTTATTCGTCAATTTCAGCAAACTGGCAATTATGCAAATCGTTATGATGTGACTATTTTAGTTAATGGCTTGCCGCTTGTTCAAGTTGAACTAAAAAAACGTGGTATTGCTATTCGTGAAGCCTTTAATCAAGTGCATCGCTATAGTAAAGAGAGCTTTAATCAAGACAATTCACTATTTAAATATTTACAACTGTTTGTTATTTCAAATGGTACCGATACACGTTATTTTGCTAACACGACTAAACGTGACAAAAATAGCTTTGATTTTACAATGAATTGGGCGAATGTTAAAAACGAGCCAATAAAAGATCTAAAAGACTTTACCGCAACCTTTTTTGCCAGCCGAACGCTGTTAAATGTGTTATTGACTTATTCGGTGCTCGATGTGAATGACACATTGTTAATTATGCGCCCTTACCAAATCGCCGCCACCGAGCGTATATTATGGAAAATCATTAGCGCTTATCATGCCAAAAAGTGGAGTAGCTTACAAAGTGGTGGTTTTATTTGGCACACAACAGGTTCTGGTAAGACACTAACCAGTTTCAAAACGGCACGCCTTGCAACCGAACTAGAATTTATTGATAAAGTTTTTTTTGTGGTGGATCGTAAAGATCTGGATTATCAAACCATGAAAGAGTATCAAAAATTTTCAAAAGATAGTGTGAATGGTTCAAATAGTACCGCAGGGCTTAAGCGCAATATTGAGAAAACCGATAATAAAATTATTGTTACTACCATTCAAAAACTTAATAACTTGATCAAAAGCGACGATAACTTAGCGATCTATGATAAACACGTTGTATTTATTTTTGACGAAGCGCACCGCTCCCAGTTTGGCGAAGCTCAAAAAAACTTAAAGCGTAAATTTAAAAAATATTACCAATTTGGTTTTACTGGTACGCCGATTATGCATACTAACGCAATCGGAACGCAAACTACAGCGGATGTTTTTGGTCGTGAACTGCACGCTTATGTATTAACCGATGCAATTCGTGACGAAAAGGTACTAAAATTTAAAGTTGACTATAATGATGTGCGTCCTAATTTTAAATCGATAGAGCAAGAACAAAATCTTGAAAAACTCAGCGCTGCTGAAAATAAAAAAGCATTGCTCCACCCAAACCGTATTGAGCAAATCACACAATATATTCTGAATAATTTTAAACAAAAAACCCACCGATTAATGGGCAAAAGTAAAGGGTTCAATGCCATGTTTGCAGTGAGTAGTGTAGATGCGGCTAAACTCTATTATGAATCATTCAAAAAACTACAAGAAGGTGCAAATCAGCCGTTAAAAATAGCCACGATATTTTCTTATTCTGCTAATGAAGAACAAGATGCGCAAGGTAATTTTGCCGATGAAAGTTTTGAAATAGACGCCTTAAATCAAAGTGCTAAAGAGTTTTTGGCTTCTGCGATATCAGATTATAATCAGATGTTTAAAACTAACTTTGATGTCAGTAGCGATCAATTTCAAAACTATTATCGTGATTTATCTTTAAAAGTAAAAAATAAAGAAATTGATTTATTAATTGTGGTTGGTATGTTTTTAACTGGCTTTGATGCGCCAACGCTTAATACTTTATTTGTTGATAAAAATTTACGGTATCATGGGTTAATTCAAGCCTTTTCACGCACCAATCGTATCTATAATGCCACCAAAACCTTTGGTAATATTGTGGCGTTTCGTGATTTAGAACAAGCGACCATTGATGCAATAATAACATTTGGTAAAAGTAATACTCATGAAGTAGTGTTAGAAAAAAGCTTTAAGGAATACATGGAAGGGTTTACTGATAAAGATTCAGGTAATTTCCACAATGGCTATCTAGCCATCGTTGCCGAGTTACAAGAAAAGTTCCCACGCCCTGATGAAATTATCAAAGAAAAAGATAAAAAAGAGTTTGTTAAATTATTTGGTGAGTACTTACGTGCTGACAATATATTACAAAATTATGATGAATTTGTTGCATTAAAGGATTTCCAACAATTAGATATGACAGATGCGCAGGCAGTTTTAGCGTTTAAAAACAAACATTATGTGACTGATGAAGATCTGCAAAAAATGCAAGCAGTTAAACTACCGACTGACCGCACAATTCAAAATTATCGTTCAACTTATAATGATATTCGTGATTGGCTACGCCGAGAAAAAGAAGCCAATCAACAAGATCAGCAAAGATTTGACTGGGATGATGTGGTTTTCGAAATTGATCTATTAAAATCGCAAGAGATCAATCTGGATTATATTCTTGAGTTAATTTATGAACAAAATAAACAAGAAAAAACCAAACAGGACATTGTCGAAGATGCTAAGCGATTAATTCGATCAAGCTTAGAAAATCGAGCTAAAGAAGAGCTAGTTGTTGAGTTTATAAAACAAACTGATCTTGATGCTATTCCAGATAAAGCCTCGATTATTGATGCGTTTTTCTTGTATGCGCAGCAAGAGTTACAGGTAGAGCTTAATTCCTTAATTGAAGATGAAAATTTAAATGAAGCGGCAACAAAACGCTATATTGCATCATCATTAAAGCGAAAATATGCAACCGAAAACGGCACAGAGCTGAACGAGATTTTACCAAAAATGAGCCCACTCAATCCTCAATATTTAATTAAAAAGAACCGAGTCTTTGAAAAGATCGCCGCATTGGTTGAAAAGTTTAAGGGTGTTGGTGGTGAAATTTAATTGTTAACAGTTAAATTTGCTAATAATTAAAGGAAGATGAATGATCGATTTCTTATTCATCTTCCTAATAATTCATCATTCAAACTTACTTTGAGTGATTTTGTATACAAAATCTTGCATTTTCGTAATGATAAATGATTTTTGAAAAATCAAAAGGTTCACCTGACGAGGTATAAAATATTTCTTCAACACAAAGTGCAGGTTCGCCAGGTTGCAATCCTAAACATGGCGCCATTTTTTCATCAAGTTTTATTACCTGTAAATATTTATCAGAAAAACCAATATTAATATTATAATTTTCCTGAATGTAATTAAAAATTGAGTTTTCCACAATTTCTTTATTTAAGTAACAAACTAACTTTTTACGGTAATATGACTGCTCTAAACCATATAATTTATCTTCAAAATAGCGCAATCTTTTAACAAAATAGACTTCTTCGTTATCATCACATTGTAGATTTTCTTTAACTTTTGCACTGGGCTTGATGATATCAACATTAAGTACTGTCGAAGAACCATAAACATCTTCTAGATCGACAGTAAAACCATGACTTTGCAAAAAATTGAGATAGCCTCTTTTTTTACGTTCACGAACAAAAATACCACTACCTTGCACTTGATAAATAACGCCCTGCCGCTCAAGACAATTAAGCGCTTTAACAATTGTACTACGACTGACCTGATATTGATTAATTAACCCGTCAATATTAGCAAGCTGAGTGCCTTTGGACAGTTGTTTTTGATAAATCATCTGTTTGATTTTTTTTGCAACTTCTTGATATTTAACCATTTGTTTATGTTATTAATTTAATCAATAATTGAAGTAGTATTTTATACAGCTTATTTTTAGTTTTAAATTAAATAATATAAAAACTCGATCTAGATCACAAACAATATAATTGTTAATTAACAATTTTGAAATTGTCTATAAAATAATCTTACTGAATTGCTTTTAAGGAGTTTATGGATGTCATCAAAAATTAGAGATTATAACAAGCTAGCTGTTGATATTTTAAATGAGTTAGGTGGTGAGAAGAATATTGTTACCGTTTCTCGCTGTGCAACACGCCTTCGCCTTGTTACCCAACACACACCAGATCATGCAAAAGAAAACATTGCTAAATTGCCGGGTGTGATTACCGTTGTTGAAAAAGGCGGTCAAATCCAAGTGGTTATTGGTACACATGTTGATAAAGTCTATAACGCTTTTACTCAGCTAGTTAATACTGATAACAAAATTGAAGCAGGAAATGATAGCAACATATTAAATCGCATCATTGCGACAATGTCGGCTGTATTCGCCCCGTTTGTCTATATTTTAGCCGCATCAGGAATTTTGCAAGGTATCTTGATTTTACTTAAATTAGCCTGCCCTGAGCTAGAAAAAACGGGGACTTTTGAGGTATTCAATTTCATCTCTTGGGCACCTTTTTTCTTTTTACCTATCTTTATTGCCATTACAGCTTCTCAGCATTTTCGTTGTAACTTATATATCGCTGTTGCTTGTTGTGCTGCGCTGTTATCACCGACATGGACAGAGTTTGCAAAACTAATTAGTGAAGGACAAGAAATTGATCTATTTGGTATTGCACTATCACAAACCACTTATGCTTCAACCGTTTTACCACCACTCTTTTTAGTTTGGTTACTTTCTTATTTAGAACGATTCTTAGAGCCTAGACTGCATAGCATTATAAAACCCGTTTTATTGCCATTATTTAGCCTTGTCATTATGGTACCTTTAACATTACTTGTTGTTGGTCCATTAACAGCAAATGGTGCACAATACATTGCCAACGGCTATAATTGGTTTGTTAGCCTAGCGCCTTCAGTTGCAGGCGGAATCATAGGTGCTGTTTGGCAAGTCTTTGTTATTTTTGGTGTACATTGGGGGATCACACCTGTTATCGTCGAAAACTTTAAGCAGTATGGTCAAGATTCTTTCCAAGCTTTCCAAACCATTGCCGTTATTGGTCAAGTCGGTGCAGCATTAGGTTTTTATTTAAAAACCAAAACCCAAGAGATGAAAGGTATTTCATTATCTGCTTTTATCACTGGCTTATTTGGTATAACCGAACCTGCTATTTATGGTGTTAACTTACGCTTTAAAAAACCATTTATTTATGGCTGTATTTCTGCATCTTGTGGTGGTATTGTGGCAGGATTTTTTGCTCCTCACTATGTTGCTTACGCTGGTTTACCAGGTCCACTAACTATCGTTAATGCAATTAGCCCAAATAATCCTGGTTCATTTATTGGCGTCTTGATTGGTGCACTTATTGCTCTTTTAGGACCAGTAGTTTTGATCCAAATTTTGGGAACTGGCGAAACCATACAAGATACAGTTAATAGTCAAGAAAATATCAATATTGAAGATGATAATCCTAAGATTCTTCTTGATGAAGTTGACATCACAAGCCCGATGACAGGTCATGCTTTACCACTAAGCGAAGTGCCCGATCCTGCTTTTTCACAAAAACTCATGGGAGAAGGGATTGCAATTGAACCTACTGATAATCACGTTTATGCGCCTTTTGATGGCGAGGTAACTGCAGTATTTGAAAATTCTAAACATGCCATTGGGTTAACATTAGATAATGGCGTCGAATTGTTAATTCACGTGGGTATTGATACAGTTAATTTAACTAACAATGAGTTTGAATATCATGTTGAATTACATCAAAAAGTAAAAAAAGGTGATTTGCTAATCAGCTTCAATCCTGAGGCAATTAAGCAAGCAGGTTATCCATTAATTACCCCAATTATTATTGTTAATACCGATCAGTATCAACAAATTTCATTAACCGATAAAACACAAGTAACAGTTGATGATATCATATTTAACATTAAGCAATAACAAGGAATAAAAAATGACTAAAAAACCATTTTTATGGGGCGGTGCTTTAGCCGCTCACCAATTTGAAGGCGGTTGGAATGAAGGCGGTAAAGGCCCAAGTGTTGTTGATGTTATGACCGCAGGTGCTCATGGCGTTGCAAGACAAATCACTCAAGATATCGAAGCGGGTAAATTTTATCCAAATCATACTGCAATTGATTTTTATCATCATTATAAAGACGATATCAAGCTTTTTGCCGAATTAGGTCTTAAATGTCTACGCACCTCGATCGCGTGGACTCGAATTTTTCCAAAGGGTGATGAACTTGAACCAAATGAAGAAGGTCTTCGCTTTTATGATGATGTTTTTGATGAACTAATAGCTCACGGCATTGAGCCAGTTATCACATTATCCCATTTTGAAATGCCTTTACATATTGCTCGTCATTATGGTGGTTTTAGAAACCGTAAGACTGTTGAATTTTTTGAGCGCTTTGCTACTGCATGTTTTGAACGTTATAAAAATAAAGTTAAATACTGGATGACATTTAACGAAATCAATAATCAAATGGATACTAGTAATCCTATCTTCTTTTGGACTAACTCTGGCGTACAAGTTAAACCTGATGAAAATCCGCAAGAAGTTCTGTACCAAGTTGCACACTATGAACTGTTAGCCAGTGCTAAAGCAGTAATAGCAGGTAAAAAAATTAATCCTGATTTTCAAATTGGTTGTATGGTATCGCATGTGCCAATTTATCCATATTCTTGTAATCCTGAAGATATGATGGCTTCAGAAATTGCCATGCATCAACGATTCTTCTTCCCTGATGTTCACGTTCGCGGCTACTATCCAGCTTATGCATTAAAAGAATTTGAGCGTGAAGGATATAAACTTGATATTACCGAAGAAGATTTAGGTTATTTGAAAAAAGGTACGGTTGATTACATTGGCTTTAGCTATTATATGTCTACTGTCGTTAAAGCTGATGCCAAAAATGATAATCGTGACAACATAGTTAACGGTGCACTACCTAATGCGGTTGAAAATCCTTATATAAAAAGCAGCGATTGGGGTTGGCCAATTGATCCTGAAGGTTTACGTTATACACTTAACCGTCTGTATGATCGATATCAATTACCGCTATTTATTGTCGAAAATGGTTTTGGTGCAATTGATGAACTCAAAAACGGTAATCAAATACACGATAAACCACGTATTGAATATTTAGGTGCCCATATCAAAGCCATGCAAACCGCTATAGATTATGATGGTGTTGATGTAATGGGTTATACTGCTTGGGGAATTATTGATGTTGTATCATTCACTACTGGCGAAATGAAAAAACGTTATGGCGTAATTTATGTTGACCGTGATAATGAAGGTAACGGTAGTATGAAACGCTATAAAAAAGACTCTTTTGAATGGTACAAAAAAGTCATTAGTACTAATGGTGCAAGTTTGAAATAATCATTATTAGCTAGCTATCATTTGTTATGAGGATGTTTAAAGGCTTTGCCTGCATCCTCATTTTTATGGTTAAAAGGGCTAAAACTGAAAAATCAACTGCTTTTCAACTTGCGGATCGATTAACGTTACATGAAAACCAATTAACCGAACTCCACGCCCATTACGCCGTTCTAACCAAACTTTATGCGCTTGCTCAATTAAATCAGCTTTATCCAATTTAGACCACACATGTTCTTGCGTAGTTAACTGAAAATCGTCAAACTTAAATTTTACACCTTGCCGAGCAATCGATAAATCAGCACGAACTTTGCTTAACCGTTTTTCCATTTCATCAAATAATGGATCGAACTGCAATAAACACTCTTCCCAACTATGAATATCATCAGTTAAAGTACGCTCTACCCCTACCGATTTACGTTGCCTGTCATTACACACTTCACGATCATCAATACCTTGA
Organism: Gilliamella sp. ESL0232; assembly: GCF_013346885.1. Lineage (NCBI taxonomy): Bacteria > Pseudomonadati > Pseudomonadota > Gammaproteobacteria > Orbales > Orbaceae > Gilliamella > Gilliamella sp. ESL0232. The sequence goes on along the minus strand of NZ_JAAEDW010000001.1, from coordinate 171,339 downwards.
CATCGCTCATATAGTATTCTTCCAAATTTACCGAATTGGGTAATTAATTTAGTTACATCATAATTAACAATATCATTGCATGTAAATAGCCCCAATTGGGCTAATTTTTTTTCCGTGACCTTACCCACACCTGGGATTTTTTTTAACGGTAGCTGCTCTATAAAACTATCAACGTTATCTGGTGTTATTACATATTGGCCATTAGGTTTATTCATATCAGAGGCTATTTTGGCAAGAAACTTAAGTGGAGCAACACCTGCCGATGCAGTTAACTCAAGTTCCTTGTAAATTGCCTGACGGATATCTTGAGCAATTAAAGTCGCTGAACCATAACAAAGTTTGCAATCAGTTACATCAAGGTAAGCTTCGTCGAGTGATAAAGCCTCAATAGATTCAGTATATCGTTTAAATATTTGGTGGATCTGTTTGGAGACTTCTTTATAAACTGCATGCCTACCCGCTATAATTTTAAGGTTAGGACAAAGTTTTATGGCTTGAGCCATTGACATAGCACTGTGTATACCATACTGACGAGCTAAATAATTGGCAGTCGCAACCACGCCACGTTTACGAGGATCCCCCCCTACCGCAATAGGCATATTGCGATAACGGGGATTGTCTCTCATTTCAACGGCGGCATAAAAACAATCCATATCGACATGAATAATTTTTCGCATAGAGGATTTCACAATACTCAAATATAACTGTATAAATATACACTATTATACCTTAAATATTTGTGTAAACAACCTAAGGGAATTACTTAGTTAATTTATCAAAATCAATTAGACCATTCTTGTCATAAGGATCGCCAATCCAACGAATCGATTCATGAAAATTAGGATTAACAATACTTTTTTCAGGAACATATAAGTTATAACTTAACCCTGCTAAATCAGACCAAGTATGAATCAAATCTTGAGTACTAAATTTTCGATCTACATAAGCTTGATAGTTATTAGGATGCGTTGCCACCCATGTTGGCGATTGCCAAAGCATAAATGGCACAGTATACATAGTTTTAGTTGGTGCCTTCTCGTTTCGCCCTAACACATTATGCGGTGGCGTTTGATAAACATCTTCACCATGATCTGAAAAATATAACATAAAACCATTTTCTTTACTGTTTTTGAAGATATTAAACAGTGTTGTTGTGACATAATCGTTATAACTTATTGCATTATCATAACTATTATATACATCTACTTTATCGTCATCGAGAGGATATGGAATACTTTCCTTATCTTTAAAACGGTCATACTTACCGTCTTTTGGATAGCGGAACTCGTATTTCATATGCGTACCAAGCAGATGGATAACAATAAATTTCTTTTCAGCGTTGTCAGCTAGCACTTTTTTGAAAGGCTCAAATACCGATTCATCATATTGCCTTGAACTTTGATTACGATCGTTATTCATATAAAACTGTTCATCGGCTTGTTTAGAAAACATAGTCAACATAGTATTACGCTTGGTCATGGTCTGCTGGTTAGTGATCCAAAATGTTTTATACCCTGCTTGCTTCATAAGATTTATTAATGAAGGAGTTTTAAGGTATAAATCGGGATGCTTCTCATCAGCAAAAGTTAACGCTTGTTGCAAAATTTCGATAGTATAAGGTCTTGATGAAACCACATCGTTAAATACAACAAAATCAGTATTATCTTTTTTAAACTGCTCAATTTGAGGTGTGGTATTTCGACCATAACCATAAATACTCATCCTATTACGTGTTGTTGATTCACCAATGACTAACGCCAACGTCCTAGGCGTATTACCGTTAGCATCTTTTAAATTTTCAACAGGAGGTAAAGTGTCTAAATGATTTAAAATATCTTCCATATTTTTAAGTTGAGATCGATAAGCTAAATAACTATTAATAAGTTGCCATGGCACAGTTGTTTCCATACGCGTTAGTAAATGAGTTCCGGCTTTTTCAATAGATGATTTTTTTATTATCACACTAATAAACACAGGCATTATGGCATAAATAGCTATTAATAGTGATACAATCCATTTAGTAGAAGTTTTAATATAAACAGGTCTGACTTTACTCCAAAGATAAACACCCACTAAACTATAAATAATCAATACTATAACTAATTTAATACTAAAATACTGCTGAACAAATTCGCTCGATTCACTATAATTTGATTCTGCCATAACAAAAAATACACTTTGTGAAAATTCTTGTCGATAAATCACAAAATAACCGACTGAAACCAAAGACAAACAGCCGATAATAAGACCAAATATAGTCGCAATCTTTCTTGTATAATTAGGAAAAATCAAAACAGGAATAAGCCAAATCAAACTATAGATAATTGAATCGCGAAGTCCAATTGCATTGGAATGCCCCGAAAGAAAAATATATAACTGTAATGCACTAGAAAAATAAGTAAAAAATAAAATATTAAAGATAAGTGCTGACCAGCTAAATTTGTTGGTTGCTTTTATGTTTAGCATAGATATTTAATTTGCTTTGTTATTGATCATAAATTGCAATATATGCTTGGTAGATTAATAAAACCTTAAGCTTTAAATATCTAAATTTAAATATATAAATTATTAAATGCTAACCTATTAATTTTTTGAAACATTTAAGCCCAATATCTTTGCAATGTGATTATTTTCAGGTTGGTTTAATTGGTTTGGTAAACCATAAAAAACGATCTGTCCATTATCTACCACCAAACAACGAGAAAAATAACTAAGCGAATCATTAAGATTGTGTGAGACCATCATTAATGTCAAATCGAGCTCATCGCAAATTTGATCAACTAATGCTAACATCTCAAAGCGTAATGCTTGATCGAGAGCTGAAAATGGCTCATCTAACAATAAAATAGGTCGATGTTGAATTAAACAACGAGCTAACGCAACACGTTGACTCTGACCACCTGAAAGTTGTTCGGGATAACGATTATTAAAACCAGTTAAACCAACTTTAGCTAACATATCATCTATTGTTTGGCGTTCCGATGTATTTAGTTTTAAACAAGGCTTTATGCCTAAGCCAATATTTTGTTCAACATTTAAATGATCAAATAAATTATTATGTTGAAATAAAATCGAAACAGGCCGCTTTCCTGGTTGAGTGTGAGTCATATTTTGATGATTAAGTAAAATTTGCCCAGAATTTGGTGAAATAAATCCAGCAATCAAGCTTAACAATGAGCTTTTACCTGCACCACTTGGCCCTACAATAACCACCTTTTCTTTTGCAGTAATTTTGATATCAAAATGCATTTTAAAATTATCGTATTGACAATTAATTTGATTCAGTTCGATCATAATCTATCACAACCAGTAAACTAAAAGATAATATTAGCAATAATGCAGCCGTTACGGCACTTTCATGATAATGATAATACGATATTTGCTCATATAAATAATAAGGTAACGTTGTGACTGACTGGCCACCAAATAACGCAATAATACCAAAATCACCCAATGATAATATTGCTGAAAAGGCAAAACTTTGGATAATTAACTTTTTTAGTGCTTTATATTCAATTAAATAAAAATGCCAAAAACCAGTAATATTAAGTGACTGGCTTAAGTGCCAATAGCGTGATGTAACATCATACATTGGTGCAGCAAGGTTTTTTAATATAAATGGCAGTGCCATTAAACTGTTACAAAGCATCGTCAAAACACAAACAAAGACCGAACTATAAGCGTACGAAAATAACAGTAAAAACAGACCTGACGCCAGCACCATGCTTGGAATAATTAATATCAGCGATCCAATTAACATTAATCGATTACTCCAATTTATTTGCCGATAAATCAATAATCGGCTGTTTGTATAGAGTAATAATAAAGCTAGTAGCATAGCAATACCGGCTGACCCAAAAGCAATTAGTAAAGAAAACATAACTGCACGTTGAAAGGCCACTGAAAAAAATGACCACTGAAAAAAATAAATACCTTTTATTAATATAGTTATGATGGGTAGCAAAATAAATAATGCACCAATAACAATAATAACAAAACTCGACAAAATTAAGCTAAACGAAACAGGTAAACGATAACTTTGCTTAACATATTGAGTGTTAAATTTATAGCTATAATTAAACTTTTGCATCAACCCCATAAAAAAAGCACAACAAACCAACTGCAAACATGCTAAAAGCACGGCTTGTATCAAATCAAATTCACGGATGGATTGATAAATGGCAACTTCAAGTGTGGTATATTTAGGTCCACCACCTAGAGCTAATACAATAGCAAAGCTAGAAAAACAAAGCATAAAGATTAGCGATGCCATAGGTAGCAACTGTCGACGCAATAGTGGCCATTCCACCAATTTAAAATAAGTAAAACTCGAAAAATTCAATTGAGCAGCTAATTGTTTGTGTTCGGCTGGTACACTATTTAAGGTTTGATAAAACAAGCAACAAGCATAAGGGAAATTAAGAAATATATGTGCCAATAAAATACCTTTTAAACCATAAATGGATATCACAAAAGGCAAACCTAAATAATGACAAAACGACGCTAATAAACCATGTTGCCCATAAACAGATAATAACCCCGTTACCACAACCAACGTAGGAAATATAAACGTGATAGGCATAATGCGTAGCAATAGATTTTTACCCCAAAAATTGACTATCGATAGGGCTTTAGACATCAATATTGCCAATAACACAGATAGCAATGTTGATAACGTTGCTTGAAATATTGTTATCCAAATAACATGTAATAAATAACTATCAAAATAGACAGTTAAATTATTAGACTCAAAAGCAACTAAACAAAGCGCAAATAGTGCTGAACCTAATACAACTAAAATCAAGCTTGCAGCACTAATGCCAGGGATTAACGTTCTTAATTTCAACATTATACTGAATAAAACTATTTACTAATGGTGGATTTCCATTCACGCACCCAGCTCTTTTGATTATTTTTAACTTGCTTAGCATCAAACTCGAGTGCTTTATTGACTGGTTTAATTTGCTGAAAAGCTTCAGGCAACGTTATATTAATAATCGGATACATGAAATTTTTTTCAGCAAATTGACGTTGTACATCAGGCGTTAATAAATATTGTAAAAAAGCACGTGCCAATTCGGGATGCTGACTATACTTAGTAATACCCGCAACTTCGACTTGGCGATAATGCCCTTCGTCAAAAATAGCAGCAGCATAACGATGATCATTATCATTCATAATATGTGCAACTGGCGAAGTGCTATAACTAAGCACAAAATCAGCTTCGCCTTTTAAAAATAGGCCATAAGCTTCACCCCAGCCTTTGGTCACTGTCACAGTATTTTTTGCTATTTTCTGCCATGCAGATGCGGCATCATCACCATATATATTTTTCACCCAAAATAATAAACCTAACCCAGGAGTACTGGTTCGTGGGTCTTGATAGATAATTTTCCAGTTGACTTTATTATCTACTAACTCATGCATGCTGTGTGGTGGATTACTGATTTTTTGTTGATCATAAATAAAAGCGAAATAACCAAAATCATAGGGCATAAAATCACTATCCCACCAGTTGGTATTTAAATTATCTGGTTTATTGATTTGATGAGGTATAACTATTTTGGCTTGTTTTGCCTGTTCTAAAAGATTGTTGTCTAATCCTAAAATTACATCGGCATTAGTTCTATCACCTTCAAGTCGCATTCGATTTAAAACCGCTACTCCATCGCCTAATGTAACAATCTCAAGTTCACAGTTACACTGTGCTTCAAACCCTTTCTCAATTGCTTTTCCTGGTCCCCATTCTGAAATAAAGGAATTATAACTATAAACAGTTAAGGTTGGTTTTACGTTGGCAGCATTTGCCATAAAAGGTACCGAAAATACCAAAGATAATAACAATTTTTTACAAAACATTTTGCCTCCAAAATAGCAAATAAAAGACAAAAGGTTTGAGCAAGTGCAATAACTCAAATCCCTCCGCTGGCATGATCCAGTTCAGGTTCGGCGGGTTATGTTATCCTATCTAACATTCTCAGCCCTTTAGGGCACCCCGTTGAGAACATCAATTAGTTTAGAGGTTAGTATGAAGATTGTAAACATCAGAAGTGATAAAAATTTAATGTAGGAACAACTCACTTTATTTATGAAGCTTTAAAAAATGGCTATAAAGAATATACATGAAAACAAAACTAACGCCTTATCACTGACGAAAGATATGGCGCTTATATTATAAAGAAGATGTAACTATTACCGATTCGGTTAAACATTTACCTTTACTTAAATTAGTTTATTGAGTAATAAAAAAATTAAGTTGATTAGTTTCATCGAATGCCCCCTCAAGTTCTCTTGTAGCGAACTGATAGCTTTGATTTGAATCTCCTGCTTTCGTACATTCTGTTATGATGGCATGTTTCGTGTGAAAAGTTTCAGACGATGTTAACTGTTTGTATAACAATGCCAAATCTTTACCTGTCAGAGTAAAAAGCTTATTCCAATCATTTAACTGCGTTTCAACAAATTCGCGACCTTTCTTACAAGTAATAGCATCTAGCTGAATATTTGGTATAGTATATTTTTTAAGCTCAGAAAATTTAGGATGTTCATTTATAAAATCAACTTTTTCATTAAGCCCTTCTGCTTTTAAAGCTTCAATAAAGCCATCTTCTCGGAATAATTTGATTTTTCGAGATTGAAATTGCCCTTTCCCTCGTAAAGTTACTTCATCTGGATAAGGTTCATCTACTGAATAATCCCAAAAATCTTTTTGACGCTCAATAAAAACATCATTAATAACTTTAACTGGTAGTTCAAGCTCTTGCTGTTCACCTTTAATAATTACTGGAACTGAATTTAAATATTTAGCTATCAACTTATCGTAAGTTTCATCACTCACATTTGAAGTTGTATAGAAAGTTGTTAATAAATAATAATTACTTTGAGTAGGATTAATTAATCCTGAACTATTAGTTGTTGAAGGTTTAGCTATAAAATTTAATGATTGATTACCGTAAGACAGTGTATGCTTACCGTATTCAAATGTATAATTCACACTTGATTTTGCTGGAATGGTTAATTCATTTCCATCAATAATCACTTTTATTTCATTTGGTGTTGGATTATCAATCATACGATCAACAGAGCTAGACGAAGTGGTATCTGAACCAAAACAACCGACCAATGTTATGCTGCAAACTAGCAACAAAGAGTATTTTATTTTTTTCATCGCATTAATTTTTTTTGTAAAGTTTTTAAAAGAAACCATATTTTATCATGAATTTGATAAAACAACTATTTTAGCTATCACTTCAATAATTGAATTGAAAAAGTATGGAGTTGATGTTCTGATAAACCAAACATCGTTTTATTTTAGATGAAATTTAGTACTGATATAGCAACTTTTTAATTGTAGGAATTTCTAGTGTTGTTTACAGTAATTAATACTATAAACATTGCGAGAAATCATGCATCAACAAGGATTCAAGTTTCATTTAGCCGAAAACCGTGTTTACTAATCAACGCTGCCCCAAACAAACACATTTTTAATTTTTGACTAGATATGATCTAATCCATCCCGTACTTCTTTATATTGGACGAATTAAAGCAACTCCGCAAATAAATAAAAACATTCAATTTACTCATTGGACACTCATTTATAAAAATGAGCACCAATGAGTAAGTAGTCTTTATTTAGTTAAATTTTAGTTATGACATTTATAGTAATTATAGATATGATAAATCCCGAACCATATCTTCAATATATACTTTTAATTCTGTTAATTGCTGGTCTTTTGCCGCTCGAAGCAAGCTATCTTTGGTTTGCAATGTTCCTTTACTGTAATTATGTAAATTTGATGGCACATTGCCAGAGTAGATATAATCATGTTTTGCTGACGTTTGTACAATGTTAAATGATTTACTGTAACTATAGATTCCATGAGCCTCAATTTCAGTGGTTAAGGTTAATTTATTGCTGTGAGTCACAGTTTGTAAATTAAACTGCTGATCTTTATAGGTTTTAACTTGCTTTTTATTACCATTTTCGTCAGCGAATTCAATAAATTTATCAAATATTTTTTCGGTTTTGGTTTCATTGTTAACTGATTTACCAAGATCAGAAAATTCAACATTTGTCGTTACACGGATCGTGACATCTGCTTGTCCTGGTTGGTAGATAACAAATTCTATAAAGTCTTTACTTAATAGATCTGTTACATAAGATTTTAATTCTGAAGAATTATAATAAACTTTTATTTTCCCTTCTCTTTTATATTTATCTGCTTGGAAATCTGCATCGCGAAACGCTCCGTATTGGCGATAAGCCGAAGCAGCTGAAGCGTAATATTGGGCAACTTCTCGAAATTGATAACGACGTGTTGCTGTTCTGGCTAATTGTTGTGCTTGTTCATAAGCATTTTCTGCTTGTTGAGTACAGTGTTTTCTATCATTCTCAATAGAAAGTTTGTCACTATCTTTGTACTTGCCAAGAGGCTGATATACTTCCGAGGCATTATTAAATGCATCCGCAGCAGCTTTATAATTACCTTGCTGTGCTAACATTTTTCCTTGGTCATAATAATCTTTAGCAGCAAGTTGCATATATTTTTTATTTGCATTGTTATACAAACTTTCAATGTTTTTATAGTTGTATTGCTCAAATCCTTTTTTGTATAAATCGGCTTTTATTCTATAACTTTTACTATCGGTTCCTATGATTGAATTACCATAGTCATAGTACTCTTTTGCGATACTCTCTTGTAATTTAGTAAAATCATATTTATTATCAAAAAAACTGATTTCTTGGCTATAAAAGCGATCACTTAATCGCAGTTTCATTGCTAATAAATTTTGGTAGCATTCTATTCGTTTGGCATAATCCTGATTATTGGCATTTGATAAAGTTGTTTCATAATGTTGCATAACGTTATTGACGATATTTTGTAGTCGTTGTACGTCTTTTTGACCTAATTTTGCAGTACCCTTATCCTCAATACTATCCGCCAATAAGTTGATGCTTTCTAAATATTTTCCTTCTTTATAAGCTTCTTCTGCTGTACGTGTATGACAAGCGGCTAATAAGAACATAAAAAAAACAGCTATAATTATACGCATAATTTTCCTTTCAATTCATTTTAGTTTATTTTTTTGCTTGTTCATCTTGTTATTAAGATGAAAACTGTTTAAATATAGCTTGATTAATAAGCTAGTTGGTGAGTCTATTATAAATTAGTTCTAATTTATTAACTTTTTTTGCTAAAAATTGATTAACTAGTTACTCATTATTATTGGGTGACAAGTCAGTTTATTTGAAATAGGAAAGGTGTGAATTATATTTTATGCTGGTACCCTTAAATAGCTAAACAAACTATTTAAGGGCAGGGTAAAGGTTATTTTCGAGTTGCTTTTTGAGTTACTCTTTGCCGTGTTGTTTTAGTCTGTTGATTAAGTTTGACTCGTTTAGGTCTTACTATTCTTTTGTCAGAAGAAGAACTTGTGGTGAAACTTTTAGATTCAGGTGGCAAACCGACTAGTTCACGTAAGTAATTGACTGAGTCAATACCAAGTTCTAGCCAAGTTCCGCGTGATAATCCTTTGGGTAAAGTGATATTGCCATAGCGAATGCGTAGCAATCGACTAACTTGCACATCAATAGCTTCCCACATTCTACGAACTTCCCGATTACGGCCTTCTGTTATAACTACATTAAACCATTGGTTAATTCCATCACCACCTTGTGCTTTAATTGATTGAAATGAGGCTGGGCCATCTTCTAGTTGCACCCCTTTACGAAGTTGGTTAATTTGTTGATCAGCCACATTACCAAATACTCGCACTGCATATTCACGCTCAATCTCGTGCCGTGGATGCATTAATCGATTAGCTAATTCACCATCAGTTGTGAATAATAATAAGCCCGATGTATTGATATCAAGTCTGCCAATGTTCACCCAACGAGCATTTTTTAATCTAGGTAAACGCTCAAAAACCGTCGCCCGTCCTTGAGGATCATTCCGTGAACAAATTTCACCTTCTGGTTTATAATAAGCTAGTACTCGGCAAACTTCTTTTTCTTTACTTCTAAGCTGAACTAAATGTCCATTGATACGAATTTTAGGGTTTGCATTTACATCAACTCGATCACCTAATGAGGCAATTTTACCATCTACACTGATTTTACCGCCCACAATCATTGCTTCAATCTCTCGGCGTGATCCATTACCTAAATTAGCTAATACTTTTTGGAGTTTTTCAGTATTATCATGTGCCGATGTTTTGCGTGTAATAGCTGGTACTTTTGAGGTTTTTGGTTTTTCGTAGAGTTGCTTTTCCTTTGCTTTAACGCTATTTGTCTTTTTGCCAAGTTGTGGGAATGCTAATTTGCTATTTTTCATAAAATCCTCGCTGTTACCTTCTCAGGTATCAATTTTCTATTAACTATATTGTCGATATATTGACAATAAAAAATGAACATTTATTCGAATGGCTTAGTATCTCCACTCCCTTTACGAATAATTGTTGGATAGTCATTAGTCAAGTCAATTACGCTGGTAGGTTGTTGACCTATATAACCACCGTGCACAATCGCATCAAGCTGATAACCTATTTTATCTTCTATTTCGTCGGGATCGGATTGCGCTTGGTCATCATTAGGTAAAATTAATGTCGCAGTCATTAATGGCTGCCCTAATAATTCGAGCAACGCTAAATCAATTTTATTATCAGGAATTCTTAGTCCAATTGTTTTGCGTTTTTCATTCATCAATCGACGGGGTACTTCTTTACTTGCCTGTAAAATAAAAACATATTTACCCGGGGTATTATTTTTTAGTAACCGAAAAGTTGCGTTATCGACAAAAGCATAACTAGATAGTTCAGAAAGATCACGGCACATCAAGGTAAAATTGTGATTTTTATCAAGTTGACGAATTTGACAAATTCGATCAACACCCGATTTATTGTCTAGTAAACAACCCAGTGAATATCCTGAATCGGTCGAAAAAGCTATAACACCACCATCATTTAATATGTTGACAACTTGATTTAATAATCGAGTTTGCGGATTATCTGGATGAATATAAAAAGTTTGACTCATAATTTTCTTCTATATCAATATTATTGTTAATCTGATTTGCATGATTAAATTTTATATCGTTAACCTTATAGTGAAGCACGAATATAAATCGATTTTAATCCAGATTTATTTAGAGTTTCCAATTATGCCAAATTGGTGTAACACTACCGGGTAGTGGGGTTGTTTTTCCTAAATCTAAATAGGTGTCAACACCATGAAAATCCGATCCTTGTGATGCCAATAGTTCAAATTCATTGGCTAATTTAGCTAATTTTTGTAAATCATCTTGCGTTTGCCTGCTTTGTGAAACTTCAATTGCATCACCACCACTAGATTTAAACTCACTTATTAATAATTTCAATTTAGTTAAAGTTAGATCATAGCGACTTGGATGCGCAAGTACTGCTTGTCCTCTTGCCGCATGAATGGCATTAACTGCATCTGAAATACTACACCATGTTGCAGGTACATAAGCATAACCACCTTTTCCTAAGTACGTTTTAAAGGCGCGTTTAATGTCTTTAACATAGCCGTTAGCAACTAAAAATCTTGCAAAATGAGCACGCGAAACAATGTCTCCTTTTGCAAAAGGTTGTGCTTGTTGATAAGCGTTTTCAATACTAACTTTAGCTAATTTATGGCTTATAGCCAACGCTCGATCGATTCTTCCTTGTTCTTGTGATGATAGCAGTGCTGTTAACTCAGGATGTGCAATATCAATATTTAACCCAACAATATGGATTTCGTTGTTTTTCCAAGAAGTTGATATTTCAACACCACAAGCTAATTTAATAGGTAAATTTTCGTTAGCAATCGTTTTTTGAGCTTCAGGTAAACCTTTAACGGTGTCATGATCGGTAATAGCCAAAATAGCAATTTGGTTATCCACAGCTCTTTTGACAAGATCGCTAGGTGTTAAAAGACCATCCGATGCCGTAGTATGTGAATGTAAATCAACGATCATTTTTTTCTCGAAAATTATTTTGAAACGTGTAATATACCACACAATTTGCATGACCACTAAAAGGTATATTATGAAAGATCAAATTCGCCTTGCTCAACAAGATACTAGCGCAATTATTGAGGAACTATTAGAAGATGGTAGCGATCCTCATGCACTTTATATCATTGAGCATCACATTTCATCACAAAATTTTGATAAATTAGAAAAAGTGGCAGTAGAAGCCTATAAATTAGGCTATGAAGCAACCGATCCCGATGAAGATATTGACAATGCAGGCAATGTTGTTATCGCTTTTGATATTGTTACCGAAAGCCCACTCAATGCCGAAATAATAAATGCACAAATTGCAGAAATCATCACACTTACTACCCAATTTGACGTCAATTATGATGGTTGGGGCACTTATTTTGAAGATGGGAATGATGACGATTTTGACGAAATGGAGCTAATGGAAACGCTTCATTAAATATCATCAACTCCCTTTCTTAGGCTTTATTCTTATCCGATAAACGGATAAGAATATTAGTGTTTTAAAGCTTAATTTAGCTTTTCTATACGACTTGTTCTTTTTTGATCTGATGAAATACTACGAATAGAGATAGTGTTATCTTTATTAATTGCCACTGGAACAGTATAAAGTTTCCAATTTTTTCCATTATTTGTTGAATATTCAATGTTTAATCCCGGAAATACAATATTGGCGTTTAATTTACCATTTACAATTTTTGCACCAGGGATAGGTAATCTATAATTTATACCCGCAAGATCAAGTTTAGCTAGCTCTCTTTGTCCAAGTAAATTAGCAAAGCGATTCCAATCATCATGTAACGCTTTGCTATCTACATAATGTGTTTCACCTTGTTGATATTGGCGATCTTTTTGATAAGCCATTTCCCAATCAGCTTGATGCCAAGCCCTTTCAGCAACCGCTAGTAAACGAGGAAAAGCCATATATTGCATTTTGTTATCACTACGGATATCTTCAGTCCAAATTTGTGCTGATAGCCCATAAGCACCTGACCAGTTCATAGTACCTTTAGCTGTAAATGGATTACCATCTCGGTCAACCGAAGTTTCAGCATTCTGAGGTAAATTATTCGGTGCAAAGCTAAATATTTTACGCTCATCATTAAAACGTGTTGCCCAATAGTAACCACTTTCTTTTGGATTCACTTCATATGGCATATCTAAATAAACATAGTCTGGATTAGAGATAATTACTTGATAACCTTTATTTGTCCATTCATTAACTGAATCAAATCCCCCCCAATATAATGTGTCCCAAAAGTTAACTGTGACTTTATCAACCACAAAAGATTTGGCATTTTCGGCATGTTTCATGCCATCTTGCCATGCTTGCATATGATTGATGCCATGCTCTTTAATAATGGTGCTGACTTGTTGGGCAAAATAGCTTGGTAGATGTTCAATATCTTTCACTTCGCCTTTTCTCACAAAAGTTTGACAAGCTTGTGATTTAGCCCATGGATGATCTTCAATACTTTGATCAATAGTACCTTTAATATTAGTTTTTTCTTTTGCTTGCAGATCTTGATAACCTGCACCTAAACGGATATTTTTAGCTTCATCACCACCAAAATGCCAAGTATTAAGCGGTTGCCCTGCTTCAATATGCATTTTTGCGATTTCATCGATAACTTTATTAACAAAGCGTTTAGATGAATCAAGACAAGGATTCAAATAGCTTAAGCGATTATAAAATTGTACCGTTGTGGTATTGGATGTATCGGTTGGATCAACTAAACGATACTCATTAGCTTGTTGCTCTTTTCCTTCATTCATTAGGCGTTTATAACGTGCTTCCATTGATACTATTGCAGCTCTGGCATGTGCAGGCATATCGATTTCAGGAATAACCTCGATAAAGCGTGCTTTTGCATATTTGACAATTTCAATGTAATCATTACGACTTAAAAATCCTGATCCACTTGTATTACTATCAGGTCCAGAACCTAATTGTGGTAATAAACAATTTTGCTCCGTGAGATCGTGACAGCGTTTACTACCGATATCGGTTAGCTCAGGTAATCCAGGAATTTGAATTCGCCAACCTTCATCGTCACTTAAGTGAAAATGAAATTTATTCATTTTATATTTTGCCATTTGATCTAATAAACTTAATATGGCTTGTTTAGATTTAAAATTACGCCCAATATCAAGCATAATTCCTCGATAAACAAAACGTGGCGAATCAATAGTATTTAGCATTGGTATTGAATTTGAATGATTTACGGGAATGATAGATAAAATGGATTGAATGGCATAAAAAATCCCTGCTTCATCATAAGCGGTGATTAATGTCTTATCATTTTTAATATCTAATTGATATGATCCTACTTTTCCTTGTTCGAATTGTTTAGGATCAATCGTTGCTTTTATTTGATAACCTTTTTCTGTCACAGCTATGTTTAATGCTTTAAATTGTGCCTTTAGAATAGCTAAACTATCTTGATTTAAACCATCAAGAATTAAATTAACGCCTTGCTGATCAATCGTAACATCCTCTTTACCTATTGTAAGTTTGCTTGGTGTTGGTAGAATTTGCCCTCGTAACGATGATTCAGATAATTTATTAATATCGGCGTTATATTCAAAACGGTTAGCAGGCGTCATTAAAATATTGTGATCATCAGCCGTTCTTTTCCATTGTTGTTTTATTGGTGCAACAAATGCCGATAAATTGTCAGAATCCGTGTTAGTGTTAGCAATAATTTTGGGTTTAGCATCACTTGAAGTTACATACCAACGTGGCATAACATCACTTTCACTTACAATCCAATATTCCCCAATAATTGGAATATTCACCGTTGTATTAGCAGGAAAACCAGTGAACTTTTCTGTTGGCTCGAGCTTATGTAAATCACCTGTAATATGGGTGATTTTAAACTGATCATTGTCTACAGCTAGAATCATTCTGATATTATCAAAATAGATAGCCCAATCTTTATTATTAATGGCTGTTCCAGTATTTTTAAGTGAAATCATTACGTTATTACAAGAAGCCCAATCAGCACCTAAAGCTGAACAGTTAACGCCATTTGCGTTTGCTTGATTGTCGACGACTTCATATTTAACATTAAGTTGAGAACTAATCAAATCAGCAATTTGTTGAGAAGCATGCACTGATTGAATCGCACATATATTTAACAAAGAAAGGATTGAAGTTGCTAATATCGTTGCCTTAATCTTTTTCATCTTTTTTACCTATTTTTGTTTAGCACTAAAAACAGTGAATGGAATTGTAACAATAAATTTAATGTCCCGTTCATCTTGAAAGATATTACCGTATCCACCACCCCAGCTCGGTATATTTGAATGGTTATTATATTTGGTATAGTGCAATTGGAAGGTTGTATCTTTTGCCCAACTTTCTTGCACGGTATAACCTAAATCAAAGTTATATGCAGATTCAATCAAACGCTGTTTTTGATTGTATTGACGATTAGTGCTAGGTTTTGCATCCCAACCATAGGCATAAGACGCACCTGTTTTCCAACCCGCTAAATAATGAGATAAGTGACTTAAATCATAAGTCACTTCAGCAAACACTGCTTTTTCACCATTAGCATTGAAGTCTGAGCGAGAATTCCACCATATATCTAAACGACCATTTGATGAAGCATAATCAGGTGTCATACGCTGTAAAAAGAATCCCTGTTCTCCATCAGCTTTAACCGAAACGCCTTCAAATCGTAGACCTATAGCACCAACTTGATAGCCTAATGTTGCTGCTTGCAACCACGCTAAGCCATCATATACATCTGTACCTTTATGAGATTGATCTTTAGCGCCATAAAATTGGTAGCTCATAATCATAGGATTATCAAATACTTCCATTTTATAAGATACTTTACCAAAAAATTGGTTCATATAATTTTGTGCTTGTCCAAATGCACTTTCTAATACTAAGTCATTTTTAAAGTCATACTTCAAACCGGCAGAATGTAAATAATCAATTTTTTTACCTTTTCCCCACTGTTTAAATTCATAAAGCCGTTTATACCAAGGTGCTTTATATTTATCACTCCACATATATGACATCGACAATGCTCCAGCGCTATCAAAATCAAGCGTTGAACCTATCTCAAACCCACGATAAGTACCCGGTAATAAACTCCAATGTGGCGCAAGTAATGTTTGTCCTGATGGCTGAATATAACCTGCTTTTATCCAAAATAATTCGTCAATTTTGAAATTTGCTTGTGCTTTATAAAAGCTCAATCCGCTGACATCTTTTTTCCAATCTTCAATCCAACGAGTATGTGATCCACTAAATCCAATTTCATTTGGATGACCATTACCGCCATTACTCACTTCCCAAGCACCATAACCACCGAGTTCAATAGCCAATCTATCGGCAATATAGCCTGATTTAAAATCCAAATTAGTATTGAATGAAGTGTGTCTTAGGTTTTTTTCATACTTATGTGTATCAATATCTTTGCGTTCACGATCTCGATTCCAAAAAAAGACATTACCAGTTAATGAAGCATCATCGAAAAAATGATTTTCATAGACGGCATCAACTGGAGTTACCCCCATTAAAACAGAAAAAGAAAAAATAAGTTTAGTTAAAAGATTTAATCGGTTAGTTATCATTTTTGCATTATAAATGTTCATATTTATTTTCCTAAAATAATGAAATTATGCTATTTAACTTACAGTAAAACTTATTAACATATGATTATTATTAATAAATTGAACTTCAAAGTAACTTTTATTTTAAATATTTGAAAACTAAGCTTTATTTAGGAACATATTTAAATTCAGATATGAGGTAAATATGTATTTTTATAATGCATAAACATATTTTATCTAGCAAATTAAACACTCTAAATCGTGATCATAATCACTAAAAAGATCGATTTTTATGCTAATTTTTAGATAAAAGTCACAACTTTTTTTATTGTAAAAAATAATATGACGGGCTTTTTTAGAGTTTTTTAAACTTATGACGGTATAGAATCCTGAATATTTTTTACAAAAATATCACCTAAAATATAAACCTTTGTATAAATATCCCATTGTAAATGACCAACCCACGTACAAAATTACGTTAGTATTAATCATTAAAGTCACATTATTTAATGTGTTATGACGATTTTAGAAGATGTTAATGAATATGTTCTAGATGAACGTTTGGTGTCAATATTTAGTCTATCACCAATTTTATTTATAATATCAACACGCTACCTATGATTTAGGATATGGCATTTTTTATGTATATTTATTACTGTGGTTGAAAAATTGAAAATTAAAAAGTAAGTAATTTCTAAAGATTAATAACGTAAAATGACCACATAACCAAATAAAAAAGAGAAATCACATTTGGTTTCTCTTTTTTATTAATATGCTAAAAATACCGTTTACTTTATAATAAATAACGTTTTTTTAATTGTAGCTAATAATTAAACTCTTAATGTTCAGTATCAATTTCATCAAAACTTTTTACTAGTTCATCAATGGCTTTCATCTGTTTTAAGAAAGGTTCCAATTTTGCTAGTGGTAATGCTGACGGTCCATCACATTTTGCATGACTTGGATCTGGGTGGGATTCTAAAAATAACCCAGCAATACCAACAGCCATGCCCGAGCGTGCAAGTTCAGTTACTTGGCCACGACGTCCACCTGATGCTGCTCCCATAGGATCACGGCATTGGAGAGCATGAGTAACATCAAAAATAACTGGTGACCCTTTGCTTGCTTTTTTCATAATGTTAAAACCAAGCATATCAACCACTAAGTTGTCATAACCAAAACAGCTACCACGATCACAAAGGATGATTTGATTGTTACCAGCCTCTTCAAATTTTTCAACAATATTACCCATCTGCCCTGGACTAACAAATTGTGGTTTTTTGACATTAATTACTGCGCCTGTTTTAGCCATTGCAACAACTAAATCAGTTTGTCTTGCTAAAAAGGCAGGTAATTGAATTACATCAACCACATCAGCAACGGGTTGACATTGTGCTTCAGTATGTACATCAGTAATAATTTTAACGCCAAATTGTTGTTTAAGCTCTTGGAATATTTTTAGCCCTTCTTCTAATCCTGGTCCACGATAGGAATGAATTGATGAGCGATTTGCTTTATCAAAAGAGGCTTTAAAAATATAAGGAATATTTAGTTTATTGGTAACGGTGACATAATGTTCACAGATTTTCATCGCCAAATCACGAGATTCAAGCACATTCATACCACCAAATAGTACAAAGGGTAGATCATTAGCGACAGTAATGTCACCAATGTTTACTTTTTTTTGCTGCATCATAAAATTTTCCTAGTTAAGGTTTAAACCAGCGACCAAGGGTAACTCTATCATTACCACTGTAGTCGGTGAAGGTTTCTACTAATTGAAATCCGTGTTGTTTAAAAACAGTTTGCACTGCCTCACCTTGTTTCCAACCATGTTCTATTAGTAACCACCCATATTGGTTTAAGTGCTTAGTTGCACCTTGTACAATTAGTTTAATATCAGCTAAACCATCATCTTCAGAAACCAATGCGCTTCTTGGTTCGTAGCGTACATCGCCTTGGGATAAGTGGATGTCTGTTGGCTCAATATAAGGAGGGTTACTGACAATCATTGAAAACTTTCTATTCTTTATTGGCTTGTACCAATCACCTTGTAAAAAATAAACATTATTCACCCCAATTTGGGCAGCATTTTTTTGAGCTAAGATTAGGGCATCTTTATTTTTTTCAATTGCGGTAAATAAACAGTCTTGACGTTCGGTTGCCATTGCAATAACTATCGCGCCTGTTCCCGTGCCAAGATCCAATACTTCACAAGGCACTTTAGGAAGGTACTCTAAACCTAATTCAACTAATTTTTCGGTATCTGGTCTAGGTATTAAAGTGGCATTAGAAACATTAAACTTTAAAGACCAAAACTCTTTTTCGCCAGTTATATAAGCGATAGGCTCACCATTTTTCCTGCGTTCTAAACATTCAGATAAAGCAATCAATTCATCATCAGTTAGCAATGTTTCACTGAACGCCATTAAAAATGTCCGCGTTTTTTGCGTAACAAAACTCAGTAAAATTTCAGCATCTCGCTTTGGGCTTTCACTATCTGTTAAGGTTTGAGAGGCACTTTTAAGCCATTGTAAGTATGTCATTCATCTTGTTCCGATAAAGCTGCTAGTTGATCGGCCTGATATTCCTGCACAATCGGATCGATTAGCATCTCTAATTTTCCTTCCATGACTTCGTCTAAACGGTAAAGCGTTAAATTAATTCGATGATCGGTTACTCGACCTTGTGGATAATTATATGTTCTGATTCTATCTGAACGATCGCCTGAACCTAATAGATTTCGACGTGTTGAAGCCTCTTCTTGTTGGCGCTTACGTAGTTCTGCATCTTGAATTCTTGCGGCTAAAACTGACATTGCTTTGGCTCTGTTTTTATGTTGCGATCGCTCATCTTGACATTCAACAACGATGCCCGTAGGAATGTGGGTAATACGAATAGCAGAATCTGTTGTATTAACATGCTGACCACCTGCGCCAGATGAACGATAGGTATCAATTTTTAAATCAGCTGGGTTGATTTCAGGCATTTCTGCTTCAGGGACTTCCGGTAAAACAGCAACGGTACAAGCAGATGTATGAATACGACCTTGAGATTCTGTTTCTGGCACACGCTGGACTCGGTGTCCACCCGATTCAAATTTTAAATTACCATAAACACCATCCCCACTAACTAACATAATAACTTCTTTATAGCCACCATGTTCACCATCATTTGCACTCATAATCTCAACACGCCAATTTTGTGATTCGGCAAATCTTGTATACATTCGAGCTAAGTCGCCAGCAAAAATAGCCGCTTCATCACCTCCAGTTCCTGCTCTAACTTCAACAAAACAATTATAATCATCATTAGGATCTTTAGGTAATAGTAAAACTTGTAGTTGCTTTTCTTGTTCTTCAACTCGACTTAATGCTTCGTTTAACTCCTCTTGTGCCATTTCACTCATTTCAGGATCAGATAGCATCATTTTAGCTGTCTCGATATCCTCTTGAGTTTGCTTCCAATCAGAAAAACACTTAACCACCCCTGTTAATTGTGAATATTCTTTAGATAAAGTGCGAAAGCGATTTTGATCCGCAATAACCGAAGCATCAGACAATAATGCTTGAACTTCTTCATAACGCTCTTGTAGCATTTCTAATTTGTTGATAATTGAAGATTTCATAAAAATATATATTAGATGATATAAATTAATTAAATTTGTGGGGCATTATATACTTAATCACTTTTAAAATACAGTTTGAGCTAGTTATCAGGTATATATCGCGTAATTACATAAATAATGTATAGCAAATCGATTGAATAAATGAAATATTATATGTAAATAACCAATATATTAGAAACTTAATATTAGGTTATTTGTTGCACTATCGTTTTTTCATATTTAAATTCTATTTTGATCATAAAAAATTTTCTACTTGTGAGTGTATTTTTTAGAAAGAGTTAAAAGATAATTAATTATTATTTAAACTTAACACTAACTTTTTTTGACCATGAGATATTCGCTTATGATTTTTATTTATATCAGTAAATTTTTTCCAATTTTTAGCCACTAACAACAACCATACTTTTTAGCAAAAAATAGATAAAAACATTTCTAGACAATAATTTACATTTTTACAATAATAAAAATATCACAATAAATTGCGCTGTAGTTAATCACCAATGACAATACTTTTTTGTAGAAGCTAATTTAAAATAAGGGAAGTTAGCATTAGTACAGATAATATCGCAGAGAAAATAAAACAATGGGAATCATAGATAACATAACGAAAACGCTCCAAGAAGATCTATCAGGCGAAATAAAGCAAGGGAGTAAATTAGCAATCGTTGCCGCATGCTTTTCATTTTTTGCTTTTGAAAAACTCAAAAAAGAGTTGAAAAATATAGATGAACTCCGTTTCATCTTTACTTCGCCAACCTTTATAACCGAGCAAACCCCAAAAGCACAAAGAGAATTCTACATACCACGCCTTAATCGAGAACGTAGCCTTTATGGTACCGAATTTGAAATTAAACTTCGTAACGAATTAACACAAAAAGCGATTGCTAAAGAATGCGCTGATTGGATTAGACAAAAGGTTACATTTAAATCCAACATCACTAATGAAAATATGGCTGGATTCATACATGTAGACGATAATGCTTATATACCAATCAATGGATTTACAACTATTGATCTAGGTTGTGAACGAGGAAACAATGCTTACAACATAGTACAAAAGATTCCTTCTCCAGATTCAATTAAATTTCTTTCCATTTTTAATGAACTTTGGCAAGATAAAACTAAACTTCAGGATGTAACCAATATTGTTATCGACAATATTGCCAGCGCCTACAATGAAAATTCACCTGAGTTTATCTATTTTGTTATCCTCTATAATATTTTTAATGAATTTCTTGAAGATATTTCAGAAGATGTATTGCCCAACGAAGCTACTGGATTCAAAAATAGCAAAATCTGGAATATGCTATTCAACTTTCAAAAAGATGCAGCCTTAGCAATTATCAATAAACTTGAAAAATATAATGGCTGTATTTTAGCTGACAGTGTTGGGCTGGGTAAAACATTTACTGCTTTATCAGTAATTAAATATTATGAAAACCGAAATAAGTCTGTGCTCGTTTTATGCCCTAAAAAACTGAACAATAACTGGAACACTTACAAAGCAAATTACATTAATAACCCCATCGCTGAAGATCGATTACGGTATGATGTGCTTTTTCATACCGACCTTAATCGCTCTTGTGGTAAATCAAATGGTATAGATTTAGATCGAATTCATTGGAATAATTACGACCTTGTAGTGATTGATGAATCACATAATTTCCGTAATGGTGGCAAATTATCAAGCAAAGACAACGAAAATGAAAAAGAAAAAGAAAATCGATATTCAAAATTACTTAATCAAGTGATCCGAAAAGGGGTCAAAACTAAAGTATTGATGCTTTCCGCAACACCTGTTAATAATCGTTTCAATGATTTAAAAAATCAATTAGCCCTTGCTTACGAAGGAAAAACCAGTCATATTGATGAAAATCTCAATACTCATCGTTCATTGGATGAGATTTTTAAGAATGCACAAAAAGCATTTAACATTTGGAGTAAACAAGATACAACTGAAAGAACAACAGAAAGCCTATTACGGATGTTGGATTTTGACTTTTTCGAAGTATTGGATTCTGTTACGATTGCTCGTTCACGCAAACACATTCAAAAATATTACGATACCACAGATATAGGTACTTTTCCAACCAGGCTCAAGCCTATTTCAGTAAGACCTAAACTAACGGATTTAGCTAATGCAATAAGTTATAACGAAATTTTCGAACAACTAATGCTACTGAATCTATCAATTTATACCCCTACCCACTTTATCTTACCAAGTAAAATGGAAAAGTATGCAGAAATATATGAGGACAACACAATTAATGTAGGATTTACCCAAGCTAATCGAGAACAAGGAATTCGTCGTTTAATGGCAATCAACTTGATGAAACGACTGGAAAGCTCGGTATTCTCATTTAATCATACATTAGAACGTATAAAAAACTTTATTCAGCAAACAATAGCTACTATTGAATCTTATAATCAAAGTATAAAAAAAGAATTAGAGCTTACCGATATTACTAATTTCAATGATCTTGATGAAGATGAACAAAATAATGATCAGTTATTTACATTTGGCAAAAAAGTAAAAATTGCCTTAGCCGATATGGATTATCTTTCATGGAAACACTATCTTACTAAAGATTATGAAATCTTATCATTATTAACTCATATGATAAGTGATATCACCGCAAAACATGATATTAAATTACAAAATTTACTTACTATTATTAAAAATAAGCAACTAAACCCCATTAATAACAATAATAAAAAAGTGATTATATTTACCGCTTTTGCCGATACAGCAAGTTATTTGTTTGATCACGTTAGCCAGTATGTACAAAATAACTTTTCCCTACATACCGCAATGATAACAGGTTCGGTTGACGGAAGATCTACTGTACCTAAATTGCATTGTGATTTAAACACTGTTTTAACCTGCTTTTCACCCAAATCAAAAGATAAACACTTGTTAATGCCGAATAACACTCATGAGATTGATATATTAATTGCAACCGATTGCATCTCTGAAGGGCAAAACTTACAAGATTGTGATTATTTAATTAATTACGATATACATTGGAATCCGGTACGAATTATTCAGCGGTTTGGACGTATTGATCGCATAGGCAGCAAAAATCAGTCGATTCAGCTAGTTAACTTTTGGCCTGATGTTACTTTAGATGAATATATTGATCTAAAAGCTAAGGTAGAAACTCGCATGAAAATTGTCGACATGACTGCAACAGGTGATGACAATATTTTAAGTGAAGAAGAAAAATCCGATTTAGCCTATCGTAAAGCACAGCTCAAACGCTTACAAGATGAAGTGGTTGATATTGAAGATATCACTAACAGTATATCAATTATGGATTTAGGTTTAAATGAATTTAGACTTGATTTGCTAGAGTATATCAAAAACCATCCTGAGCTTGATAAAACACCGTATGGATTACATGCAGTTGTGCCAGCTTCACCAGATATACCCGCAGGAGTTATTTATATATTAAAAAATCGGGCAAACAGCATTAATATTAATAATCAAAATCGACTTCATCCATTTTACATGGTGTATGTAGCTAATAATGGCGAAGTTATTTGTGATCATTTATCACCAAAACAATTACTTGATAAAATACGCTTACTTTGCAAAGGCAAAACAGAACCCATTGCAAAATTGTATCAGCAATTTAACAAAATCACAGCCGATGGCAGTAATATGACTCATTTTTCACAACGACTTGGTGATGCCATAAATTCAATTATTGAAGTAAAAAAACACAGTGATATTGATAATTTTTTAAGCGGTAACTCAGTTAGTTTTGTTACCGATAGTATAAAAGGTCTAGATGACTTTGAATTAATCTGTTTTTTAGTTGTCAGTGAATCAGAAAATAAGGTAGCATAATGCTTGGTTTGCCCAAAACGACAGAAATAAATCACCAGTTAGCTAAAAAAACAATCTATGCAAAGTTTAAACTGAACAATGCTACGAAAGAAAAAGTCGATGCAGATATAGCTAAAATTACCCTTGTTAACGAGGTTTCCGCAGCAAAGATAAATCTCGCAGCAGGAAACAACATTAATGCTTTTTTTGTGGCATTGGTACAACTAAAAAAAATCAATTTTAATGAAACAAGCCTTATTTTATTATCCAAACTAATACCGCAAAATATACTATTTATTTTGCAATATGCTAAGCAGGCTAAATTGGCCGTTTTTCAACATAAATTGATACAAAGTGATTGGCAAGCTAAAGAAGAATTACACATTGAATTAAAAGGATTAAACCTTGATAATGTCTGGCAAAACATCATTCAACAAGTCGGCAAATTCAATATTGAGCAAGGCAATAGCCTTGAGCAGCAGATTATCATTGCCGATAAAAGACAAAAACTGATTTTAAATATTGCACGTCTTGAAAAGCAAGCAAGAAAAGAGCTACAGCCTAAAAAAGTATTTGAATTGGTGCAAAAAATTAACCAATTGAAACAAGAGTTAAAGGATTCTTAAATGGATAAATTAAAGATGCATTCACTCAATAAAGTGGATGAAAATATCAAAAAAATCGGCGCACAATTCCCGAACTGTATTACTGAACGCAAAAACCAACAGGGTGAAGTGGAATACGCCATCGACTTTGATCTGCTCAAACAAGAACTTTCATCAGTGATTGTTGAAGGCCGAGAAGAGCGTTACCAATTTACTTGGCCTGATAAAAAGAAATCGATTCTACTTGCTAATGCGCCCATAGCCAAAACTTTACGACCTTGTCGTGAAGAAAGTGTTGATTTTGATGATACCGAAAATTTATATATTGAAGGTGATAATCTTGAGGTATTAAAACTATTGCAGGAAACTTATCTTGGCAAAGTCAAAATGATCTATATCGACCCGCCTTATAATACCGGTAATGATTTTGTTTATGAAGATGATTTTACCCAAAACTCATCAGAATACCTTGAAAACAGTGGGCAATTTGATGATGAAGGCAACCGTTTAGTAAAAAATACAGAAACGAATGGCCGCTTTCATACCGATTGGCTGAATATGATTTATCCACGTTTAAAACTCGCCAGAGATCTATTAACTGATGATGGTGTGATTTTTATTAGTATTGATGATAATGAACAAGAAAATTTAAAGATGTGTTGTAATGAAATTTTTGGCGAGGATAACTTTGTTAACCAATTTGTATGGCTTAGAAATTCGAGTGGTAAAACAGAAATAGATAAATTTACGATAAATACAGAGTATGTATTACTCTACACAAAAACTCGTAATTTTTTATTAAATTCAGCATACAAGCCTTTAGCAGATTCATCAAGAAAAATGTATAACAAGGATGATAACGATGGTAGAGGGCTATATCAAACAGTAAGCTTACAAAAACCACGGGATCCTGGTCCTGAAACAAGTTTTGATTACATCGATAATAGCGGACGTGTATGGCTTTGTCCACCAAAAGGCTGGCGTATGGTATATGACAAAATTAAAGCACTTGAAAATGATAATAGGCTTGTATTTGGAGGGAAAAGTCTACGAGTTAAAGACTATTGGAATGAAAGAGAGAATGAAGGAAAAAGAATTGATACCCTTTGGAATGATTTAGCTGAGAATAATGTAGGAAGCAAGGAACTTGGAACTTCAATCGGTATTAGGGGACTTTTTGATAATCCCAAACCTACATCATTAGTTAATAGATGTTTACAAATTGGAACTAATAATAACGATATAATCCTCGACTTTTTCTCTGGCTCCGCTACTACCGCCCACGCTATTATGCAACTCAACGCAGAAGATGGCGGCAACCGCAAATTTATCATGGTGCAACTGCCAGAAACAACGGATGAGAAAAGCGAAGCTTATAAGGCTGGTTATAAAAATATCTGCGAAATTGGTAAAGAGCGCATTCGCCGGGCAGGCAATAAAATTGCTCAAGAAAATCCACAGGCTAAATTTGATAAAGGCTTTCGCGTCTTAAAGTGCGATAGCAGTAATATGAAAGAGGTTTATTACAACCCTGCTGAGTATAATACCGATCTTCTTGATGTCCTGATTGACAATATCAAAGCCGATAGAACGGCGGAAGATTTATTGTTCCAAGTTATGCTGGATTTGGGTGTATTACTTTCCAGTGATATTAAGCAAACCTCCATTGCCGGTAAAACCGTATTTAACGTAGCGGATAACTTTTTAATGGCTTGTTTTGATACAGACATTAATGAAGAGGTCATCACGGCTATTGCCAAACAAAAACCTTACTATTTTGTTATGCGTGATAGCTCAATGGAAAATGATAGTGTTGCCACCAATTTTGAACAAATTTTTACTACCTACAGCCCTGAAACCAAGAGGAAGGTGTTGTAATGAAATTTAATTTTAAAATTCAACAATATCAAACCGATGCAGTAAATGCAGTAGTTCAAGTTTTTAACGGGCAAGGTTATCAAAATAGCCTGCGTTATGTGCGTGATTTAGGCAATGCACCTACTCAGGCAGAAATGAGTTATGAAACGGCTTCAAGTTATACATCAGATGATAGCTCAATCGATATCGGTTTTAAAAATGAAATTATTTCGTTAACCGATAACGAGTTACTCGCTAATATCAAAAAAATACAAAATATAAACAATATCAAACAGTCGGCTGATTTAATTAAAAACTTAGGTCGGTGTAGTCTTGATATTGAAATGGAAACCGGTACTGGTAAAACCTATGTTTACCTCAAAACCATGTTTGAACTGAACAAGAATTATGGCTGGAGCAAGTTTATTGTTGTGGTACCCTCTATTGCCATTCGTGAGGGAGTAAAAAAAACCTTTGAAATAACCTCAGACCATTTTATGGAGCATTATGGTCAAAAGGCTCGCTTTTTTGTCTATGACAGTAAAAATTTAACTTTATTAGATAGTTTTGCTGCCAATTCGGGCATTAATGTTATGATTATTAATACCCAAGCTTTTGCTTCCTCGCTAAAAGAAGATGGCAAAAATAAAGAAGCTCGAATTATTTACTCAAAACGCGATGCATTTGCCTCGCGCCGGCCGATTGATGTGATAGCCGCTAATAATCCCATTATTATTTTGGATGAGCCTCAAAAAATGGGTGGTGAAGTCACGCAAAAAGCCTTAAAAAATTTTAATCCATTATTTTCATTAAATTATTCTGCTACCCATAAAAAACAGAATAATCTAATTTATGTACTTGATGCACTTGATGCATACAATAAACGGCTAGTTAAAAAAATTGAAGTAAAGGGTTTTGAAGTTAAAAATCTAAGAGGTACTGATAGCTACTTGTATCTTGAACAAATCGTCTTATCCAGTAAAAAACCACCACTGGCAAATATTGAGCTAGAAATAAATCATAAGAATGGTATCAAACGTGAAATTCGCCATTTTACTGAGGGTGATAATCTTTATTCTGTTTCAAAACAGATGCAGCAATACAAGGGATATACAGTATCTGAGATCAATCCTTTGACTGGAATAGTCACTTTTACCAATGGTGTTTCAATTAAAACCGGTGAAGTGATAGGTGATATTTCTGAAGAAAATATGCGCCGCATTCAAATTAGAGAAACCATATTATCTCACTTTGACAAAGAAGAAAAATTGTTCAATATGGGCGTTAAATCACTATCATTATTTTTTATTGATGAAGTAGCTAAATACCGCCAATATGATGAAAACAATAACGAAATATTGGGCGAATATGGACAAATATTTGAACAAGAATACCTAACGATTTTGCAACAATACTTAGACCAAGCCAGCAACACACCTTATCAACAATATTTAAAAACTAAGTGTAATGATGCAAGCCAAGTACATAAAGGTTACTTTAGCATTGATAAAAAAACTGGCAAAAGTATTGATAGCCAATTAAAACGAGGTAGCGAATCTTCAGATGATATTTCAGCTTACGACCTGATTCTTAAAAATAAAGAACAACTGTTAAGCTTTGATGAGCCCACTCGATTTATCTTTTCGCACTCAGCACTACGTGAAGGTTGGGATAATCCCAATGTTTTCCAGATTTGTACACTAAAACACTCCGATAACCAAACAGCTAAACGGCAAGAAGTTGGTCGTGGTCTTCGTTTATGTGTTAATCAAGATGGTAATCGTATGGATATTGAAAGCTGCGGCGAACAAGTCCACGATATCAACATGTTAACCGTTATCGCTAGTGAAAGTTATAGAAACTTTGTTAATGATCTTCAAGCCGACATAAAAACAGTCATTTATGATCGACCAACTGTTGCCACCAGTGAGTACTTTTTTGGTAAATATGTAGAAGTTAATGGTGTATCAACCATTATCGATAAAGCAGTAGCTGATAAAATTGAATTTTATTTAATTAGTCATGGCTATGTTGATATCGAGCGTAAAATAACCGATAAATACCGCAACGATGTTGTAATGAACTCAGTGGCACCATTACCAGATGAATTACAACCAATGGGTGACGGAATTCATCGCCTAATTCAGACTATTTATAATGATAGCGAGTTAGACGCCATGTTTACCGATGGTCATGAAACAAAGATTAAAGATAATCCACTTAATGAGAATTTTGATAAAGCCGAATTCCAAGCATTATGGCAGCAAATTAATCAGCAATATGCCTATACTGTTGACTTTGATAGTGATGAATTAATCAACAAAGCAATTGCTCATATCAACGATAAGTTATTTGTCTCGCAGCTACAATACATTACGGCTGTCGGTCAACTTAAAGAGCAGATAACGACACAAAGTATCTATCAAAATGATGCGTTTAAAACTCAAGAAACAAAGACTACCACTTTGGAACATGCTTATTTTAAACCAATAAAATACGACTTGATTGGTCAGATTGCGCAAGAAACCACATTAACCCGCAAAACAGTAGTGGCCATATTAAAGGGATTAGATACAAAAAAACTAGATATGTTCAAGGATAATCCAGAAGAATTTATTGCTAAAATTATTAAATTAATTAAAGAACAAAAAGCAACTACAATTATAGAACATATTACATACAATAAAACTTCAGGCAAATATGACAGTACTATTTTCACTCAGGAAAAAAGTTTACAAAGTTACGATAAAGCGTTTTTAGCGAAAAAAGCAATTCAAAATTATGTATTTACCGATGGTCTAGCCGAAAAAAGTATTGAACGGAAATTTGTTGAAGATCTTGATACGGCAGAAGAAGTGTGCGTATATGCAAAATTACCAAAAGGTTTTCATATTCCAACACCTGTTGGTAATTATTCACCCGATTGGGCAATTGCTTTTCATGTTGGGAAAGTAAAGCATATCTTTTTTATTGCTGAAACCAAAGGTACAATGGATAGTTTAAATTTAAGACCAATTGAACAAGCAAAAATTTCGTGCGCGAAAAAGCTTTTTAACGAACTTTCGACTAGTAAGGTACGCTATCATGATGTTGATAGTTATCAAAGCCTGATGAATATAATGAATTCATTATAAAATTACTTTCATTTAAAAATATAGTTATAGATAATTTATTTATTTTTTACTGAAACGTATAGTTACCTGAAACTTTTTGACAAAAATTGTCTTATAAAAAAATAAAAATGCCGTTAGTTTAAGCTAACGGCATTTTATTAAGTAAATAAGGATGCAACAGGAAAGGCGTGTTCAAATATTAAATTTTGATCAGCAAAAACATTCAGTTTTAACATATCAAACTCTGTTACCAACATCCAAATATTGTTTAATACTTTGTGAATCAAAATTCCAAGCTATTTAATCAAAGGCAGAAAGATGGAACCGTGTTTTATGAATTTTATTTAGAATAATTTCTATTACCAATACTTACTGAGTATTATTAGGCTGTCAACAATCAATAATAAATAGGTTTATGTTAGTATTTCTTCTATCAATTAATCATATTCAATTTTATATCTGCCAATAACATCAAAAATATGATCATAAGTACTAAGAATTACGCGTTGCTTGCCTTTTTTATGAACTTCATCGACTAAATCAAAACTAGATTTTGAATATTTTTCATAAGGGTATTCATCTATTAGATAAATAGATAAGCTATCAATATCACTAAAAATAAATGTAACTTTAACTTCTGGAACATTTAAGATTTCTGGCTTACAGCCTGCTAATGATAATGATGTATTGACCATCAAAGTGAATGGTATACATTCTAATTTAACGTCAGATAATATCAATGCATTGCGTGTATAAATAATGCCGTATTTTGTTTGTATTTCCTGTGTATTCATATAAACCTCATTTTTTCAATTTATTATTAATGGGTATTGTTTTTCTGAAAAATCTTTTTATATATTTACAGACAAATTTATCTGCGATAAATCATCTGAATAAAATCCTAAGTATTCTAATCTTTTTAATAATATAAAGACACCTGTTAATAACCAATACTAGGGTATTGACGTTTACGAAAGTTATCAATGATATATAACTTATTTATCTCTCGTTTTCATTAAGATCAACACTTAGTTATTTAATTCATTTTTTACTGAAACGTATAGTTACCTGAAACTTTTTGACAAAAATTATCTTATAAAAAAATAAAAATGCCGTTAGTTTAAGCTAACGGCATTTTATTAAGTAAATAAGGATGCAACAGGAAAGGCGTGTTCAAATATTAAATTTTGATCAGCAAAAACATTCAGTTTTAACATATCAAACTCTGTTACCAACATCCAAATATTGTTTAATACTTTGTGAATCAAAATTCCAAGCTATTTAATCAAAGGCTGAAAGATAGAACCGTGTTTTATGAATTTTATTTAGAATAATTTCTATTACCAATACTTACTGAGTATTTTTAGGCTGTCAACAACCAACAATAGATAGGTTTATGTTGGTATTTCTTCTATCAATTAATCATATTCAATTTTATATCTGCCAATAACATCAAAAATATGATCATAAGTACTAAGAATTACGCGTTGCTTGCCTTTTTTATGAACTTCATCGACTAAATCAAAACTAGATTTTGAATATTTTTCATAAGGGTATTCATCTATTAGATAAATAGATAAGCTATCAATATCACTAAAAATAAATGTAACTTTAACTTCTGGAACATTTAAGATTTTTGGCTTACAGCCTGCTAGTGATAATGATGTATTGACCATCAAAGTGAATGGTATACATTCTAATTTAACGTCAGATAATATCAATGCATTTCGTGCATAAATAATGCCGTATTTTGTTTGTATTTCCTGTGTGTTCATATTAACCTCATTTTTTCAATTTATTTTGATTGGTATCGTTTTTTTGAAAAATCTCTTAATATACTTACAGACAAATTTATCTTAGATAAATCATCTAAATCATCTGAATAAAATCCTAAGTATTGTAATCTTTTTAATAATATAAAGACACCTGTTAATAACCAATACTAGGGTATTGACGTTTACCAAAGTTATCAAAGATATATAACTTATTTATCTCTCGTTTTCATTAAGATCAACACTTAGTTATTTAATTCATTTTTTACTGAAACGTATAGTTACCTGAAACTTTTTGACAAAAATTATCTTATAAAAAATAAAAATGCCGTTAGTTTGAGCTAACGGCATTCTATTAAGTATATAAATGACCTTTTATTACTATTTCTTCTTCGCTTTAGCATTTGGTAAATCAGTGACAGAGCCTTCATAAATTTCAGAGGCTAAGCCAATTGATTCATGCAATGTTGGGTGAGCATGAATTGTTAATGCGATATCTTCGGCATCACAACCCATTTCGACAGCTAAGGTGATTTCACCAAGTAATTCACCACCATTTGCACCAACAACCGCACCACCTAATAGGCGATTATCTGCTTTATTGAAGATCAGTTTTGTCATCCCTTCAGAGCAATCAGAAGCAATAGCTCGTCCTGAAGCTGCCCATGGGAAGATTGATACTTCATAATCAATACCTTTCTCTTTCGCTTCTTTTTCAGTTAAACCAACCCAAGCAACTTCAGGTTCAGTATAAGCGATAGAAGGAATGGTTTTTGGATCAAAGAAGTGTTTTTTACCTGCAATTACTTCTGCTGCCACATGACCTTCGTGTACGCCTTTGTGCGCAAGCATTGGTTGACCAACAATATCTCCAATTGCATAGATATGCGGAACATTGGTACGCATCTGTTTATCGACTTCGATAAATCCACGGTCAGTAACATTAACCCCTGCTTTTTCCGCACTAATTAATTTACCATTTGGTGTACGACCAATAGCCACTAATACCGCATCATAAGTATGAGTTTCGGTGCTGCCGTCTTTCTTTTCCATGGTAACATAAATTGCATCATGTTTTGCTTCAACGGTAGTAACTTTAGTTTCCAATCGTAAAGTGAATTTCTTTTGGATCTGCTTAGTAAAGACTTTAATTACATCTTTATCAGCAGCCGGAATCACTTGATCAAACATTTCAACTACATCGACTTCTGAACCAAGTGCATGGTATACAGTCCCCATTTCAAGACCTATAATTCCGCCACCCATTAATAATAATTTTTTAGGAATGGTGGTTAAGGCTAAGGCATCTGTAGAATCCCAAATACGAGGATCATCATGTGGAATAAAAGGCAACTTGATTGGACGAGAGCCCGCTGCAATAATTGCATTATCAAAGGTGATCTTAGTGATTCCTTTTGATGAAGTTACCTCCATTGTATGACTACCAGTAAACTGTGCTTCACCTTGAATAACATTGACTTTGCGCATTTTGGCCATACCAGCTAGTCCATTAGTCAGTTGACTAATAACTTTTTCTTTCCAGCCACGCACTTTGTCTAATTCAAGTCTAGGTGTACCAAAATGGATACCATGTTCGGTTAATGATTTTGCTTCATCCATTACTTTAGCAACATGAAGTAATGCTTTTGATGGAATACAGCCTACATTTAAACAAACACCACCAAGTGTTGAATAACGTTCAACAAGGGTAACTTCTAGTCCAAGGTCGGCAGCACGGAACGCAGCGGAATAACCCGCTGGTCCTGCTCCTAAAACCACAACTTGTGTTTTAACATCTTGACTCATAATTTGATCTCCTTAATTACATCACTAAACGACGTAAGTCGGATAAGACGTTGACAATATGGCTTAAGAAGCGTGCACCATCAGCACCATCAATAACTCGGTGATCGAATGATAATGATAATGGCAACATTAGCCGTGGTGTAAACTCTTTGCCATTCCAAACTGGTTTCATGCTAGAGCGAGATACACCTAAAATACCAACTTCTGGCGCATTAACAATTGGTGTAAACGAGGTTGTACCAATGCCACCAAGGCTAGAAATAGTGAAACATCCACCTTGCATATCGCTACCTGTCAATTTACCTTCACGTGCCTTTTTAGAAATTGCCGCAAGCTCACGAGAAAGTTCAACAATACCCTTTTTATCAACATCTTTAAATACTGGTACTACAAGACCATTTGGTGTATCGACAGCAACGCCAATATTAATGTATTTTTTGATAATTAAGGTTTGGGCATCTTCAGATAATGAGCTATTAAAGCGTGGATACGCTGTTAATGCACTTGCTACCGCTTTCATGATAAACACAAGTGGCGTGATCTTAAGATCAAGTTTTTTCTTTTCTGCTTCTGCATTTTGTTGCTTACGGAATGCTTCTAAATCAGTAATATCTGTTTCATCAAATTCTGTCACATGCGGAATCATTACCCAGTTACGGTGTAAATTTGCACCTGATACTTTTTGAATTTTAGTTAATGGTAAACTTTCAACTTCACCAAATTTGCTAAAATCAACTTTAGGCCATGGTAATAGACCAGGTAATGCACCACCTGTAGCGCCACTTTCAATTTGTTTAACAGCATTTTTTACGTAAGTTTGAATGTCTTCACGTAAAATACGGTTTTTAGGACCTGTAGCAGTAACTTTTGCTAAATTTACCCCAAATTCACGTGCTAAACGACGTACAGATGGTGTTGCATGAGCATAAGCATCGTTTTCAACAAACTCATTGCTTGATGAAGCAGGCGCTGATTTTGCAGCAACTGGTGCTGGCGTTGGCTCAGGTGCTGCTTTTTCAGCAACAGGCGCTGCGGCAGCTGGAGCTGCTTGAGTAACTGGAGCTGCACTAGATGTGGTTTCAAATTCCATGATTTTGGAACCTGTTTTCACTTTATCACCCACTTTTATCGTGATACTTTTAACCGTACCAGCAATGGTTGCTGGTACTTCCATTGAGGCTTTATCACCCTCAACGGTAATTAATGAATCATCAACAGATATAGTATCGCCTACTTTTACCAAAATTTCCGTTACTTCGACTTCATCACCACCAATATCTGGAACTTTTACATCTACAATTTGGCTAGTTGCTGTTGGCGTTACTTCAACTTTTGGTGCTTCTTGTGCTGTAGCTGGAGCGGCAGTTTCGCCACCTTGCTCATCAAAGACCATAATGTCAACGCCTGTTTTGACTTTATCGCCAATTTTTACAGAAATAGATTTAACAATACCAGCCTGTGGTGCAGGGATTTCCATTGATGCTTTATCACCTTCAACTGTCATAATTGACTGATCAGCTTCAACTTTATCACCTATTTTAACCAGAATTTCGGTTACTTCTACTTCGTCACCACCGATATCAGGTAATTTGATTTGAATACTCATTATAATAACCTCTTATGCAATTCGTGGATTAAGTTTATCGGCATTGATTTCGAATTTTTTGATCGCATCTTCAACAACACTAACTTCAATATCGCCACGTTTAGCAAGTTCACCCAATGCTGCAACCACAACATAAGATGCATCGACTTCAAAGTGATGACGTAAATTTTCACGGCTATCACTGCGACCGAAACCGTCAGTACCGAGTACTCGATAACTTTCAGCAGGTACAAATCCACGAATTTGCTCAGCAAACAATTTCATATAATCAGTTGAAACCACCGCTGGATTGTTATTCATAATTTGTGCAACATAAGGCACTTTTGGTGTTTCACTTGGATGCAACATATTATATCGTTCACAATCTTGACCATCACGAGCCAGTTCAGTAAATGATGTTACGCTATAAACTTCTGAGCTAATACCATAATTTTTAGCTAAGATTTCAGCCGCTTCACGAACATGACGTAAAATAGAGCCTGAACCTAGTAACTGAACAGTCGGTTTGCCTTTTTGACCCTCAACGGTATCTAGTTTATAAATACCTCGTCGAATGCCCTCTTCTGCACCTTCTGGCATTGCTGGTTGTGCGTAGTTTTCATTGAGAGTTGTAATGTAGTAGTAAACGTTTTCTTGCTCACCATACATGCGACGTAAACCGTCTTGCATGATTACTGCAACTTCATAAGCATAAGCAGGATCATATGATATACAGTTAGGGATGGTTAATGCTTGAATGTGACTGTGACCATCTTGGTGTTGTAGACCTTCACCATTTAGCGTTGTACGACCAGAGGTTCCACCAATCATAAATCCACGTGCTTGTTGATCACCTGCTGCCCACATTAGATCACCAATACGTTGGAATCCAAACATTGAATAGTAAATGTAGAATGGAATCATTGGAAAATCATTTGTGCTATATGAAGTGGCCGCAGCAATCCAAGAAGCCGTTGCACCACATTCATTAATTCCTTCTTGAAGAATTTGACCTTTCTCATCTTCACGATAATAAGCCACTTGTTCTTTATCTTGTGGTGTATATTGTTGACCGTGTGGATTATAAATACCAATTTGACGGAATAAACCTTCCATACCAAAAGTACGTGCTTCATCAGCTAGAATAGGTACTAGACGTGGAGCAAGTTCTTTATCCTTAAGCATAATATTAAGCGCACGGACAAATGCTATAGTGGTTGATATTTCTTTCGATTGAGCTTCAAGTAATGACGCAAATTCACTTAATGGAGGAATTGAAACAGTTCCTGAAAAATGAGTTAATCTAGATGGTACATAACCATGTAACGCTTCACGACGCTCATGAATGTATTTGTATTCTGGCGTGTGTTCCTCAAATTTGATGTATGGTAATTTTTCAAGTGCTTCATCTGTCACTGGAATATTGAAGAAATCGCGAACATGACGCACGCCATCCATATTCATTTTTTTCACTTGGTGAGCGATATTTTTTGCTTCAGCAGCAGCCCCCATACCATAACCTTTTATGGTGTGAGCAAGAATAACAGTTGGGCGATCTTTAGTTTCTTTTGCTCGTTGGAATGCTGCAAACATTTTAGCAGGATCTTGACCACCACGGTTTAATCTAAAGATTTCTTCATCAGACATATCTTTAACTAATTCAGCAGTTTCAGGGTATTTACCAAAGAAATGCTCGCGAACATAAGCACCGTCTTTTGATTTTAATGTTTGATAATCCCCATCAAGTGTTTCATTCATTAGTCGAATTAACTTACCTGATTTATCTTTTTGGAGAAGTTTATCCCAACGGTCACCCCAAAGAACTTTAATTACGTTCCAACCAGCACCAGCAAATACACCTTCTAGTTCATTGATAATTTTTCCATTACCCGTTACTGGACCATCTAAACGTTGTAAATTACAGTTGATAACAAAAACTAAATTATCTAGTTTTTCTCGTGTTGCAACGGTAATTGCACCTTTTGATTCTGGTTCATCCATCTCACCATCACCTAAGAAAGCATAGACAGTTTGTTCAGAAGTATCTTTCAACCCACGATTTTCTAAATATTTTAAGAAACGTGCTTGATAAATGGCATTAACAGGACCAAGCCCCATCGATACTGTTGGAAATTGCCAAAATTCTGGAAGCAATTTAGGATGAGGGTATGATGGTAAACCTTTACCATGAACTTCTTGACGGAAATTATCTAATTGCTCTTCGGTTAAACGTCCTTCAATAAAGGCTCGAGAATAAATACCTGGTGAGATGTGCCCTTGGAAGTAAATTAAATCACCGCCATCTTTTTCATTACGAGCACGGAAAAAGTGGTTAAAACAGACTTCATAAAAAGTAGCTGCAGATTGGAACGATGCCATATGACCACCAAGCTCTAAATCTTTCTTTGAAGCTCGTAACACCATCATAATTGCATTCCAACGGACAATTGAACGAATACGTCTTTCTATTTCCCAATCGCCAGGATAAGTAGGTTGCTCTTCTACTGGAATAGTATTGACATAATTACTTGTTGAAGATCCAAAAAGTACTGGAACACCCCCATCTCTCGCCTTATTAACTATTTGTTCAATAATATACTGTGCACGTTCGATTCCTTCTTCTCGAATAATAGACTCAACACTTTTGAGCCAATCTTGTGTTTCAATGGGATCGACATCATTCATTTGCATGTCCGACATATAAAAACCTCTTTTTTTGTTTAGAAAAATGCATTATTTGCTATTCTCAATTACATTAAAAAACGTAATAAAAGAAAGCTTAAACTCTGCATTACGGAGCTTCATTAATATCAGTCTGCCATTTAAAAAAAAAAAGTAAAGCAAACTGCCGCTTTGAAAAGAATGTTAATTCCTATCAAATTAATCAACTATTTCAATACTAATAATAAAATAAATGGTATTTATCTGATAAATAACTAAATTTTACTTAATAATAAATTTAAATATTATTCCTAACAGCTATGCTTAGAATAACTACAAGTTGTCAAGTTATTACAAAATCTGTTATATACTTGTAAAAATTTCGATAATATTACTTGAAGACAACAGAAAAAACTATGATCATTAATAATGTCATAATCAAAGACTTAAAAATTAAACCATATGTGTATACCTATCAAGCTATGCATGACTTTACCAAACAACGCAATGAGCATTCTCTTGATGAAATCTGGTTAGTCGAGCATGAACCGGTATTTACCCAAGGTAAAGTTGGTAAAGCAGAACATTTATTAAATCAGACAAATATCCCTGTTATTCAGACCGATCGCGGTGGTCAAATTACTTACCATGCTCCAGGTCAACAAATCATGTATATTTTATTTGATTTAAAAAGACTTAAGATAGGTATCCGAGATGTAGTTAGTTATTTAGAAAATAGTGTCATTCAAACATTGCTCCATTATGGTATTATAGCTAATGCAAAGTCTGATGCACCAGGAGTATATATTAACGAAAAGAAAATTTGTTCACTTGGTTTGCATATCAGTCGTGGCTGCACTTTACATGGACTTGCATTCAATGTTGATATGGATCTTTCCCCTTTTAATAACATTAACCCTTGTGGCTACGCTGGATTACAAATGACGCAACTAAAAGAATATGTCTCTCAAATTGACCGTAAAGAGATAAAACAACTATTAACTAATAATTTTATTAAGCAGTTACCTCAAAGATAAGATACCAATTATGCAAAATAATGAAACAATAATCAGAAGTTCGAAATATCGTGATGCCGAAAAGACGCGCTTAATTCCAACTGTAACATTAGAAGATGTCGCACCGCTAAAAAAACCTGAATGGATGCGAATTAAATTATCTGCTCACTCTGATAATATAGCACATATTAAAAACACAATGCGCAAACATGGATTACATTCAGTCTGTGAAGAAGCATCTTGCCCTAATTTAGCTGAATGTTTTAATCATGGCACGGCTACTTTTATGATTTTAGGTGATATTTGTACCCGCCGTTGCCCATTTTGTGATGTAGCTCATGGTAGACCATTACCACCAGATAGTAAAGAACCCATTAAGCTAGCGAAAACCATTCAAGAAATGAAATTACGATATGTTGTTATTACCTCGGTTGATAGGGATGATTTAAAAGATGGTGGAGCTAGCCATTTTGCTAATTGTACTCGAGAAATCAGGGAATTAAACCCAAATATAAAGGTTGAAACATTAACTCCTGATTTTCGTGGTTGTATTGATGAAGCAATTGATGTCTTAAGTGATAATCCTCCCGATGTATTTAATCATAATTTAGAAAATATACCTCGCTTATATAAAAGGATTCGACCTGGCGCTAACTATGAAGGATCACTTAAATTACTGGCAGCATTTAAAGAACGACATCCTGAAATTCCTACAAAATCTGGCTTAATGGTAGGACTTGGCGAAACAAATCAAGAATTAATTCAAGTGTTAAAAGATTTACGCAGCCATGGTGTTACTATGTTGACGCTTGGTCAATATTTACAACCAAGTAAATATCATTTACCCGTTGAACGTTATGTTTCGCCACAAGAATTTGAAGAATTAAAGCAAACGGCATTAAACATGGGATTCACACATGCAGCTTGTGGACCATTTGTACGTTCATCTTATCATGCTGATTTACAAGCAATGGGCAAAGAGGTGAAGTAATCTTCACCCCTTTTTATAATTCTACTCAAAAGCTAAATCAATTATCCACAACCATAAAACGGCGATTTTCAGTAACGATTTGCAAAAAGATGGGTAAGCTAATTTTTTCTTCTTTTTGCAATTTACCATTAATATCATAAATTTTAGAACGACCAAAAGCATCTAAAACAACCGTTTTATCATCATAAAGTGCTGCTATAGTATTTTCATCACCAGCAACTAGCCATTGTCTAGGCTTTTGAGTAAATAGGTTTTTACCTTGACTGTATTGTTGAGGTGGCGTAGTAACATAAAATGCGTCTTGCATTAATGTAAGCATAATATCAGTTTGCGAAGTTGCTTCTGTTATTTGGGCACTTCCTTTATTTGGCCATGATATAATCAATGGTACTTTTAATGATTCTCTGTTAAAGTCGCTTCCTGCATTGCGTAACGCTACTTTTTTCACCTCGTCAATTTTAATATCATTCGAACCAGTAATAACAATAATCGTATCATCATAGGCATTAGATAATTTTAAATAGGCAATTAATGATTCAATGTATTGATCTAGCCTTTTAGCTTCTGATTGAAGATCTGATATTGTAATTTTTTTATTTTTACTACCCAATGAATATTGGATTATAGAAAACAAAGGTGCATGATTAGAAAGGCTATTTTGTTCTTCATGCCAAGTCCTCCAGTTTTCTGTTATTTGTTTATTAGATTGTTTTTTAGGTTGTGGTATTGAAAAATTAGATAACAAAGCTGAACGATATAAAGGCTCAGCAAAACCATCTTCCGAAAATAGACCTAAGTTGTAGTGCTGTTTTGTAACGACATCAAGCAATACAGACGGTTTATGTCCAACAAGGATACTATTATAGTAGTTAGGATCTAATCCATAAAACAATGAAAAGTCATTTAAATAGGACTGATTACTTGCACCATAATGATTAGCAAAGAAAATATTATCTTGAGAAAATTCATTTAACCACGGCATATGTTGAGTTAATAAATTAGTATTCCACCCTTCAATAACAATCATTAACACATTATTTTTTATTGGCTTTTGATTATAAACAATATTTCCCAACGGATATTCAATTGCCATCGCAAAAGGATTCCCTTCTTGAGCAACACGATCACGATAATCATTTTCTTTAATAAAGCCATAGCGCTCAAGAAAATGGCGAGCAGTTAAAGGATAAGAAAGTGGTAGGCTTGAACGCTGCATAGTAATTGGTCGATAAAAATTAGCATCAGCCCAAATATGAATCAAATGTGAGGCAACAAAACAAAGAATAAAAAGAATTACTACAGGCTTTGCATAGCGTTTACGTTTACTTAAGCTACGTAATTTTTTCCAGCTCCATACCGAAAATAAAATTTCAATCAACAAAATAAACGGAATAGCAATAAATACCGTACTTAAATAAGTGACTTTTTGCGATGAAAATAATTGCCAAATAGACAAATTAAGGTGCATTCTAAAATGCGAAAAAACTTCAATATCAATAATTAGTAATGAAAGACCTACTGTTGCAAAAACCGTTGCAATTATCCTTTGCCATCGAGATGAATGAATGAAAAAACTTAACGGAAAAAGCAGAATTAAATAAGCAATAAAGGTCAAATAGCTGAAATGTCCGATTGCACTAATAATTGCATAAAATCGCCCCATAAAAGTACGAGGCCAATCTGCAATAAATAAATATTGACTACCTAGTAAAATTACAACAAAAATATTAAACAACGTAAACCAATGCCCCCAACTAACAATTTGTGAGGCACGATAGTCTTTGAAGTAAGTATTTTTGATTTTGAGCATATTAAGTCGTTGCTAATGGTGGTTATTAAGATAAATAAACAATAAATTATGTTTTAGTTTACCTGATTTTAAAAAATCTTTCTGTAAATTTTTTATTTGCTACCATAAAGATTTTGGTAATCTGTTGGCGATACATCGGATACTTGTTATAATTTCAAAATGAAATAAGTTAACAAAAAGATAAAAACTTTGGCAATTAAACAACTCAACGCAAAACAGATCCAGCCTGATTTATCCTATATTTCTGAACTTAGAAACAAAACTAATAATTCAATATCATTAGCATCAGAAAAATCAGAACATTTACTCATGTGGCAACCACGTGTGGCCTCTGCCTTAGCACTGTTATGCCCACCCAAAAGAGTATGTTATAGCCCCCGCTTTATGTTGCTTAAAGCACCTGAAAGCGAGCTTTTTTTTGATTTACTAAGACAAGCCATTAAATCTGATTTATCTTCACCTTCATTAGGCTATAGT
Source organism: Gilliamella sp. ESL0232 (assembly GCF_013346885.1). Lineage (NCBI taxonomy): Bacteria > Pseudomonadati > Pseudomonadota > Gammaproteobacteria > Orbales > Orbaceae > Gilliamella > Gilliamella sp. ESL0232. The sequence continues at coordinate 129,609 of NZ_JAAEDW010000001.1, read as the reverse complement.
TATTTTTTTAGCGAAAGTAAAATTACGCTGGCCAATGCAAAGAGCAAACAAGATAATTTTGCAGCCCAAGACAATTGTTTATTTGCATCTTCTGTTGATAGTGAAAAACTATTTGGTTGTGTTAGACAACCTGAAAATAGCCCTATAAAATTACAAGCTGGACTTGTTCATCGTGCTAATGGCGGCATTTTAATTTTAGGCCTTCGCTCACTACTTAGCCAACCATTGTTATGGTCTAAACTAAAACAAATGGTAATAAAGCAAGAGTTTGAATGGGTTTCAGCTGACGAATCTCATCCTTTACCTTTGTCTATTCCTCCTATGCCACTTGATTTACGAATCATTTTAGTTGGGGATAGATTAAGTTTAGCAGAATTACAAGATTTTGAACCTGAATTTTATTCAACTTCTATTTATACTGAATTTGAAAATGAATTGCAGGTCAAATCGCCAGAACAAATCGAACAATGGATTAATTATTTAAATTTTATTGCGAACAAACAACAATTACCCAATATTGATACCTTAGCTTTAGCAAAAATTTACAAAGAGGCTACTCGCTATACTGGTGATCAACATTACCTCCCTCTTTCGGTAGATTGGATTAATTCGCTATTAGTTAATGCTACACACTTTATGCAAAATAATGTAATCGATGAATCAGCCATCACTTCTGCTATAAAGCAAAAATCATGGCATGAAAATTATTTGCAAGAAAGGCTACATGAGGAGATATTTAGTAATCAAATAATGATTAATACTAAAGAGCAAGTTGTTGGTCAAATAAATGGCTTATCAGTCATTGAATACCCTGGATATCCAAAAGCGATTGGTGAACCCACTCGTCTAAGTTGTCTTATTCATTTTGGTGATGGAGAGATAATTGATATAGAACGCAAAACAGAATTAGCTGGTAATATTCACTCAAAAGGAATGATGATAATGCAGGCATTTATTATGTCTGAATTTGCTATCAATCATCAATTACCTTTTTCAACTTCTTTAGTGTTTGAACAATCTTACAGTGAAATTGATGGTGACAGCGCTTCACTTGCAGGGCTTTGTGCAATCATTAGCGCTTTATCACAGCAACCTATTGATCAGCAATTGGCTGTTACTGGTTCAGTAGATCAATTTGGTCATGTCCAATCAATTGGTGGAGTGAACGAAAAAATTGAAGGATTTTTTGCTGTTTGTAAACAACAAGGCTTAACAGGTCAACAAGGAGTGATCATACCAGCCACCAATCAACGCCATTTAAGTTTAAATGATGATGTTATTGAAGCAATCGATCAAGGAAAGTTTTCAATATGGTCTGTTGAACATGTTGCTGATGCGCTTTACCTACTAACAGGTATTCCTTATAAAGATAAAGATAGCATTAATCTTTACCAATTGATTCATGCACGTATGCAAGCAGTATTGTTGCAGGACAAAAAACAAGATAGTTGGTTAAGTAGATGGCAAAAATATTGCAAAAAGTAACAATACCAAATAAACTTTGGTTCAAAATTTTATTAATTACGAAATAGAAAAAGAGAGTTAGTTAACTTTCAATTTTTCAAAACATGTTTTAATTTACATTAAATAAAAGGTTTTTTTATGACATTTGAACGTAAATCATCGTACGATAAAGCAGATCTGATTAAATCAGGCAATAATGAGTTATTTGGTCATGATGGACCACCATTACCATCTGATTTAATGTTAATGATGGATCGTATTATTGAAATGAATGAAAACGGTGGCAACTTTAGCAAAGGTTTTGTTGAAGCTGAACTTGATATTAATCCCGATTTATGGTTTTTTAAATGTCATTTTAAAAACGATCCAGTTATGCCTGGTTGCCTAGGACTTGATGCTATGTGGCAATTAGTTGGATTTTATTTAGGTTGGATTGGTGGTAAAGGGAAAGGCCGCGCTTTAGGTGTTGGTGAGGTAAAATTTACTGGCCAAGTACTACCAACCAATAAAAAAGTAACCTATAAAATCCATTTCAAACGTGTTATTAATCGCAAATTAATTATGGGTATCGGTGATGGTGAAGTTTTTGTTGATGGTAAGCTTATTTATCAAGCATCTGATTTAAAAGTAGGTCTATTCCAAGATACCAACGCTTTTTAATTTAAAGCTACTCATTCTGTCAGCCTTATTAAATACAAGTAAGGTTGACATCATCTCTTTTTTATTAAATCCATATTTAGTTATAGCATGAATAATCATGTATAATGCTACAAATTTTTATACTTTTTTATTTATAATGAATCGTTTAAAACCTTTATTAATTTGTATTATTTTATTTTTTTTATCAAACACACTAGTTTATGCTGATTTCAATGGTAAAGTTGTCAAAGTAATTGATGGCGATACAGTTGATATCTTAACTATCAAAAAACAAAAAATCCGTGTTCGTTTGCTTGATATCGATGCGCCTGAAAGTAAACAAGCCTATGGTAATGTATCACGGAAATATTTAGCTTCACTCATTGCTGGTAAAAATGTTTTTGTTAAAGAAAACAAAAAAGATATCTATAAAAGAACCTTAGGTACTATTTTTTTAAATAAAGTTAATATCAATGCCAAAATGGTCGAAAAAGGTTATGCTTGGGCATACCGTTATAAAGGAGTAGCTAATAACAAAATGATGGTAAAATTAGAGACTAGAGCAAAACAAAATAAAAAAGGACTATGGAAAGATAAACATCCAATAGCTCCTTGGGATTTTCGACATAATAACAAATAAGGCACCTTATAAAATACCTATTTTTTTAGGGGGGAGTGAAGCTTCAACATGTCAATGTGAACCAATAACTAGTTTACAGTCCACTTCTTGATTATCGACTGGTGGTGCAGAAATTTATTGTTTATTATATTCTAAGCTTTGTTTGATTATGTCAGTTTGTTATTTAATTGCTAAATCATCAGGGCTAGTTTTGAGTAAAGTATCAATTTTATAAAAACTTTTTACAAACTTCAGATAAATCAGTCATAGTTACTGAAAAAATGCCTAAAGGCGCCATAAAAATACTAATTTTTATCCTTTATTACATTTCATTGATAATCTATAAAAAATAATTTGAATATTATAAAATAGCTAGGATGTAGCGAAGAATTTTAGGATGGAAATATATAAATCTTACCAGCAAATGCTGATAAGATAATAAAAGACTTAGATTACACTAACATCAGCAGCAGAAGGACCACGAGGGCTGTCTTGAATAGAAAACTCTACTTGTTGACCTTCACCTAATGTTTTGAATCCATCGCCAGAAATTGCAGAGAAATGTACAAATACATCTTTGCTACCATCAGCGGGGGAAATGAAACCAAAACCTTTACTTTCGTTGAACCATTTTACTTGACCAGTTTTCTTAGACATAATAATCTTCCTATAAATAAATTAACTTTAGCCCTTAAAGGACTATATTCAAAAACATAAAACCTAGATTACTTATTAACACTAAGAAGAATATACTAAAGAAAACTAATCTCTAAGCTATAGTAAACTACAAACTACATATATCGAAATGTTACAAAATAAATCCGCATGTCGTATGCTTGTTTCTATTTACTCATAATTAGTTTACTAATGCAAGCAATCTTTTTAAAAGATTACTTATTATATCAGTAAAAATAATTCATAACGCTAATTTAAAGATATAACGTTATGAATTTTATAACATTAATCTTTTGCCATCATTTGAGATTTTTTTATCGTTGCTTCCACTGCATCAATAACTGCTGACCTAAATCCTTTGGCTTCAAGTATTTGCACTCCTTCAATGGTTGTACCCGCAGGTGAGCAGACCATATCTTTTAACTCCCCTGGATGTTTACCTGTATCTAATAGTAGTTTTGCCGATCCCAAAACTGCTTGGGCAGCAAACTTGTAAGCTTGTTTTCTTGATAATCCGCCTTTAACCGCACCATCAGCTAATGCTTCAATAAACATAAACACAAAAGCGGGGGAAGATCCACTTGCACCAATAACTGCGTCAATTAAATCTTCAGGAACAACTTCCGTTTCACCAATACAATTTAACAATTGTTGAACAATAGACAATTCTTCATCGGTAATTTCGGTATTAGGGGTAATTGAACACATAGCGGCATTAACAAGGGCTGGTGTGTTAGGCATAACTCGTATAATTTTTTGCTCATAACCCACGCATTTGGCAATTGTTTTAATGGTAACACCTGCCGCAATTGAAATAACGATGGTATTTTTCTTTAATTCTTTTTGAATATCAACAAGTACATCAACAATCACATTAGGCTTAACCGCAACAAAAACTATATCGGCTTCTCGAGCAACATCTCTCGCTGAATCAAGATTATTTATTGAATAAGTTTGATTAAGAACTTGACCTTTTTCGGGATGATGATCATAAACATAAATTTGGGTTCCCGGCACAATATTACTGCCCAAAATACCTTGCAATATGGCATTCCCCATGTTACCTAAACCAATAAAACCAATTTTTTGTTCCATTTATTTACCACCTTTTTAATATCAATGCTTTTTCACAATTATAGAATATTTTTTGATACAAAACCCACTTTTTAACAATATAGTTTATTGTTAATTATTTTTATAAATATTTTAAATCTAAGGTTAATTTCTATTAAAGTGTGTGATCAATATTTGTTATACATTTTACTTTTTAAATAAGAAAAGTAGTATTTACTGGCATATTGCTTAAAAACTAATTAGCAACCACATTAGTTCTTAGTCTACATCAATGTGCATTTTATTGGCTATCTCGGCAAAAAATTTAGTTTTTTCTTGCCTAAATAACCATGATTAGACGTGTTTTAGATGGTAGCTGCAAACTAAGGTGTAACGCAGGCTACTCTATAATCTTGATCAGAATGATCTCTATCACCAACACCACCAGTATTGGCCTCTACAACATAGTTATATCTCCAACGATTTTGATCATCTGAAGTCCAATAAGCGGCTCTAGAATCTCCCCAAGCAGGATCTCCAACACGAAAATATTCCCAATCACTGTCTTTATAGTAAAGCTGTGTCATACGACCCCATTCACTAAGTAATCCCCCCATCCAATAACCATTTGCTTTATAACTAATTTTTCTCAGATAAAACGGTTCAACTATACCTATTTGCCAGTTGACTTTACTAGCCCTTCCATTAGTAAAATCAAGTACTTTTATTATCCGATACCCACCACCATTAAAATTATTACAAAATGCTACTGCATTTTGATACCCACCAGCACCACCACCTTTTTTAGCTACATACCAACGCTCAAGCTTAAAACTATATAATGGTTGATTACTTTCATCTCGCCAATAAAATGTCGAAGGTGTAAAAGCCCCGGGATTTTCTAAACTTGGGCCAGTTAAGGTAATTTTGACTAAACCAGTAGGAGAACTATTTTCCCTATGCAATTTGAGCGTTACGCCTCCTTTGGAAATTGTATCACCATTCGTATTAATAAATTCTTGTGCTTTCATTCCTGCAACACTCAAGTAAAAAAATAAATTATGAGAGCCTGTGGTTGGAAAATTTGCCCCAGGATTCGCTGGATTATAAGCATAAAATCCCCTGTGCTTATTCCACTCACCATTACCTGCGTTAATAGATGAAATCGCTCCATCATAAGGGATTTTACCCGAGTGAAAATCAAACTCTAAATTTGGTTTTGCGTAACAAAACTTAGGTTTATCCACCTTCGGATAAATGAAATAGGTATGTCTTCCTCCCGTAAAATGCCCTCCTTGAGATGGTATGCCATATTCTGTTTCAATACTCATATCCCCAACTTCTAACGTCAATTTATAAGGTGCATCACACCCATTGAGTAAGCTATTGGCATGGTGCTTCACATAATCAGTAATATCTTGCCCTTCTATATTTTCCCATTTAATTTTTAATTTACTTGAATTGACACGATGAAGTGTATCGCCATCATCATCCTTCCAATAACCATTGTCATCAATAACTTTATCTGCCAATACCTCTGGATAATTCCCATGAGGTACTAATGTCTTAATATCTGCAAAAGTGGCCGAAAGTTTATCTAACACTAATGGATTTTCCATACTTGAGCTATCATTTGATACAGTAATAATTTTGTTTCCGGGCAATGTTACTGATAATAAGGGACTAACTGAATCGGCATGAGTCGCACCGCCGTCAAAGGTTAAATAGGGGGAAGTACCATGGATCTTTTTTACCGTCACAGCGGATAATGCTGACATAGCATTATTCGATATCACTAATCCAAATAATGCCCAAATTGCTTGGGAAATATAACGTTTAATCTTTGAATTGGGTGATATTATGCACAAACAGGCTTGATAATAAAGAAAAGGTATAAAAACTTTAAAAAACGGCCGGATATGTAAAGTTGTTTTTTTTAGTTGTTCAAATTGTGTGCTGTGTGCTGTGTGCTGTGTGCTGTGTGCTGTGTGCTGTGTGCTGTGTGCTGTGTGCTGTGTGCTGTGTGCTGTGTGCTGTGTGCTGTGTGCTGTGTGCTGTGTGCTGTGTGCTGTGTGCTTTTCCTTTTTCATTGTATCATTTCCTATCTCATTTTTCAAAAATTTTCCACTTTCTTTTGTCTTTATAAAATTAAACGAACAAATTAGTAACTAATAATTTATTAATTACTCTTTCTTAATTCACTTTTAATATATTTTATTTTTAGGGTCTGAAATACATAGTTGATAACTAGCATAAATAATGCATTAGATTATAAACATAAAAACGTATCGCTTTAAAGTAAATAAACTTATTTTTTTGTTAAGATTTGTAAATTTAACTTTTTTATTTATGAATTATATTGATAGAGTTAAATTTATAAGCTGATAATCGAGAATTAAAAGTTTGTAATATTTTGTTGGATATTTTCGTACATCAACAATATAATATCTAGTATTAATTTACTAGCTATTATTTTACTTATTCAAATCATCAAGTATTAGTTGTCATTTTTTAGTTAATATTGTTCATAGCTAAAGAAAGATATTTTATCTACTCCTCATTAAACACTTTTTCTATAATTGCCCACTCTCAATAGTGATTAATATTCAATCATATCTTTTGATTTGTAATGCCTTTAAAATTACTTAATAAATATAAAATATAGATAATTTTATATTTACTTTTCCGCAAGATATTTAGATTTAGTAATCGTTGCTTCCACTGCATCAATAACAGCTGACCTAAATCCTTTGGCTTCAAGTATTTGCACTCCTTCAATGGTTGTACCCGCAGGTGAGCAGACCATATCTTTTAACTCCTCTGTATGTTTACCTGTTTCTAATAGTAGTTTTGCCGATCCTAAAACTGCTTGGGCAGCAAACTTGTAAGCTTGTTCTCTTGATAATCCGCCTTTAACCGCACCATCAGCTAATGCTTCAATAAACATAAACACAAAAGCGGGGGAAGATCCACTTGCGCCAATAACTGCGTCAATTAAATCTTCAGGAACAACTTCCGTTTCACCAATACAATTTAATAATTGTTGAACAATAGACAATTCTTCATCGGTAATTTCGGTATTGGGGGTAATTGAACACATAGCGGCATTAACAAGGGCTGATGTGTTAGGCATAACTCGTATAATTTTTTGCTCATAACCCACGCATTTGGCAATTGTTTTAATGGTAACACCTGCCGCAATTGAAATAACGATGGCATTTTTCTTTAATTCTTTATTAGTTCTTAGTCTACATCAATGTGAATTTTATTGGTTATCTTGGCAAAAAATTTAGTTTTTTCTTGCCTAAATAACCATGATTAGACGTGTTTTAGATGGTAGCTGCAAACTAAGGTGTAACGCAGGCTACTCTATAATCTTGATCAGAATGCTCTTTGGCACCGACAAGACCACTACTAGCTTCTACAACAAAGTTAACATCCCTGGAAAGTTGATCTGATGCCCAATAATATCCGCTCATATCCCTCCACCAAGCAGGATCGCCAACACTAAAAAACTCCCAATCACTATCTTTGTAGTAAATCTGAGTCATACGTCCCCATTCGCTAAGTAATCCTCCCATCCAATAACCATTTACTTTATAACTAATTTTTCGTAAATAGCTTCCGTCTGTTATACCATTTTGCCAATTTGGCATACCATCATTTCTATTTGCATTGGTAAAGTCAAGCACTTTGGTCATACGATATCCACCACCATTAAAGTTGTTACAAAACGCTACGGCATTTTGATAACCGCCTGCACCGCCTTTTTTAGCTACATACCAACGCTCTAATCTAAAATTATACAATGGGTCATTGTTTTTATCGTGTAAATAAAATGTTGAAGGAATAAAAGAACCAGGATTACTCTCCTTAGGACCCGTTAAGTTAATTTTTACAAGCCCTGTAGGTAGCGTATTTTCAGCATTTAACGTTAATGTTACCCCTCCTGTCGAAATTGTTCGACCATTCGTATTAACGATATCTTGTGCTTTCATTCCTGCAACACTCAAGTAAAAAAATAAATTATGAGAGCCTGTGGTTGGAAAGTTTGCTCCAGGATTCGCTGGATTATAGGCATAAAATCCTCTATATTTATTCCAATCTCCATGCGGATCGTTAAGAGAAGAAACTGCACCATCGTAAGGTATATTATTTGAATGCCAATCATATTCTAAATTAGGCATAGCATAACAGAATTGTGGTTTATCCATTTTGGGATAAAGATAATAGGTATGCCTATTTCCAGTAAATTTATCACTTTCAGAAGGAATACCATATTCTGTCTTAATGCTCACATCTTCCACTTCTAACGTCAATTGATAAGGTGCATCACAGCCATTTAATGCTTTATCTGAGTTATCCTTCACATAATTAGTAATATCTTGACCATATAAATTCTGCCATTTAATTTTTAATTTACTTGAATTGACACGATGAAGTGTATCGCCATCATCATCCTTCCAATAACCATTATCAGCAATCACTTTATCTGCCAATACTTCTGGATAATCCCCATGAGGTACTAATGTCTTAATATCTGCAAAAGTGGCCGAAAGTTTATCTAACACTAATGGGTTTTCCATACTTGAGCTATCATTTGATACAGTAATAATTTTGTTTCCGGGCAATGTTACTGATAATAAGGGACTAATTGAATCGGCATGGGTTGCACCGCCATCAAAGGTTAAATAAGGCGCAGTACCGTGAATGCGCTCAGAAGTCGTGGCCGATAATGCCTGTGATTCTAATGAGTACAGCAATAACAACAACGGTGCTAATGCCAATGGGATTTTTGCAAATAATTTTGTGAATAATTTCGATAATAATTCGAGAGATAATTTCGATGATATAAATGAGTTTCGTGCAAAAACTCGTCGAATAGGATTATTTGATAAATTTAAGACATAGGTTTGCCAGTGCTTGTGCCTTGTGCCTTGTGCCTTGTGCCTAAAATGGTACTGCATTTTGTTCCACCTGTCAAGTAATATTTTGTTTTATTTCGATTTTTTGTAGTTACTCGCTTATTTAATAAGCTTATCTTTCTAAAGCGATGAAAGTATAACCATTTATAAAATAGTTGGCTAGTTTTTTAGCGGACTTTTTTGTAAAGAAATGTAAAGATGAAAACGATTCGGCTTTAGTGATAAGTTAATTTTATAATTAAAATATGGTGTTATCTTTAGGACTTTTTGACTTTTACGGAATGATTAATATTGCTGATAACATCTAAAACACAAACACGCCCAACAGCCCAGTTTGGCGTGCTAGCTTTACTTCATTATCGGCATATTTTGACGATCTGATAAGGCAAACTTATTAATGTTGTGGTGCTATAAGCGTGTTTTTTGCTCTAAAATTGTTCAGGTAGACTATTGATTTTATTGAATTTTTTATTTTATATTTTTAAATGAAATCAAACATTTATAGATTAGCATTTTTGTTATTATGACTACTTAATTCCACTTTATAAGGTGCATTACATATCGTTAATACATCACTACAGCCTATTGCTTGGTTATTTTTATCTATAATACTCAACATCAAATTCTTAAATGTCGTTACTCCACTTTGTCCGTCTCCATCATCATCTCCCCAATAGTTATAACGTGTGACTAAGTAACTTATACTCACTAAGTTACTTGATCTTAATGTAGAAACCATCATGCCTATATCTGCAAAACTTTGCTCACCCACTGGTAACTTAATCGGGTTTGTCGCACTTGAAGTGTTGGTTAATAGTGTGATTTTTGTTACAGCTATTTTTTGTATTTTAACTTAGTATATGTTTTAGACTTAACTTTCAAGAATTACTATTCAACTATCAACTTGCTGATGACAGTAATCTGGCATTTAATTATTTTGTATTGAACTCACTTAGGTTATATAATCTTAATTTTATTATAATAAAGGAGTCTGTGATGTGCTTACCTATGTTTAAATATCACCCAAATGCATATCAACTCGATATTTTTGTTAATGAAAAGGGAATTTGTTCCGTTTGTAATCAAAAACGAACAATAAAATATAATTTGGTACCTTATTGTGTTGAAGATCCTGATTATATCTGCCCATGGTGTATTGCCGATGGTTCGGCTGCAGAAAAATATCAAGGTCAATTCAACGATAATTATGGTGTAGAAGATGTGCCATCCGAAATGTTAGACGAAATAGTATTAAAAACCCCGAGTTATTCATCATGGCAACAGGAAGTTTGGTTATCGCATTGTAACGAACCTTGTGCTTTTATTGGTTATGTTGGAGCCAAAGAAATTGAACCCTATTTTGATGAAATCTTAGATGATATCCAAGACTATCCCGAAGAATTGATAAAATCGTCTTTATCGAAAGACGGGACGTTCGTTGGCTATTTGTTTGAGTGTGTGCAATGTGCTAAAAAAAGGTTGCATGTTGATTGTGATTGATTTTAATAACTCTATACAGAGTATAGATTTAATATGCTAAATTAAAATAAGAAATAATAGTGTGCAATATCTCACTGATAAAAGGAAATAACTAGGAAAAATGCAACCATGATAAAAATACCATTGTTATTAACTATATTGTTGTTTAGTTGGTTTAATACTAATTATACGTTCGCCAATACTCAAACTGCATCATCTCAATATAAAAAGCAGTTTGCTGACGTTGCTGATGTTGCCGCTTTTAATGATTATATTGCTTGCTATCCCGTATCTGAACATCTTAATACATATAAAAAAATCGCCAGCCATATCAGAGATACTCATTACCATTTTTTAAGTGATGCTAACTATAATCAACTTGAAAACCAACTTAAAATCATCTTAGAAGATTAGCAGTTATATTTCAAAACTATTTCTTTTTCTTCCATGATCGTTATAAAAACCTTGTTCGTGGCGTATTGTGTATGCAATGACGCCACAAATAGATAACGCTAGGTTAGCGCACTATTCAAGCAATAGCGAAAATAATTTGTGCTACGGTAATTTGATATGATCAATATACCCTTTTACAATATTTACACTTTTTTCAAAGAGTTTTTTTTCATTTTCGTTAAAGTCGAGCTTGATCACTTTTTTAATACCATGTTGATCTAAAATTGCAGGAACACCAATTGCAACATTTTTATAGCCATACTCTCCGTCTAAAATACAACTAAGCGCTAATGCTCGATGACTATTAGTGAATATATGTTGGCAAATTTCGGTTATGGTGCTAGCTATTCCATATTCAGTACAGTGCTTACGGTTAGCAATTTCAAAGCCCATTTTTCGAGCTTGGGTGCCAATTTGTTCAAAATCGATTTTGTTTTTTTCTAAATCATTAAGATTAATTCCATAAACCGAAGAATGCGACCAAACGGGGAATTGTGAATCACCATGCTCACCAACAATAAAGGCATCAATGCTTTGTGGACCAATATCCATTTTTTCACCCAATAATCGACGCAAACGTACCGTATCAAGCCATACTCCTGTACCAATCACTCGATGACGAGGCAAGCCAGATAGTTTCCAGACTTGATATGTAATTGCATCGCAAGGATTGGTGGCAATTAAAAATATGCCTTTAAAACCATTGTTCATCATATCAGGCACTATGTTGGCAATGATTTTAGAGGTTCCTGCAAGCTCTTCTGCACGGCTTTTTTGGGCTATGCCTGATGTGACGGTGATAATGGCTATGTCAATGTCTGAACAATCAGTCGATTCACGCAGGCTAACTTTGACCATGTTTTGCCGATAAGCCGCCGCATCTAATAAATCTTGTGCATGTCCATAGGCTAATTCTTTATTAAGATCAACAAGTGCAATTTCTTCGCAAATACCTCGATTTACTAATGTATAAGCCGTTGTTGATCCCACATTACCCACGCCGATAATCATCACTTTTCGCAGTTTCATATTAAGCCTCGCTTTATTAAAAAATAAGGTAAAACAACAAGTGTTTTTCATAGTATAAAGCTAGATTAGTATGATTTAATAAATAATCTTTTCTACTTTAACTATTATTTAAATAGACGGAATTAGCTACTAATTATTTTGGTTTTATATACAATGAATTAATAACATAGCTATGTCTAAAGTTAATTGAGATCGTGAACTTTAAAAAAAATTGACTTTTACCTTTTTTAAATGATAATAATTATCATTAACATTTAAATTTATTGCTATAAATAATTGGCAATGAAGTGTCACTACTACAAGTAATTAAATTGAAAGATATTTGTTAGATTTGTTAGAAACAATCACTGAATTTTGCTATTTGTTTATGAGTTAAACGCTAGGAGTCGCTAATGAAGTTCAATTTTTTGAAAAATCGTAAAATATTATTAAAGGTTATTTTAACTTCGTTAATTATTTTGACAGGTATGCACAAATCTGCACAAGCGTCAGAAAGGAAATTTAAAGTCGTTACTACCTTTACGGTTATTCAAGATATTGCGCAAAATGTAGCTGGTGATGCTGCTATAGTAGAGTCAATTACCAAGGTCGGCGCAGAAATTCATGAATACGACCCCACCCCGCAAGATATTACCAAAGTGCTTTCAGCAGATTTAGTGTTATGGAATGGCCTTAATTTGGAGCTTTGGTTTAAACGCTTTTTTGAAGATGTAAAAGATGTCCCATCCGTTGTTGTGACTGAAGGTATTGAGCCGATGCCAATCCGCGAAGGAAGCTATAAAGGTAACCCTAATCCACATGCTTGGATGTCGCCAACACTAGCCTTAATTTATATTGAAAATATTCGCGCGGCATTTGTCAAATATGATCCTAAAAATACGGCTATTTATAATAGAAATGCTGCTGATTATATTGCTAAAATTAAAGCGCTTGATGCACCATTACGCGAACGGTTGGCCAAAATCCCTGAGGCAAAACGTTGGCTTGTGACCAGCGAAGGAGCTTTTAGTTATCTAGCTCGCGACTATAATTTGAAAGAAGCTTACTTATGGCCAATAAACGCTGAACAACAAGGCACACCTCAGCAAGTTAGGCAATTAATTGATTTAGTGCGAGCAAATGATATTCCTGTCATTTTTAGTGAGAGTACTATTTCAGATAAACCCGCTAAACAAGTGAGCAAAGAAACCGATATTAAATATGGTGGCGTTTTGTATGTCGATTCGCTTTCAACTAAAAATGGTCCTGTTCCAACTTATATTGATTTGTTAAAAGTGACCGTTGAAACCATTGCTAAAGGATTTGAAAAATAATGACTCAAATTTGCTTGAAAGTTGATGATATTACGGTGACTTATAATAATGGCCATACTGCAATTTATGATGCTAGCTTTAGCTTAAACGGTGGTACTATTTGTGCTTTAGTTGGTATTAATGGTAGTGGCAAGTCAACGTTATTTAAAAGCATTATGGGAATGGTTCATCCAACCCGTGGGCGTGTAACTTTTAATGATTTCTCAGTAAATCAAGCTTTAAAGCAAAATATCATTGCCTATGTGCCACAAACCGAAGAAGTCGATTGGGATTTTCCTGTTCTGGTGTCGGATGTAGTAATGATGGGACGATACGGGCATATGTCTTTTTTACGTATTCCAAGCAAAGAAGACAAAAAACAAGTTAATATTGCTCTTGAACGTGTGAACATGCTTGATTTTAAGCATCGTCAAATTGGCGAACTTTCTGGTGGGCAAAAAAAACGAGTATTTTTAGCTCGAGCATTAGCTCAACAAGGTAAAGTGCTGTTGCTAGATGAGCCCTTTACTGGAGTTGATGTTAAAACCGAAAATGCCATTATTGATTTATTGAAAGATCTGCGTGAAGAAGGCCATTTAATTTTAGTTTCAACCCATAACTTAGGTAGTGTTCCTGAATTTTGTGATCAAGTGGTATTAATTAATCAAACCGTACTGGCCTTTGGTCCAACTAAAACAACTTTTACACCGCAAAATTTAATGACCACCTTTGGTGGTGCACTACGTTACCTTAGTTTATCAGGCGAGAAACTGCATAATGACGAAGATCCTCGTAAAGTATCCATATTAACTGACGATGAGCGTGCTGCTATTTTTTATGGCGAAGGTAAGCATGATTCCCCCCATCGAGATTTATTGATTGACCATCACGATAATAAACCCAAGGGGTAACAATAAATGGAACTTTTACTTGAACCATTTACCTACGATTTTATGCTTAAAGCAATTTGGGTAAGTAGTATTGTTGGCGCTGCTTGTGCTTTTTTATCGGCTTTTTTAATGTTAAAAGGTTGGTCACTAATGGGCGATGCGCTATCGCACTCTGTTGTACCTGGCGTTGCTGGTGCGTATGCACTTGGACTACCTTATTCAATTGGAGCATTTTTTACTGGGTTACTGGCGGCACTTGCAATTACGTTGGTTCGTGCCTTTACACGCTTAAAAGAAGACGCCACTATCGGTTTTATTTTTTCAACCTTTTTTGCTGTCGGTTTGTTAATTATTTCGCTCAATCCAACATCTGTTAATGCACAAACTATTATATTTGGTAATATTCTTGGAATTGATGATAGCGATATGTGGCAAGTGCAAATCATTATTTTGGTATCATTTATACTACTTTTCTTTTTTTGGAAGGATTTGTTAGTTGTCTTTTTTGATGAAACTCATGCCAGATCGATTGGATTAAAACCATTAAAACTAAAAATCCTATTTTTTACTATTTTAAGCGCATGTACCGTTGCAGCATTACAAACAGTTGGGGCTATTTTAGTAATAGCTATGGTTGTTACCCCTGGGGCAACCGCTTACTTACTGACTAATCGATTTTCTCGGCTATTGATTATCTCGGTTCTTATTGGCACTATAACTAGTGCTGTTGGTGCTTGGATTAGCTACTTTTTAAATGGCGAAACTGGTGGCGTTATTGTAACGCTACAAACGCTGATTTTTATTGCCGCATTTTTATTTGCTCCAAAGCAAGGATTTATTGCCAATCATCTTCAGATCCGTAAAAGCCGTTTAAATAAAGGGAGAAAGGTATGACAGAGTTTTGGGAATTTATCTACTATCCTCTGACCCTTCCTCTTATTCAGCGTGCAATTTTAGCTGCACTAGCAACTGGTATAGTTTGTGCTTTGCTTTCTTGCTTTTTAGTTTTAAAAGGCTGGTCCTTAATGGGGGATGCAATTTCGCATGCGGTTTTACCTGGAATTGTGCTAGCCTATTTAGCAGGTATTCCCATTATAATTGGTGCTTTTGCTTCAGGCCTATTTTGCTCGGTTGCAACAGGTTACATCAAAGAAAATAGCCGATTGAAAGAGGATACCGTAATGGGGATTGTATTTTCGGGTATGTTTGCTTTTGGTTTAGTATTATTTTCAAAAGTAGATACTTCACAGCATTTAAATCATATCCTATTTGGTAGTGTACTTGGCACTAGTTATGACGAGCTTAAAAAGATCATATTTATTGCTACAATTGTATCAATCTTAGTTATTATAAAACGCCGCGATCTTATGCTTTACTGCTTTGATCCTGTACAAGCCAAAGTTGTTGGACTACCAGTTAAACTATTACATTATGGTTTATTAAGTGTGTTAGCTTTAACCATTGTAGGTTCATTAAAAATAGCGGGTATGATTTTAGTTATTGCTATGCTAATAGCTCCAGGTATAACTGCTTTTTCGTTAACTAAACGTTTTGAATGGATGTTAGTAATTGCTGTGTTAGTTTCCACATTTTCAACGGTGGCGGGCACCTTGATAAGTTATTATGCTGATGCATCAACTAGTGCTTGTATTGTTATTTTGCAGGCAACCATATTTTTATTTGCTCAGGTTTATCAGTTTATTACTAGCAAAAAATTACGCCACTAAAATTATTCTTGTAACTATTGTAAAGAAGCCGTCTTTAGAAATACTTTTTTACAGCTATAAAAAACAGCGTAATGATATTTTTAAGCCATTTTACGCTGTTATTATTAATTTAATTGTTATTCATCATCCAAATATTTACTATTATCAGCATAATTATCAAAACGTGAAAACTGACCTTGGAATTTTAATCGAACTTTCCCAATTGGTCCGTTTCGCTGTTTTCCTAGAATAATTTCAGCAATGCCTTTATGTTCTGAGGCTTCGTTATAAACCTCATCACGATAGATAAACATTATCACATCAGCATCTTGTTCGATAGAGCCTGATTCACGTAAATCAGAGTTAACTGGTCTTTTATCGGCTCGTTGCTCCAAACTACGATTAAGCTGAGATAGTGCAACAACAGGAACTTGTAATTCTTTAGCCAAGGCTTTTAGTGAACGCGATATTTCGGCAATTTCTAAAGTACGATTTTCAGAAATATTCGGTACACGCATAAGCTGTAAGTAATCAACCATTATCATACTTAAGCCTTTATGTTCCCGATAAATACGTCTTGCTCTTGAGCGTAATTCCATTGGCGTTAAACCTGATGAGTCATCGATATAGATGTTTTTCTTTTCGAGCAATAGTCCCATTGTGCTTGAGATTCTTGCCCAATCATCGTCTTGCAGTTGTCCTGTTCGAATTTTTGTTTGGTCAACACGTGAAAGCGAAGCTAGCATACGCATCATGATTTGTTCTGAAGGCATTTCTAAGCTGAATATTAATACTGGTTTTTCTTGTTCTAGCGCAGCATTTTCGCACAAATTCATAGCAAAAGTGGTTTTACCCATTGATGGCCTTGCCGCAATGATAATTAAATCGGAACGCTGCAAACCAGCCGTTTTTTTATCTAAATCGATATAACCTGTTGAAACTCCTGTCACACCATCATGTGGACGTTGAAACAACTCTTCGATTTTAGCTACCGTTGCTTCTAGCACTTCGGTAATACTTTTTGGACCTTCACCTTGTTTAGTTCGGCTTTCAGCGATTTGAAATATTTTGCTTTCCGCCAAATCTAAAATTTCGGTACTATCTCGCCCTTCTGTTGCATAACAGTTATCAGCAATATCATTTGATGCACTAATTAATTCACGTAAAATCGCTTGTTGGCGAATAATATCACTATAAGCAACAACATTTATCGCACTTGGTGTGTTTTTTGAAAGTTCAGCCAAATAAGCAAAACCACCGACATCAGCTAAAACATCTTTACTTTCAAGGCTTTCAGAAAGGGTAATTAAATCAATTGGTGTACCTTTACTGACCAATGTATGCATTTCAGAAAAAATTAGTTGATGATGGCGCGAATAAAAATCGCGATCAGTGATCATTTCAGATACAGCATCCCAACGTTGATTATCAAGCATCAAGCTACCAAGTACTGCTTGTTCAGCTTCAATTGAGTGTGGTGGAAGCTTGATATTATGCAAGTTTGATTTTTTCGCTTCTTGATTTCTAGAATCTTTATTTGTGCTTGTTCGATCAGTCTTCATTACATTTATCTTTTTAATTTAATTAACTTTTTATTGTTTGCTTATTATCCAACTTATTTTAAAAATAATGGGCCTAATGCTTGGGTTGGTATTTGATATTCTGATGGATAATCCACCTGAACTAAATATAATCCTTCAGATTTTGCTGTTGCAGCAGCTTTCGTCCTATCTTTAGCCTGTAAAAGTTCGCTAATCCATTCTGGATGTCGATTACCCGCACCAACTTCAAGTAAACTGCCCACAATGTTACGTACCATATGGTGAACAAACGCGTTAGCTTTAATATCAACAATAATAAATTCACCTTGTCGCCAAACTTCGATATGATGAATATTACGCCAAGGTGTTCTTGATTGGCACTGCGCTGCTCTAAAGGATGAAAAATCATTCTCACCTAATAAATACTGTGCAGCTTGATGCATTAAGGTTTCATCCAAAGGTAAATAATAATGCGATACTCCTTTAGCTAAAATTGCTGTCCGATAACGATGATTATAAATCACATAACGATAACGCCGAGCAGTCGCACTAAACCGCGCATGAAAACTATCATCAACTACTTGTGACCAACGCACCGCAATATTATCAGGTAAATGAGAATTCACTCCCATTGTCCAAGCACTAGCTGATCGCATGGCTTGGGTTTCAAAATGAATAACTTGACCAGTTGCGTGTACACCAGCATCTGTACGACCAGCACAAAAGACGTTTATTGGTGAATTAGCAATTGTCGATAGTGCGGATTCTAGTCTTTCTTGAATAGAATCAACATACTGCTGTCGTTGCCAGCCAAAGTAATTACTACCATCATATTCAATACCAAGGGCAATTTTATATATAGTCATTAATGAGGATCTCAAGTGTCTCAATTAACATTAATGCACCTAAATAACGAATATTATCAGCAACTGACCAAAATTGAATTTGTTCATAATGGCCGTAACTGTGTCTCAAATTAGCCAATTTAATAGTTAGCTGACCTTCAGACTCTATACTAACTTCGGTCACTGGAGTTGGCATATTATCGCTTTGCACTTCAACCCCAAACTCGCTAAAACGTGCCATATCTAACTCAATCGGTAAGCTACTTGATACATTAATAGCTTGTGACACCCCATAAAACACAGGCACAATCACTGACTCAATAGAGACAGGAAGTTCATAATTACTTAATATTTTACGAATTTGATTAACTTGTGACTTTTCACCTAATATTGAATCATCATGTTCGTGCGATACGGGTAATAAGTTAAATGCCAATTGCTTGTCAAATAACTGATTATCAACTGGCATACCATTTAATAAGCGAGCGCTCTGTCCAGCCAGCTCATCTACTCCTGGCTTACCATACAATGAGGCCGGAATAAAACTGGTGACATGTAAATTGGTTAATAACTCAATATCAGTTAAAGACGCAACACAACGCAATAATTGGCACACTGTGGCACTAGCTACAGCTATAATGTTTTCATTACGGTATTCAGTTAATACACTGTTATTAACTTTAGGTACTACTAATGGAATATGATCCTGCTGAGCAAAATAGCCACTTGCATCAATCACTACACAACCTGATTCTGCCGCAATTTGTGCATATTTTTCACTTGTTTCATAACCAGCAACAAAAAAGGCAAAATGGCACTGGCTCCAATCCATTTGTGCACTATCGGTAACAGTTAAATTTTTACCAGCAAAACGAACAACTTCACCAGCACTATTGTCACTACCGACCAAATAGAGATTTTCAATTTTTAGACTATTGTCTTGTAAACTACGTTGTTGTAATAATTCAACTAGCGCAGAACCCACTTGCCCTGTCGCCCCCACAATAGCAATATTCCATGCAGACATATTTATAAACCCAAATAAAAAATTTAACGGTAATTATATCACTATATTGTCAAATATAGCGGAAAAGATATTTTTCAATTTTGGAACACAGATCGACAAAACAAAATCTGAGCCCTTACAAATTAGCTTAATATCCGTAAAGTAATAAGCCACTTTAATCAAAATTTATTCGTTAATATGACAAAAATCACTCTATCGGATATTGCTACAAAAGCTAATATTTCAGTTGCTTCGGTTTCAAGAGTATTAAAAAAACCACATTTAACTTCTCCTCAAGCTCAACTACGCGTTTATCAAGCTATTGAAGAATTAAATATAGATACATCAAAAAATTTCAAACCCTTTCAATCAATACATAACAGTAGAAAGATATTAATTATTGATAATCAACTTTTTTCAAAAAGTTTAATCAATCTTGGTTTAGAACAAGCTTTGAAAAAAGAGCAGTATCAACTGTTTTATTTGCAGTTTCCTTATAATAACAGAAACGATATCCATCATATTATTCGTTATGTAGCCCAAAATGCATTTGACGGGATTATAATTATCAATGATGCTCCATATTTAAAAACACTGGTTTCTTATAAAGATACATTACCCCCCATTGTATTAGTTAATCACTTTTCGCTTGATTTTATTTGCGTTCACTTTGATCATTTATTGATCGGATATCAAATGACGAAATATTTAACTGAAAATTCTCATACCAAAGTTGCTATTTTACTTAATAATGACCAATTGATAAGTTCAGCACTTTTGCTACAAGGTTATAAACAAGCATTGCTACGTGCCAATATTGTTATTGAGCCTCGATATATTATTCAAGGTTGCTTTACTTATCAACATTCCAGATCAGCTATAAAAAAATTAATAAACGGAAGTAAATTGCCATCAGCAGTCATTTGTGCCGATAATTTTAGCTTAACCTATTTAGATGAAATTTATTATAAAGATCTACACAATCAATCTCCTGATAGCATGGTTTTAGGGGCGTTACATCAAGCCAATGAAAGTAAATCCAAACTAACTAAACCGCTCACTATCTCGTATTTTAGCGCTTCTAAAGAACTTAAATATAATGAATTAGATAATTTATGTAGAATTAATAAACCATTATTTAAAATGGGACAACAGTCTGCAACTTTACTATGTGATATTATTAAAGACACAACAAAGTCTATTAAACACAATAAAATAATCAATGTTGAATCGATGTTTTACTAATACGTGCACTATCTTTAAAAGATAGTCCCTATTTTGTTTTTGCTCGCTTTCATTGCAAATAATCATCGTACATTCTGATATTGCAGAGAGTAAAAATAATTCAGAAGTCCAGACCGTTTAGTTTTATTGAGATCTGATATCGCCTTAGCGCTTGGCAAATTGAAATAAGGAGGGTAATAAATAAGGCAAAGTGTAGCCGTAATCTTTTTCCCAGATAGTAAGCTTTTAAGTTGAATAGCCACTTATTAAATTTCATCCATTATCATTTACAGGACTTTACCCAATGTGAATAAATTAATATGAAATTTCAATATTCGAGCATTTTTAATATAAAATTCGGTGATTAAATTGCCTTTCACCTTTAATTAGCAAATACACAAAATTTAGAATTAACTCTAAAAACAAGATAATTTTTCCAAATAACCTTTATTTACTCCATTTAAGATATTAGATAGCAATTATTATGTTTGTTTAAATGTTCGCTTTATTGGTAAACGGCGTTAAATCAGTACATAAAAAGAGGGAAGCATCCCTCTTTTTTTTACGCTCCAGCTCTGTAATTTGGTGGTTCTTTGGTGATAAGTACATCGTGCACATGGCTTTCTTTCATTCCAGCACCAGTAATGCGATAGAATTTAGGTTTAGTTCTTAACTCATCAATTGTTGCGCAACCGGTCAATCCCATACAAGATCTTAATCCCCCCATTTGTTGATGAACTATTTCTTTTAGTAAACCTTTGTAGGCAATACGACCTTCTATACCCTCTGGCACAAGTTTATCAGCAGCATTGTCAGTTTGGAAATAACGGTCAGAAGATCCTTTTGTCATTGCACCAAGCGAACCCATTCCACGATATGATTTATATGCTCTGCCTTGGAATAGTTCAATTTCACCTGGTGCTTCTTCAGTACCTGCAAACATTGAGCCAACCATTACACAAGATGCACCTGCTGCAATAGCTTTAGCAATATCACCTGAATATCGAATTCCACCATCAGCAATAACAGGAATGTTGTGTTTTTGTGCAATTTCGACAGCATCCATTATGGCGCTAATTTGAGGTACGCCAACACCAGTTACAATGCGTGTTGTACAAATTGAGCCGGGGCCAATTCCTACTTTAACGGCGTTAACACCTGCATCAATTAAGGCTTTAGCTCCTTCTGCTGTGGCGATGTTACCGCCAATAATTTGTAAATCTGGATAGGACTTTCTTGCTTGGCGAATACGCTCAAGTACGCCTTCTGAATGGCCGTGCGATGAATCAATCAATAATACATCTACACCTGCTTCTACTAATGCTGCAATCCGCTCTTCATTACCAGCGGCTGCGCCAACAGCTGCTCCAACACGCAAACGACCTTGTTTGTCTTTACAAGCATTAGGTTTTTGTTCAGCTTTGTTATAATCTTTGACGGTAATCATACCTTTTAGGTGGAATCGACCATCAACAACAAGGACTTTTTCAACCCGGTATTCGTGCATTTTTTGCAGCACGATTTCACGTTGTTCACCTTCATTTACAGTCACTAAGCGTTCTTTCGGTGTCATCACCGCAGTAACAGGTAAAGAAAGATCCGTTGCAAATCGTACATCGCGTGCGGTGATAATGCCAACTAGTTCTTGAGTTTCAGTCACAACTGGAAACCCTGCAAAACCATACTCTTTAGCTAGTTCGATAACTTGCTTTATAGTTGCAGTTGGTAGAACTGATACAGGATCTTGTACTATGCCGCTTTCATGTTTCTTAACACGTTTTACATGATTGGCTTGATTTTCAATTGACATATTTTTATGAATAAACCCAATACCACCTTCTTGAGCAAGTGCAATAGCTAAATCAGATTCGGTTACAGTATCCATTGCGGCAGAAATCATTGGAATATTGAGCTTGATGGTTTGGGTTAATTGAGTACTAATATCAGCAGTGTTAGGTAATACAGTTGAGTGGGCTGGAACTAATAACACGTCGTCAAACGTGAGAGCTTCTTTGACTATACGGGACATGACAATATTCACCATTGAGTTAAATTGTTGATAAAATATTGCCGAGACATTCTACTTACTTTTAACTTAAAAGGCTAGGAAAATTTTATTCTATATTGAAATAAAAAAGTAAATAAAAATACAATAGAATTAAATATAAGTGAAGATATATTGAAAACACCTCACCAATTAAATAAAACTGGTGAGGTAAAAAATCGGCTCTTAATGTTTTATTAAATAAACATATTAATAGCTAAGCATCCTACTAATCCACAAACAGAAATTGTAGTTTCTAATAGTGACCAAGATTTCATGGTTTCAGCAATACTTAAATTGAAATATTCTTTAAATAACCAAAATCCAGGATCATTAACGTGCGAAAATACAACACTTCCAGCTCCTGTTGCAATAACCATCAGTTCAGGACTTACTCCTGTTGAAGCAATAAGAGGGAACACAATGCCTCCTGCTGTCAACGCTGCAACAGTCGCAGAACCAAGCGCTAATCGAAGCAATGCCGCAATTAACCAAGCCATTACGATAGGTGAAATATTCGATGAATGCATCATTTGTTCAATGTAAACTTTTACACCACTATCAACAAGCACTTGTTTAAATGCTCCGCCTCCACCAATAATTAATAACATCATGGCAATAATTTTGATTGAATCAACTAGAGTAGTATTAACTTCAGCCATGGAGCGTCCACGTAAAAGGCCAAATGTAAATACCGCAACTAATACAGAAATCAAAGTTGCAATGACTGGATCACCTAGAAATTCTACATAAGGTAACACTGCATGTCCTTTATCTAAAGTCATATCGCAAACCGCACGAATTGACATTAAAATAACTGGAATTAAAGCGGTAAAAACACTGACTGCAAAGCTTGGCATTTGCTCATCAGTAAATTTTTTAGAATTATATAAGCCTTCTTCAATTGGATGATTAATTACGCGAATAAATGGTAATCTTGCTAATACAGGCCCAGCTAAAATTACCGTTGGGATACCGATGGTAGTACCATAGAGTAAGGTTCGTCCCATATCTGCTTTAAAAATTTCAGCAATAGCTGTAGGACCAGGATGAGGAGGTAAAAAGCCATGGGTCACAGATAAAGCCGCAGCCATAGGAATACCAATATATAGTGGCGATATACGTAACGTGGCAGCAATAGTTAATACTAATGGTAATAACAAAACAAAGCCAACTTCATAGAAAAGTGCAAAACCAACAATAAAACCGGTAAGTGTAACCGCCCATTGGATTTTCTTGTCACCAAATGTTTCAATTAGCGTTGTTGCGATACGTTGGGCTCCACCACAATCGGCCAATAATTTTCCCAACATTGCTCCAAAGCCCATAATTAAGGCTAAACTACCAAGCGTACCTCCGACTCCATTTTTTATGGATTTCACCACATCCATAACTGGCATGCCTTCCATTACACCAACACTTAGCGCAACTAGAATTAGAGCAATAAAACCATTGACTCGAAGTGGTAACATTAAAATAAGTAGCAGTGCTACACCAATAGCAATTATTATTAACGGCATAAATAGGTCCTCTAAAATAAAATATCCCTTGTTATCGGTAACATGCTAAATTATAGAGAAATTTTAAAAAAATACAGGTGGAAATATCTAAAATGAGAATTTGATCACATTTTTAAAATGAATCTGATTTCTGTGCCATTAATATATAATTTATATCCACATTTGGACTTAATTTGAATTGATTTTTAAATAAAAGATATTCCATACCGATAATAGCCTCTACATCTAATTTTGCTTGCTCAACAAACGCCATTAACTCTGATGGGCGAATGAAGCGATTAAAGTCGTGCGTACCTTTGGGCACTAAGCGAGCAATATATTCTGCTCCATAAATCAATAACAATTTTGCTTTATGATTACGGTTAATAGTCGATAAAAATAGTTTACCTCCTGGTTTAAGCAATTTTGCACAGGCTTGTATGACAGAAAAAGGATCAGGTACATGTTCTAATAACTCCATACAAGTAATGACATCATACTTGGCAGGATGTTGTTGTGCATGTTTTTCAACCGTTTGCTTTTGATAATCGATCGTAAGGCCATTTTGTTCGGCATGAATTTTGGCAACGGTAAGCGATTCATCAGCAAGATCAATGGCGGTAACATTTGCCTCTAATTTGGCTAGGCTTTCAGATAATATCCCTCCCCCACAGCCAACATCAAGCACAAGTTTGTTGGTTAGTGATCCACATTTTTGTTTTATATAATCCACACGCAGTGGATTGATAATGTGTAACGGTTTGCATTTACCATTTGGGTTCCACCAATCGGCAGCAAGTCGTGAAAATTTGTCAATTTCATTTTGGTCGATGTTTTGTGACATAGTAGCTCTTTG
Organism: Gilliamella sp. ESL0232; assembly: GCF_013346885.1. Taxonomy (NCBI): domain Bacteria; kingdom Pseudomonadati; phylum Pseudomonadota; class Gammaproteobacteria; order Orbales; family Orbaceae; genus Gilliamella; species Gilliamella sp. ESL0232. The sequence continues at coordinate 104,370 of NZ_JAAEDW010000001.1, read as the reverse complement.
ATATCAGTAAAATCTAAAATTAACTATATGCTATGTTCTTGTGATTATCAATAAATCGGCCTAATTAAACTTGTTTATCAAAAAAATAACATATTAAACACTGCGTTTACTTTATAATTTATCCTACAAAAAGATTATTACGTCAATTAATAAGACAGTGAGAAGGTATCGTTCTTAAATGAATTTATTTAGTTCAAAACATATCATAATTTTTAGCAAATATAATTGATTTTGCCTTTAATTGGCTATGTTGTAATTTTTTATTGTAGATTTCTTCTTTTTGAGTGTTTTAAAAATGTTTAATATGACATATTGATTAGTATAATCGTTATTAAAAATAAATATGATACATTCCTATCGATACTCGCTAAAAATTTATACGGATATAACCAATAACTTGCATAATATCTTGTTTATAGAAGTATTTCATGGCATGATTAAAATTTCATTTATAAAATGACACACTTTTTTCACAACGCTAAATTAAACTAATTAAGATTAAAGGAAACAATATTAATGAGTACGGGTACTATGAAAAAAAGTCACTCACAGTGGAGTTCGCGCATGGGATTTATGCTTGCCGCGGCTGGTTCTGCTGTTGGGTTAGGTAATATTTGGAAATTCCCTTATATGGCTGGTGAAATGGGTGGCTCTGCGTTTGTGCTTACCTATTTACTATTTATGTTTGTTATTGGCTTGCCAATTTTAGTTTTAGAATGGTTAATTGGGCGTCGAGGGCAAAAAAATCCAATTCATACTATGGAAGATGTCGCTGTTTCAGAAGGTCGTTCTAAATCATGGCGCTGGGTTGGTATTATTGGTGTAGTAGGTTCTTTTTTAATTCTATCATTTTATAGTGTTATCGGGGGATGGGCGACCGATTACATTGTTTTAGCTGCTCAAGGTTCTTTCGAAGGTGCTAATGGCGAAGCTACTGGTCAACTTTTTACCCATTTCCTTGGTAATGTTAACAGTCTACTAACTTGGCACACCGTATTTATGTTTGCTACAGCATTTATTGTTGCTCTTGGTGTTGGTGCTGGTTTGGAACGCGGTTGCAAATTGATGATGCCTGGGCTAGGTGTATTATTACTTGTTTTAGTTGGTTATGCTGCCTATGTTAGCGGTCCATCTTTTTATGATGCTTTTAAATTCTTGTTCACCCCTAATTGGTCTGCAATTAACGGTACAGCAGTATTGGCGGCATTGGGACATGCATTCTTTAGTCTATCTTTAGGTATGGGTATTATGATGGCATATGGTTCTTATCTGGGTTCAGATGTGAACTTACTATCAACTGCACGTACTGTAGTTATTTTAGATGTAATTGTAGCGATGCTATCTGGTATGGCGATTTTCCCACTGGTATTTGCTAACGGTTTACAACCTGGTGAAGGCCCAGGACTTATTTTTGTCACCTTACCGATTGCTTTTGGTAATATGGCTGGCGGCACTGTTTTAGGTGTTTTATTCTTTATTTTCCTTACTTTTGCTGCATTAACGTCTTCTATTTCATTACTTGAACCAACAGTTGAATTGTTAGAAGAAAAAACACCATTGGGTAGAAAATCAGCAACAATTTTAAGTAGTTTAATTATTTGGGCATTAGGTATCGCATGTATTTTATCATTTAATGAATGGGCAGAAGTGAAACTATTTGGTAAAAATATATTTGATTTGCTTGATTACTTAACTAGTAAAATAATGTTACCTGTTACAGGTTTAGGCACAGTGATATTTGGTGCTTGGATGATGAACCAAAAACACATCCGAGAAGAATTAAATTTAAATAATTTCTGGTTTAGCATTTGGACTGTTTTATCACGATTCGTTATTCCAGCTGCTGTTATTTTAATTCTTGTTTATGGATTTATGTAATTTTTATTAATTTAAAATAACCTTTAATTAAAAAAGCCTTAATCCCTTCAAGGCTTTTTTTTTTGCTCTCTTTTTGCATTTTTAACAAAAAATAACCAAACAATGAATAAATGTCTTAACCTCTATTGAAATCTGTTTTTTTACTCCCATATAGCAATACATCAATAAATCAAACCATTATGTTAATTTTATTCGGTTAATCTAACTGGCAATGCACTATTAAATGAGCAAAATGATAAAAGTTAGTTAATAACAAATCATTTTCGTCATTAGAATTAATTGAAATGACTAAATATAATAGAGGAACTAGTCAATGAGTAAGCAAGGCACTGAAACTCGTGGATTTCAATCCGAAGTTAAACAAATTCTACATTTAATGATTCACTCTTTATACTCAAATAAAGAGATTTTTTTAAGGGAACTTATTTCAAACGCATCCGACGCAGCCGACAAACTTCGATTTAAAGCGTTAGAAAATCCAGATCTATATGCTGGCGATGGTGAACTTGGTGTGCGCATTTCAACTAATAAAGAAACAGGCACTTTGACTATTACCGATAATGGTATTGGTATGACTCGTGATGAAGTGATTGAAAACTTAGGTACCATTGCTAAATCAGGTACCAAAGCATTTTTAGAGTCCATTGGTAGCGATCAAGCCAAAGATAGCCAATTAATTGGTCAGTTTGGTGTAGGTTTTTATTCTGCTTTTATCGTTGCCGATAAAGTCACTGTTAGAACGCGCGCAGCCACCGCAAAAGCTGACGAAGCAGTTATGTGGGAGTCAACAGGGGAAGGTGAATATACTATATCTGATGATAATAAAGAAACCCGTGGTACAGAAATTACTTTACACTTAAAAGAAGATGAAAAAGAGTTTTTAGACGATTGGCGTTTACGCTCTATTATCAGCAAATATTCTGATCACATTTCACTTCCTGTTGAAGTACAAACTACTGATGAAGAAAGCAAAGAAGTCAAATGGGAAAAAGTTAACAAAGCACAAGCTCTTTGGACTCGTAGTAAATCAGAAGTGACTGACGAGGAATATAAAGAGTTTTATAAACATCTGTCACACGACTTTGCCGATCCATTAAGCTGGAGTCATAACCGTGTTGAAGGTAAACAAGAATATACTAGCTTACTTTATATTCCAGCAAAAGCGCCTTGGGATATGTGGAATCGTGATAATAAACACGGCTTAAAACTGTATGTACAACGTGTATTTATTATGGATGATGCTGAACAATTTATGCCTAACTATTTACGTTTTGTAAAAGGCTTAATTGATTCAAATGATTTGCCATTAAATGTATCGCGCGAAATTTTGCAAGATAACAAAATCACCCAAAACTTACGTAATGCATGTACTAAGCGTGTGTTACAAATGCTTGAAAAACTTGCTAAAGACGATAAAGAACAGTATCAACAGTTCTGGAGTGAGTTTGGTTTAGTATTAAAAGAAGGTACTGGTGAAGACTTTACAAACCGTGAAGCAATTGCAAAATTACTTCGTTTTGCGTCAACTCACACTGATAGCGATGCGCAAACTGTTTCGTTAGATGATTACATTAGCCGTATGCAAGAAGGTCAAGAAAAGATCTACTATATTACCGCTGATAGCTATGGTGCGGCAAAAAATAGTCCTCATCTTGAGCTATTCCGTAAAAAAGGTATTGAAGTATTATTATTGTCCGATCGTATTGATGAATGGATGATGAGTAACTTAACTGAATTTGATGGCAAACAGTTCCAGTCTATCAGTAAATCAGACGAATCAATCGAAAAATTAGCCGATCAAGATATTGAACAACAAAAGCAAGTTGAAAAAGAACTTGAACCATTTATTGAACGTGTTAAAACCGCATTAGGCGATAAAGTGAAAGAAGTAAAATTAACGCATCGCTTAACTGATACACCTGCGATTGTTACCACTGCTGCCGACGAAATGAGCACACAAATGGCTAAATTGTTTGCAGCAGCAGGTCAAAAAGCACCAGAAATCAAATACACGTTTGAAATCAATCCAGATCATAAGCTGGTTAAACGTATTGCCGATACACAAGATGAAAGCATATTTAACGATTGGGTAGAACTACTACTAGATCAGGCTTTACTTGCTGAAAAAGGTTCACTTAGCGATCCAAGTAAATTTATTCAAACCATGAATAAATTATTAACACAATAATAAAATAATAGACTAAGCGGCCTCGATACATTAACCCTATCGGGGCTTTTTTATAGTAAAAGAAAAGCAATATTTTTTTAAAATATGATATTTATCACATTTCTTTATATTTTTGCTTCCGATTTTTTTATGTCTATTCATAATAAATAGACATATATAATTAATCACACCCAATGAAAGTTTATAAAATATTAAACAACAATGTTATTGTTACACTTGATGCTAAAGGTAATGAATTAATTGTTACTGGTCGTGGAATTGGATTTAAAAAACGTGAAGGTGACTTAATTAATACAAATCTTATTGAAAAGCAGTTTTCACTCGATAATAAAGAAACATACCCTAAATTTGAAGAATTGCTTTCAAAGATTCCTTTTGAAGTGTTAGCCACATCTGAAATTATTATTAATCATGCAAAACAATGCATAGATGGCATATTACAAGACAGCATTTATATTTCGCTGACCGACCATATCCATTTTGCTATTGAGCGCCACCAGCAAGGATTTGATATTCCTAATGGATTTCTATGGGAAATCAAAAAGTTTTACCCTAAAGAGTTTCAAATCGGTTTGTATGCCTTATCAATAATAAAAGAACGATTATCTGTTGAATTACCTGAAGACGAAGCTGGTTTTATTACTTTTCATATTATCAATGCGCAATTAAATGACACAATGCCCAATATTGTTAATATGACTAAAATCATGCGCGAAATTCTTAATATTGTGAAATACCACTTTAACTTTGAATATGACGAAAATTGCCTATCTTATCAACGTTTTGTTACTCATTTAAAATTTTTTGCTCACCGTATTTTAAGCCACAGAAAGCAAACACAACAAGATAACTCTTTGTATGAATTAGTACGACAAAAATACGAACTAGCCTATATTTGTACTAAACAGATAGATTTACATTTAATACAACAATATCAACATCCACTTTCTGATGACGAAAGTCTCTATTTAACTATTCATATTGAACGATTACGAACTGAATTGAAAAATCAATAATGTGATATAACTCACATTTTAATCATTATATTTAAACAAATTATATCTATTATTCTTAAATCATGCTAATTTTATTAAATCATTTTTGGATTGTTATTGCATAGAAAAGCAGTTAGCTATGCGAGCAAAACCTAAATTCCTTAAATTAAAGGGATTTAGGTTTTTTTTTGCATTGAAAAGGATAAGGTATGAAAAATAAACAGTTTGCCGAATCAATTATTCAACATGTTGGAGGTAAGGACAATGTTATCAGCTTAGTGCATTGTGCTACTCGTTTAAGATTTGTATTAAAGGATGATAACAAAGCCGATGCAGAAACATTAAAAAAGTTAGCTGGTGTGATTACAGTTGTACAAAGTGGAGGACAATTTCAGGTTGTTATCGGTAATAATGTTGCTGATGTATATAGTGACATTATGCAACTGACAAATCTTAATGAAAATAATCAACCAACCTTGCAATCAGGCAAAAAATCGGGGATTTTCTCTAAATTGATTGATCTGGTTTCGGGCATTTTTATTCCAGCTCTTGCTGTACTTGTTGCTGGCGGGATTTTAAAAGGTCTAATCTCGTTGTTACAAGTAATCAATGTCATTATCCCTGAAACACCTACTTATAATTTCCTATTTGCCATTGCTGATGCACCTTTTTATTACCTACCTATTATTTTAGGATTTTCTGCTGTTAAAAAATTTGGCGGTAACCCCTATGTAGGCATGGCAATTGGCGGTGCATTAGTTCACCCTAATATTGTCGGTATGATGGGAGGCGCATTAGAATTACAAACCGAATTCTTTTCAATCCCAATTAGTCTAATCCCTTATGCATCATCGGTATTTCCAATTATTTTAGCAAGTTGGGTATATTCTATATTGGAACGAGCTTTTAATAAAATATTGCATGATTCGTTTAAAAAATTTATCTCGCCATTACTCAGCATATTAATTACCGTACCGTTAACTTTTGCGGTTATTGGCCCTGTTGTGTCAATGTTAAGTGACCTTATTGCCTCTGGAATTATCTTCATCTATCAATTAAATCCTGTAATTGCTTCAATGATTTTAGCAGCTGGCTGGCAAATCATGGTGATATTTGGGGTTCATTGGGGATTAGTACCATTTTCGATGAATAACTTGGCTCTTTATCATGAAGACTTTATGTTACCTATTTTATTACCGGCTGTTTTTGCACAAACAGGGGCAGCATTAGCGGTAATGTTACGTTCTAAAGATAAGCAATTTAAAGCATTAGCAAGCTCATCTGTATTATCAGGGATTTTTGGTGTGACAGAACCAGCAATCTATGGCGTGAATTTACCATTAAAAAAACCATTTGTTATTGGTTGCTTGTCTGCCGCAATTGGTGGGGCTATTGTTGGTTATCATCACACTGTCACTTATTCGTTTGGTATGGTTAGTATATTTTCATTTTTACAATTAATTCCAATTGAAGGGGTCGATGCAAGATTTTATGCGGTTGTTATTGCTACAATTATTTCCTTTGCAATTGCAACAATCGTTACTTACTTCTTTGGTATACCTAAAGATAAATCTCAAACGGATGAAATTGATAATTCATATTCTAACAATATGGAGACTGAAAATAAAACCACGATCTACAGTCCAATGTCAGGCAAGGTCAATTTATTAAGTGAGGTAAAAGATCCTACATTTGCCAGTGAATTAATGGGTAAAGGTATTGCAATCATTCCAACTGTTGGTCAAGCTGTTGCACCTGATAATGGTGAAGTTGTGTCATTATTTCGAACTAAACACGCAATTGGCTTTCAAACCGAATCTGGAGCTGAAATATTAATTCATATCGGTATTGATACCGTTAAATTAGATGGTCAACATTTTGAAGCTCACGTAGAAGCTGGTAGCAAAGTAAAAAAAGGTGATTTGCTAGTCAGTTTTGATATAGAGGCAATTAAGCAAGCTGGTTTTGAAGTTACCACACCAATTATCATTACTAATAGTGATAGTTATCAAGATATACAATGTATCTTTGAACAAGATAATATTCAAAGCGGAGAGGCTTTATTAGCGTTATCCCAAAATAAGGAGTAAAACATGTCAACAAAATTTCCTAATGATTTTCTTTGGGGCGGTGCCATTGCCGCTAATCAAGTTGAAGGGGCTTACCGTGAAGGAGGCAAAGGTTTATCTACATCAGATTGTACGCCAAATGGTTTATTTGGTGACATCATCAATCGCAATGAAACTGATATTGCTAGTATTAAAGACAAAGCTATCGATTTTTATCATCGCTATCCTGAAGATATTGCTCTATTTGCTGAAATGGGTTTCACTTGTCTACGCACATCAATTGCTTGGACACGCATATTTCCTAATGGCGATGAAGAACAACCAAATGAGGCTGGTTTAGCCTTTTATGACAAATTATTTGATGAAATGGCAAAACACAACATAAAACCACTAGTCACTTTATCACATTATGAAATGCCCTATTATCTTGTTACCCAATATGGTGGATGGGAAAATCGTAAAGTCATTGAATTTTTCACTCGTTACGCTAAAACTGTTTTTGAACGCTATAAAAATAAGGTTAAATATTGGCTTACCTTCAATGAAATCAACATGTCATTACATGAACCTTTCACTGGTGTTGGTTTGGACAGAAACAGCACCAAACAGCAAATCTACCAAGCAATTCATCATCAATTAGTTGCCAGTGGTCGAGCGGTTAAACTCTGTCATCAAATCATTCCAGATGCAAAAATTGGTAACATGTTATTAGGTGCTGTGGCTTACCCTCTTACGCCAAAACCTGAAGATGTTTGGGAAACTCATCAAGAAAATCATGGTTGGTTATTTTTTGGGGATGTTCAGGTGCGTGGTTATTATCCAACCTATATGGATCGCTTCTTTAAAGAAAATCATATTAAGCTTGATATTACTGAACAAGATAAACAAGATCTTAAAGAAACAGTCGATTTTATTTCATTTAGTTATTACATGAGTTGCTGTGCAACAGATGATGAGTCACAAAAAACCAAAGGTAATATTTTAGATATGGTACCTAACCCTTATCTTAAAGCATCCGAATGGGGATGGCAGATCGATCCAATTGGGATTCGTTATCTTCTTAATTTACTTTATGAGCGTTATCAAAAACCGTTATTTATTGTCGAAAATGGCTTAGGTGCTAAAGATAAATTAGAAGTAGACAATACAATCAATGATGATTATCGGATTAATTATATGAATGATCATTTAGTACAAATCCGAGAAGCCATCAACGATGGTGTTGAAGTCATGGGATACACCAGTTGGGGACCAATAGATCTTATCAGTGCATCTAAAGCCGAAGTCACTAAACGCTATGGATTTATTTATGTAGATCTAAATCAAGATGGCACTGGCACACTAAATCGTTATAAAAAGAAAAGCTTCTACTGGTATCAATCTGTGATTTCCTCAAAAGGTGAAAATTTGAAAGCATAAGATAATCTGGGAGGATTGACGCTACTCATCCCCCCTATTATTTTTTTATAAACATGTGACAAGGTAAATAGCTAATTGAATGGAGATATAAATTATTTAAATTAATCATATTACTATAAAAAACATATATACATAAAAATAAAACAAAACTTTAAATTATTGGATTGTTACTGCTTTTTGGCAGGCAAAACCTAAATATTAATTAGAGAATTATTCTCTGATTTGGTATTTAGGTTTTTTAATATAAAAACGATTAGGAAAAAGAACAATGAAAATAAAATATCTCACAATAATGCTATTAGGGATATCAAGTTATTCTATGCTAGCAAATGCAACAGCCCACAACAACTCAATTCTCGATGATACATTTTTTAAAGACACCAAATTTGTATTTTCTACTCGAAACTATTGGAAATATTTAAAAGAAAATGCATCCCAACCTAAAGAGGTACACAGCGCTTGGGGGCAAGCATTTAGCTTTGATTATAAATCAGGTTATTTATTTGACATGATTGGTTTTGATGTCACCTATGATAACATAATAAGATTAGGTGCTAGTGATTACTTTGCGACCCGTAACCTACTTTATAACGATGGTAAAGGCTATAACAAACATAACGCTCACGGATTTAATAAATTTACCCAACGTTATGCCAAAATAAAATTAGGTAATGATGCTATTAACTTTAATGGGAAAGCTGGTTGGCATAGCATGAAGGATTTAGGTATCATAAGTTCAACCCAACATCTTACCCGCAATAGTTATCTTGGTTATAGCGGAATTCTAAAATATGATAACGTTTATTTTTCATTGGCTTATATTGATAGCACCCTACCCCGCGAATCCGCTAAAAAATTACGTTTTTTAACGGCCGATCGTAAAAAAATCATTAATAATATTTCAACAGCTGAAATCGCTTATAAAGATAAAGATCTTACTTTAGATTATTCTTATGGTGTTGCTAAAGATTATTTAAGACGCCATGTCATTGAATTATCGTATAAACCAATACAAAAATTAATCTTAGGCGGACAATTCTACGGAAGTTATGCTCTTGACAATTATGATGCCATGAAACAAAACAAAAAAGAGTTTGAAGATCACGCATGGCACTATGCAACCGATGTCGAATGGAAAGAAGAAGACTGGAGTATTAAAGTCGGTTTAGCCTATACAGACGCTAACAAACATAACGCTATCGGATATTATAATCGACATTTAGGTAAAAATACTCGTGCTCGCTTTAACGGTCTTGCCGCTGCTGGCTCAGATTATTTACGTGATGGTGAACTGGTACTAACAACAGTAATGAGTTATGATTTTGTTAAAGATAATAGCACTGGTCTATATATGAATTATGGACAATTTAACTACAAACATAATACATTAAAAAATGGCGAAATTAACGTTTTTGATATATGGAAACCAACTAGTGGTGCTTTTAAAAATTTTTCTATTCTATCGAAGGTTGGATATGGTTGGTCTTATAAAACTGTCAGTGCTTCAGACCTTACACCTAAACTTAGACATGGAAAATACCAACGTTCACCTTCACTTTCGGCGGAAACAGTAATTGATTACCGATTTAATTTATTATAAAGAGGACAAAACAATGAAAAAATTTATTATATTAATTAGTACATTAATTATTTCAATAACAACCTTATCACAAGCTTTTGCTGATGATGTTTATCTCTATGTCACTCGCCATGGTAAAACTATGTTTAATAACGTACACCGTGCACAAGGATGGTCTGATACACCGCTAACAAAACCAGGTGTCGAGGTGGCTGAACAACTAGGACGAGGGTTGAAAGATGTCAAATTTATTTCAGTCTATTCAAGTGATTTAGGTAGAGCACGACAAACTGCTCGCATTGTTTTAGAAGCTAAAGGCGATAAAATTCAAATTAATGAAATGGAAGACTTACGTGAACAGTGTTTTGGCGATTATGAAGGAGATTTTGATCCGAACATGTGGACACCAGCTGCACAGCATTTAGGTTATGCATCAGATAAAGAGCTAATGGCGGATATGGCTCAAGGCAAGGTTACCCTAAAAACAATGATGGATGCAATCGCCGCAGTTGAGAAATCAGGCGAAGCCGAAGACTACAATAAAGTAAAAAATCGTATGCAAGCATCATTAAAAGCCATAGCTGAATCAGCCAAATCACAAGGTGGTGGCAACGTACTTGTAGTATCTCACGGTTTAGCAATTATGGCTATGGTTCAAGAGTGGCAAGATAAACCAATAACAGCTGGGTTAGGTAACGCAAGTGTTACTAAAATTCGTTACACCGACGATGGTAAATTTATTGTTGAAAGCCTTGGAGATATGAGCTACGTCGAAAAAGGCAAAAATCAAGCAAAATAACTTCAAAATATATGGCTCACCAATGAGCCATATTCCACATTTACTATTAGCTCATAATATTAATCGATAAATTTGTAGTATTTATCGCCATAAACAAGCATAATTTAATAGTGTATTTATTAAATGTTACTAAAAGGCCAATATGTTTTATTTATGCAATTATTCATCTCCAGTGGGACTAATAACCCTAGCCAGTCAACAAAATAAGCTCGTTGGGGCTTGGATTGAAGGTGAAAAATATTTTGGTCACACACTCAATACACGAACAGAAGAAAAATCTAATTTACCCATTTTTAACTCAACAAAAAAATGGCTTGACGATTATTTTTCAGGAAAAAGACCGAATCCATACCAATTAGAACTTGCGCCAAATGGCACGCCTTTTCGAATCTTAGTATGGGAAATTTTATGCAAAATTCCATATGGTCAGGTCATTACTTACGGCGATATCGCAAAACAGATCGCCATTAAAACAAACAAAGCAAACATGTCTAGCCAAGCCGTAGGCGGGGCTGTTGGTCATAATCCCATATCAATCATTATTCCTTGCCACCGAGTTATCGGCGCAAACGGTAATTTAACAGGTTATGCTGGTGGAATAGATAAAAAAATAAAGTTATTAGAAATAGAAGATGTTTATATCAAAGATTTTTTCATTCCAACTAAAGGAACTGCACTTTAAATTGTAGTTACATTGTTTTTAATTCTAAATTTTTAACTGATGGAATAACGATAAAGCACTACTACACCAGTTAAAAATTGAGTTAATGAATAATATATTCCATCAACTAAAAAATGTTTTAATTTTAGTATTATAAATACGGTTTTATTACACAAATAAAGCAATACACTCAACTTTATAAAGAAAAAAGTTACACAATAAAATTACCCCTTACATGCAACATAGTTATTCCAAGAGTCATTTCCCGTGCCTATATGCCCAGAATCAGAATATACATGATATTGTTTAGAAGAAGATTCTCGATCTCGTGTCCAATAAACACCGCCACGCCACTGAGAATCAGGATAAGATCTTTGATTGATAAATCCCCACTCACTAAATAATGAACCATCAATTGCTCGTGTAAAAATCCCTCCCCAGAAAATAGCAGGATCGATCTCTATAGTAGTAGTGGGAGCATTTGTTAACTCATTAACGCTTAGAAGCTTATTAATACCACCACATCGTTGCCATCCACTTGCTCTATCTCCTTTAAAATCGCCTTGAGGTTTTGCCCAAACTGAAATTGGTGTAAAACTATACTCATGCATAACAGATGCATCTCTTTTTAACACAGCCCTTATAGTGACAGTTCCTGATGGTTTACTTATTAATTTAACCATACCATTCTTATCAACAACAACCCCATCACCAGGGTTGTTAATTAATTGATAATCGTAATCCGTTTGTGCACCAGTCATCACTAACTGAAATTTAGCCCCAGGAAAGCCTGTTGTAGGAAATGTTTTTGAAGATACGACTGGTTTAATCCTAAAACCATAATTTGGTACATAATCTTGAGTATAACCTCCACCACCTTTTGATCGTGTTCGCCCATCTGGCGAATTCCAATACATTCGATAATTCAAATCTGGATTATCACCAGGCTTACCCCATTGATATTCAGGATAAATAATTATGCTATTTGGTTTGACATAACATAACTCTGATTTTGGTGCTATTTGGTAGGTCTTAGCTAGGGTAATTTGCTTACCTACATCAGGTATTCCGTATGCTGAATGGGCACTAACATTGGTTTTTATGATGAGCTTTAATGGCATTGAAAAGCCACTACCACAACCTATCATTTTTTTCTTATCATTACCTATTATTCTTACACCATTATTGTCATACCACCAATAATTAGTCGATTCAACTTTAAACGGCTCCTGTGGATCGGCACTATCACCATCCATATCGCTGTAATTTTCAACTTTATCTAAGTTTGTTGAAGTATAAATCGCCACTTTAAAATCATTCAACGTTAAATTACCATCAAATTCTTTCACTTCACTAGATTTTATAGTGCCACTCGCCTCACTGTAAAAAACACCGTTGACAGTAAAACCATGTTTATCTGCACTCGATAACGCCAGCACTTGCGGAGCATTCCCTGTAATAATCTGATTCGAAGTTGCTGTTAGTATTGCATTAGCTGAACCAACATGTATCCATTGTGATAATAAGATTAAACCCATTATTTGAGCAAGTTTCGGTTTTGAGTGAGCTGTAAGTGTTGTTATTTTGGCAACAAAGTGAGATTTGCAATGGAAGTGTTTAAAACAGAAAGATAACAGTAAAAATAAAACGTTTTGCCGTAATATTAAAGGTGAAATAAAACGATTAACAAAATGCCCGATGCCCGATGCCCGATGCCCGATGCCCGATGCCCGATGCCCGATGCCCGATGCCCGATGCCCGATGCCCGATGCCCGATGCCCGATTAAGTCCATATTTTATCATAATTTTATTATTCCTCACACTTATTTTCTTAAATTTATTGTTATAAAATAAATAGTTAATGTTGTTTTTAGTAATTTTAGCATAAAATAGTATATAACTATGCTACCCTATTTTAGAATAAAAACTTCATTTTTCACCTATTTTTTTGTAAAGTTTTGTTAAGCTAATTTTTATTTTTATCATTTCTTTATCATACAAATACCTAACATATAAAATATAGTAATCAAACTTCAAGTATAATACAGAATATAAATCATTCAGTATTATAAAAAATAATCGAATTTACTTAAGCTGAAATTTTCGCTAACATATTAAAGTTAAACTATCAATATCTTTTAATCCATATAAAATATGGTTGTAACATCATATTGAAAAAACTTCAAATAATTTAAATAATAACAATGAAAAATATACTACTTGCTTTACTTTTAATCCTTTCTTTTCCTGTATTTAGTACTATCTATAGAACTACCTATAGTGCTACCTATGCTTATAAAGGCTATATTGAGAATAAAGAAGTAACGTTATATTTGAGCCCCTATTTGAAAGCTTTTTGGGTTTATAAAGATGATCACAAACAGATACAACATGCTTTATCCTATGAATGTCACTTAATGAACTCATGCGATGAAGTTAGCCAACAAAACAGTTTAAAACTTTATGATGATAAAGATATTTATTTGGATGAAAATGATAATCATCCAAAAATTAAAGATTCAATTAGTTACTTTAACTTTAATCATAATGGGCAAACACAATTTAATCAAAAATTAGTTGGTTATTGGTTTGATGGCAAAAAAAATCAACAATATCCAATAAAATTGCAAAAAGAACTTGAAATAATTGATGAAGCAGATGCTGAATTTAATCGCCTTGAATTATTACAAACGAATTCATCAGATAAATTTTATTTTACTGCGGTATTATCAAAAAAGAAAAAAGAAAAAATTAAACTAGTTGGTGTGAATGTTTATGACAAAAGTAACCACCAATTAATGCAAAAAATACAAAATTTACATTATAGCTACAACCAATTTGACAGCATTTATCTAGAGGATATCAATTTTGACGGCAATCTTGATTTAGCCATTAAAAAATATGCCTCAAGTGCCAGAATAGGAGCAAATTATGACTACTATATCAATGACAAAGGTAAATTTGTAGCCACAAACTTGTGGGGTAGCGATATCGATTTTAATCCAAAAGATAAATCCGCCACAGGTAAAAAAAATTGTTATAATTATAATGAAAAACAGCAAAGAATCTTGACAACAATACAAAGTATTTATCATTATCAAAAATACAAATATATCAATATAAAAAATAGCTGTCAGTTTAAAAACATTGATACCCAAGAGCACAGAAAATGTAATGAAGAAGAATATAACGCTTGTTTGTTAAACCGAAATAATATTGATCGAGAAAACCCGCATGTAATTGGTGAAGATAATATATTGTATAAAAATATGGTATGGTACAAAGATAAATTCATTGATGGCGTTGTAGATGATGAATGATTATGATGTGGTTTTAGCTAGCAATAGTCTTATATAATCGTTATTTAGTATAATAACTCAGTCAAGTTATTTACAATATAAAAAACACTTTTTGCTAACTATTTCGCCAAGTTTTTACTGCATATTAACACTGCTATTTATTCATGCCATGAAGCACAACTATTTTCGATTTAATGTTTAATTTGATGCTGATCATTATCAGCATCAAATTATGAATTATCCTTTACAAATTGCATACCCTAAACCAGGATCTTCAGCTGCAAACCAACCAGTAAACCCATCATGACTATGTACAATGTATGTCCCATGATCATGGATATCTATAGTCCAATATCTGGTAATAAAATGATCTGGATTTAATTCTTGCCATTCTGAATCAGGGTAGGATGATTTGCTTGCCCAACCCCATTCACCCAAAATAGAGCCTCCTATGGCACGAGTGTAGCTGTTAGACAAAGTAAGTTTATCTTCACCTAATTCTGCCCCTTGACCTTCATATCGTGGTGAGTTTGTTAATTGGGCTCGACTCATCATATTTTGTAAACCACCACAACGCTGTTGTACAGCATTAAACGATCCTCTAAAATTTTTCGGCACCCCCCAAATAGAAGTTGGGTTAAAACGGTAATCATGAATGACAGAATTATCTCTTTTTAAAGTTGCCCTCACTGTAACAGTTCCTGAGGGTTTACTATTAAGTTTTACTACACCATTTTGATCAATTGCAACACCTCCTCCTGGGTTATTGATCACTTGATAATGATAATCATCTTGCGCTCCTGTCATCACTAATTGAAATTTAGCACCAGGAAACCCTGTTGTTGGGAATGTGTTTGATGAAACTATTGGCTGTGCTTTAAAACCATAATTAGGTACGTAATCTTGAGTATAACCACCACCAACTAGAGGGTGACGATTAGCATATTCAGGTCGATTAAAATAATATTCATCTGTTTTTAAATCAACTCCAATCCATTGGTATTCTGGATGAACTATAGTAGAATTCGGTTTAGCATAACAAATTTGCGATTTTGGTGCGATTTGATAAGTTTTAGCTAGGGTAATCTGCTCGCCTTTATCAGGTATTCCGTATGCTGAATGAGCACTAACATTGGTTTTTATGATGAGCTTTAATGGCATTGAAAAGCCACTGCCACAACCTATCATTTTTTTCTTATCATTACCTATTATTCTTACGCCATTATTGTCATACCACCAATAATTAGTCGATTCAACTTTAAACGGCTCCTGTGGATCGGCACTATCACCATCTATATCGCTGTAATTTTCAACTTTATCTAAGTTTGTTGAAGTATAAATCGCCACTTTAAAATCATTCAGCGTCAAATTACCATCAAATTCTTTCACTTCACTAGATTTTATAGTGCCACTCGCCTCACTGTAAAAAACATCGTTGACAGTAAAACCATGTTTATCTGCACTCGATAACGCCAGCACTTGCGGTGCATTTCCTGTAATAATCTGACTCGAAGTTGCTGTTAGTATTGCATTAGCTGAGCCAACGTGTATCCATTGTGATAATAAGATTAAACCCATTATTTGAGTAAGTTTCGGTTTTGAGTGAGCTGTGAGTGTCGTTATTTTGACAACAAAGTGAGATTTGCAATGGAAGTGTTTAAAACAAAAAGATAACAGTAAAAATAAAACGTTTTGCCGTAATATTAAAGGTGAAATAAAACGATTAACAAAATGCCCGATGCCCGATGCCCGATGCCCGATGCCCGATGCCCGATGCCCGATGCCCGATGCCCGATGCCCGATGCCCGATGCCCGATGCCCGATTAAGTCCATATTTTATCATAATTTTATTATTCCTCATACTTATTTTCTTAAATTTATTGTTATAAAATAAACAGTTAATGTTGTTTTTAGTAATTTTAACATAAAATAGTATATAACTATGCTACTCTATTTTAGAATAAAAACTTTATTTTTCATCTACTTTTTTGTAAAGTTTTGTTAAGCGTATAAAAACTCATAACTGTAGGAATTACTCACGTTGTTTATAGTAATTTGAGAAAATACTGTAATCAATAGACATAAAAACAAAATTAACACCTTATCAACAACAAGCAATATTGCGCATATATCATAGAAAATAATCATCACTGATTTGACTAGATATTTTATAGTTAGCCATCAAACCATATATAATACTAAATGATCTCGATCTCTTGAGTCTAAATAGCATGACTACCATTGTATATAAAACATGAAACAAACAGCATAATTTTTTGTGAATTGAGTACTCAATATGAGCATTTACCTAATTTAGATTATATTTTTGTAAAAAATATTCAGGATTCTATACCGTTTGGTAATTAAGACTTCTTCAAACATGTGCGCACACCATTATATGAATTAAAATTTCACTAAACCTGCAGTCAGATTTAGTTCATCAAATTTATAAATTATCATTCATCCATAATATTTACCCAACTTGGTATAATAGGTGTTCGACAGTAATAATTAGCTGAAGGCTGTATATCTTTATTTCTAATTTTTTGAAATTCTGACGTTTGAGGATCATTAAATAGCTCAGGATCCCGACGACGATTCATTTTGAAAAACAAGAATTCTTCATACCAACTGTTGTGTAACCATGGTTTTGGATAACCTAAAGTGGCATAAATGCGGTTACAAATAAAAGTTAACCTCCCACCAAAAACGAAGAAAAAAAAGAACACAAAAGCAACAAAGCCAATACAGTTTGTTTTGGTAATTTCTATCACTTCTAAAGAATCCCACTCATGATTGAATAATACGCTAATGAAAATAAAACCATCGGTACATAATATTATCGATCCAACACAAATCATACAATACTTCAGCAATTGCAACGTCGAAAGACCAACTCCTTTAGGGAAAAATAAAGCATGGTATTTAGGAAAGCGGACGGCATAAGCTTGATATTTGTTCTTATCAATTTGTTTGACAACCATTTCGACGTAATCACCATTTTTAAAAGCGACATTTTCTAACTTACCTTTGACTTTGACATTACCGATATAACAAACAAATGGTGTGCCTTTCAATAGCTTGGTTTGTAGTAACCCAAAAGTAAATAAACTAAGCATGAATTCATAAACAAACTTACATATAGCTGCAGTTATTAGAATAAATCCACCGATCATCTCGATAATAAATAGCCCCAAAATTGACTCAATAAAACCACAGTCTTCTGTTTTTTTATTGTGATCCTTTTCTTGATCTACTTTCAATATTTTTAAACGTCTTACTTTACCTTTTAATAAACTATACTTTCCCATTACCTTTTTACTCCGTTTAAGTAGGCTTTGCTTTTTTTAAGCTAAAACCCAAACCCTCCATAGTTAAATAACGTAATAAATATCGGCATTATAAGTGTCAATAAAAAACCTTGCGCAATAGCCGCAGGCACTATGGCTATCCCACCACCTTTTTGCAGCATGGGGAGTGTAAAATCCATTGATGTTGCACCACACAGACCTAATGTGGTTAATTGGTAGCGTTTAATTAGTGTTGGGATTAAGATAATTGCGCATAATTCACGCAGAATATCATTTAAAAACGTAGCACTACCAATAACTGGACCATGGGCTTCTGTCATTAAAATACCCGATAACGAATACCAACCAAAACCCGATGACATAGCAAGACCAACTCGTGCGGGCAAATCTAAAACAAATGACGCAACAATGCCCCCCAAAAATGCACTTATCGTAACTACTAGCGTTGTAATTATGCCTATTTTATTGAGCAGAATGTGCTTAATTGAAATATTATTACTGCGCAATTGAATACCGACTAAAAACAATAAAAAAACCAATACAACTTGCGTGGTACTTTCTGAATATTGCCAAATAAATAATGGAAATAATCCGCAAATAAACCCAACAATTAATGCAATACAAACACGCAATGACTCAAAAATCATTTTAAAACGTGATTCGTAAGTTTGATCTGTTTTATATGCCTTGGTAGAAAGAAAATAATCAAAAATAATTAAAACAACAAAATTACCCCCAAATGTACAAATAAAAAGAACACCGGTATAACATAAAATCATTTGTAAATTTGTAGTTAAGTTATCTAAATGTGCAAGTTCAGATCCCATAATGAATAAAATAAGGTAAACCATCCAACTCAATGTTTGGTTAATCTTGGTCATCAAATTATCATTTTTAATCTTAATTAAATAACCAATAAACAATGGCACTAACGCAATAAGAATACCAAAATACATATTTTATTCCTTAACTATTCCTGATTTTTATTTTTAAATAATTGGATCAAACCTATGTTTTAAACATGTTACTGCTAATCATTAAGTCAATGATGCTAATTTTTGCTCAATATTAAGTTGAAGCTGATCCAATAAAGCATAACGATTTCGATATTCTGAACGTTTTTTACTGGCGATTTCTTCAATGGATTTTCGATTAATTTGGTTTGGTAATATAAATAAACCATTGGCATCTTGTTTGCTATCAAGAGTTAACCAAAAATCGTCATAATCAGATAAAATGCGCTCTTGGCGGCTATTATAGCGCCAATTGTTATATATATGTGTTTTATTGCCCACAGCAACAATTTGAGTTAACTGATAATAACGAGCAACAGTTAATACAGCTTCAACTACAACACGTTTAGGGAATAACCCATAGCAGGCTTTAGTCGCTTTTTGTACACGAGTACGCGCATCATTATGTCCTGTGCCTTGTAATCCTGCAATAAATAGCGTTGGCTTACCTTGATATTCTACGATTGAAAATGTTAAAGTGGCTAAGTCGATGCCATCACTATCATAAAAATAAAGGCTGATTTCGCCTTCTCTTGCAAATTTATTACGGGCTTGCACTGCTATTTGAATGTTTTGTTCATTTTTAACTGTTACATCCGCCAATACAAAAGGCAATTGCGGATTATAAAAGGCCTTGCTTACGCTTTCAGGTTGTTTAGCTAAAAAATCATAGTGATACGCCAAAGCGTCATAACGGGCTTTTTGACTCAAGCAAGAAGCTAAATAAGGACGCTGTAATTTGCATGGCAAATTTGTTTGGCACGAAAAATAATCGCCGAGTAATGGGTACTGCCTTAGTTTATCAAGCCATTTTAAGGTGATTGGACTTAAAAACAAGGTTCTAAAAAAAAACTTATAACGATAAGTCGGATTAAGCCATAATTCGTTTAATGGTAATTTACCAGTATAAAGCCAGTTAAAAAGTTGCCATTTACTTTTTGGCTGAGACATATTCGTAATATTATTCATAAGTAGAACTTTAAATTGAGTTAGTTATTTTATCTATTATAGGAACACTAAATTAATCAATACATATTTGATTATTAATAAGCCTTAAAAAAATCAAATGTTAAGAGTACAACACAACCTTAATCGGTGCAACTATTCCTACATTAAGTAGGTTTAAATTATTTGAAAATAAAAAACGGTGAACTAGTCACCGTTTTTTAAGCAATAACGTCTTTTATCAAAAAGAATTATTGGCCTTTAACTTCTTTTAAACCGTTGAATGGTGCTTTTGAACCTAAAGCTTCTTCAATACGGATTAATTGGTTGTATTTAGCAACACGGTCCGAACGGCTCATTGAACCAGTTTTAATTTGACCAGCCGCTAAACCTACTGCTAAATCAGCAATTGTTGAATCTTCAGTTTCACCACTACGGTGAGAAATAACTGCAGTATAACCCGCATCTTTCGCCATTTTAACCGCAGCGATAGACTCAGTTAATGTACCGATTTGGTTTACTTTAACTAAGATAGAGTTAGCGATACCTTTTTCAATACCTTGTTTAAAGATTTTAGTATTAGTTACAAATAGATCATCACCCACTAATTGAATTTTGTGACCTAATGCTTTAGTTTGGTAAGCCCAACCTTCCCAATCGCTTTCATCTAAACCGTCTTCGATTGATACGATTGGATATTCATTAGTTAAACCTTCTAAGTAATGAGTAAATTCTTGAGCAGTGAATTCTTTGTTACCTTCACCTTTCAATACATACTTACCAGTTTCTTTGTTATAGAATTCAGAAGCCGCACAGTCCATCGCTAACGTGATGTCTTTACCTAAAACATAACCTGCTTTTTCTACCGCTTCTTTAATACATGCTAATGCTTCAGCATTTGAACCTAAATTAGGAGCAAAACCACCTTCATCACCAACTGCAGTATTCATACCTTTAGCGTGTAATACTTTTGCTAAGTTGTGGAATACTTCAGAACCCATGCGGATTGCTTCACGAACTGTTTTAGCACCAACTGGTTGGATCATAAATTCTTGTAAATCAATGTTGTTATCAGCGTGCTCACCACCGTTGATGATGTTCATCATTGGTAATGGCATTGAATATTGACCTGGAGTGCCGTTAAGATCAGCTATGTGCTGATAAAGAGGAACACCTTTAGCTGCTGCAGCTGCTTTAGCCGTTGCTAAAGATACAGCAAGAATTGAGTTAGCACCTAAATTAGATTTAAAATCAGTTCCATCTAAGTCAAGCATAGCTTGGTCGACAGCGGCTTGATCTAACGCATCTTTACCCACTACAGCTTTAGCAATTGGGCCGTTAACGTTTTCAACCGCTTTTAATACGCCTTTACCTAAAAAGCGAGATTTGTCACCATCACGAAGTTCTAACGCTTCACGTGAGCCAGTTGACGCACCAGATGGCACGATTGCAAGACCAACAAAACCACCTTCTAAATGAACTTCGGCTTCAACTGTTGGATTACCACGAGAGTCGATCACTTCACGACCATGTACTTTAACGATTTTTGCCATGTTATTTTCCTCTATATGACAGATATATTACAAATGTTAATTTAAAACTATTTTTATTGCTGCTCTTGATAAGCTTTGGCAGCTTTTATAAAACTACTAAATAGTGGATGTCCATCTCGTGGTGTTGATGTAAATTCTGGATGGAACTGACACGCAACAAACCATGGATGATCTGGGATTTCGATAATCTCAACCAACTTTCTATCCGTTGAAAGACCGGTGACCTTTAACCCAGCTTTAACCACTTCAGGTAATAAATTATTATTTACTTCATAACGATGTCGATGACGCTCGGTAATAGATTCGTTTTTATACATATCGTATACTAATGAATTTGGCTCTAAATGGCAAATTTGTGAACCTAAACGCATTGTGCCGCCTAAATCACTGTTTTCGTTACGCTGTACTACATTGCCCGATTCATCGCTCCATTCTGTGATTAAAGCAATGATTGGGTTTGCACAATCTTTAACAAATTCGGTTGAGTTAGCATCTTTAATACCCGCAACATTACGCGCATATTCGATCATAGCCACTTGTAAACCAAGGCAAATACCTAAGTACGGGATCTTGTTTTCACGTGCATAGCGAGCGGCCATAATTTTGCCTTCAACACCACGATAACCAAATCCACCAGGAATTAAGATAGCATCTAAACCTTCTAGTAAATCAGTACCACGTGACTCAAGATCTTCTGAATCAATATAACGGATATTCACCGTTAAACGATTTTTTAATCCACCGTGTTTTAATGCTTCATTCACTGATTTATAGGCATCAGGTAAAGCAATATATTTACCCACCATACCAATAGTCACTTCACCAACTGGGTTCGCTTCTTCATAAATGACTTGTTCCCATTGAGAAAGATCGGCCTCTTTACAATCAAGATTGAAACGTTTACAAACAAAAGTATCTAAGTTTTGTGATTTTAATAATGCCGGAATTTTATAAATAGAATCGACATCTTTAAGTGAAATCACTGCACGTTCAGGCACGTTACAAAATAGTGCAATTTTAGCTCGTTCATGAGCAGGAATAATGCGATCGGAACGGCAAATTAACACATCGGGTTGAATACCAATTGATAGCAACTCTTTTACTGAATGTTGCGTAGGTTTGGTTTTGACTTCACCTGCAGAGGCCAAATAAGGTACTAAGGTTAAGTGCATAAATAATGTGTGTTCACGACCAACATCAACCGCTAATTGACGAATCGCTTCTAAAAACGGAAGTGATTCAATATCACCAACAGTACCACCAATTTCAACAATTGCGACATCAAACCCCTTTGCTCCATCAATTACACGTGATTTAATTGCATTAGTGATATGAGGAATAACTTGAACTGTAGCCCCTAAATAATCACCACGTCGTTCTTTTCGTAACACATCAGAATAAATGCGCCCTGTAGTGAAGTTATTTTTTCGCGTCATTTTAGTGCGAATAAAACGTTCATAATGACCTAAATCAAGATCGGTTTCTGCACCATCTTCAGTCACAAACACTTCACCATGTTGAATAGGACTCATTGTGCCCGGATCGACATTAATATAGGGATCAAGTTTGAGCATGGTGACATTTAAATTGCGGGCTTCTAAGATTGCAGCAAGTGATGCTGCGGCAATGCCTTTACCAAGGGAAGAAACGACACCGCCTGTAACAAAAATATAATTCGTGACCATTAATACCAGACCATTATTAATTTATAAGAACAATGTTGTATCGATTTTTAAAGCATAAAAACCAATATAACAAATAAGAATCAGACGGGAATGCAGTATAACAGAATCTGCCTTGTCCCACAATTGAATAATTAATTTTAACTGATAAGTTGCAGGAAAATACCGAGTTGTTTACAACTCATGATTAAAATAACCTGATTGTAAATCTACAGTAGCAAATTCTAAATATTTAAGATGAGTATAATGATCCTCGTCAACAAATAAGATAAAACATTATTTAGGTATAGCAATCGTCACAATAAATTGTCGAGAATTTATATTAGTATGGTCACATTGGCAGTTGTATGATGTAGCTAAAAATGTATAAATAAGCTTATAATTAATACAAAAGATCAATAGCCGTAGCTAAACCAAAATAAAAACCTCATTTTTTAAATGAGGCTTTTATTTTATATTTTAATTAAGATTCAGGAGTATCATCATCAGATTTTGTATCAATTGGATCTGATATACCTTGTTTATTCATTTCTTCTAATGATTTAGAACCTGCTAGCTCTGAAGTTTTGATATCCTTTACAATACCCATTTCATCAAAATAGACAACATAGGTTCTTTGACTAACAGCGCCATGCTGCGGTTGTTGACGGAAAACATAATACCAAACACGATCACCAAAGACAGAAGTTAACATTGGTGACCCCATAATAAATACAACCTGTTCTTTATTTTGACCAACTTGTAATAGGTCTATAGCATCTGGTGTTACATAATTACCTTGGTTAATATCAGGTCGATATACCCAACGATCAACAACCGAACAACCAGTTAATAAAACACTCGCTACAATTGTAAAAGAGGTAAACTTACGAAACAGCATCTAACTTTATCCATAAAAAAATAATGATATATATTATCGCTGATATTTTTCATAAGTGCTAGCCAAATTAATAAATTCTTCTACAGTTAGATAATGATTCTGATATCAGTAGGTCCTAACATAAATTATCACTTGACTTTTATTCTTGTATCAACCAACTTAATACTGTCATAATAGACACTATTTTTAAACATCAAAGGTACAAAATGAAACTAGAAACTATAGATCAAAAAGCAAGTTATGCTATCGGTTTGCAAATAGGACAACAACTAAAAGAATCTGGCTTAAATAATTTAGAACTCAACGCATTAAAACTAGCAATGGAAGATGTATTATCGGGTAATCAACCTGCTCTACCTTTACAAGAATTACATGAAGCATTACGCCATGTGCATGAACAAGCAACCAAAGAGAAGGCCAAACAAGCAGAAAAAATTGCT
The DNA here is from genome assembly GCF_013346885.1 of Gilliamella sp. ESL0232. NCBI lineage: Bacteria > Pseudomonadati > Pseudomonadota > Gammaproteobacteria > Orbales > Orbaceae > Gilliamella > Gilliamella sp. ESL0232. The sequence continues at coordinate 79,659 of NZ_JAAEDW010000001.1, read as the reverse complement.
CAAGCAGGTAAAGATTTTCTAGCAGAAAACATTACAAAAGATGGCATTAAATCGACTGAATCAGGTTTACAATACGAAATCATCAAACAAGGCGATGGCGATTTACCGAAAGCAACCGATCGCGTGCAAGTTCATTATACAGGGCAACTAATTGATGGCACAGTATTTGATAGTTCTGTTGAACGTGGACAACCTGCTGAGTTTCCAGTCAATGGTGTGATTAAAGGCTGGGTTGAAGCGTTACAACTTATGCCAGAAGGTTCAAAATGGCGTTTATATATTCCTCAAGAATTAGCTTATGGTGCTCAAGGTGCTGGCGCATCAATTCCACCATACAGTGCATTAATTTTTGATGTTGAATTACTAAAAGTTTTATAAGCAAGAGTGGACGCTACTTGGCGTCCATTTGTTTTGAACGATTATCGTTTAGGAAGATGATAAGCACTAAATGCCGCCAGTAACAATAAAATACTCGCCGTACCAAACGCAACTAAATGAGTGTGTAAATGATCATAAGCCCATCCACCTAACCATGAACCAATCATCGCACCAATTTGATGTCCCAAATAGGTTAATCCTGAAAGTAGTCCCACAATTTTTACACCATAAATATCAGCGGTAATGGCTCCAGACATCGACAAAGCACCAGCCCAAACCAAACCACCCACTGCTGCAATAGTAAAAAGCTGCCATTTAGTTGATGCTAAAACAAGAGCAATAAAACCTAAACCTCGTATTAAATAGACCATCATTAAAATGTTTTTTCGTTGCACTATATCAGATAAATAACCCAAAACTAAGGTACTAAAAATAGCGACTAAACCAATCAAACCAATACCATTAGAACTAATGATAGGGTCAAATCCATGATCGGTAAGCATTGGGACTCCATGTGTTCCTAATAAATTCATACTGAAGCCACAGGTAAAAAGCCCAAAACTCAGTTGCCAAAATGGACGTGTTTTTAACACATCTATAAGTTTGATACTAGGCTCTATTTTTTGATTGATAACAGGCTCTATACCAGAGACTTCGATCTCCGATTGATTATCTTTCATAATAAACAAAGCAATAGGCAAAGCGATAATCATAAAAATCACAGCAAACGAAATTAGCGTTGTTTTCCATCCATAAATAGGAATAAAGAAAGCAAAAACAGGTAACATTACAGCAATACCTGCCATACTTCCTGTTGATAAAATAAATAAAGCCAACCCTCTACGCTTGATAAACCAACGTGCCACAATGGGCGTAAAACTGACAGAACCAACAAAGGAAGTACCAAAAGATAACGCAACACCAAAAGATAGAAAAAAGTTCCAATAATCAGTTGAGTTAGCTGACCAAACAGTAGAAATAATAATAATGATGGAACCTAATATTAGGACAAAACGAGTACCATATTTACCGACTAAATATCCCGCTATTGGCATAGCAATTCCAGAGAAAAGCATACCTATAGCAATAATTCCAGAAAGAATGCTACGACTAAAATTAAGATCATTTGCAATGGGAAGAAAAAAAACTCCCATACTCATTCTTAATCCACTAGAAAGTAAAGTTAGAAAGGAGGCCGCAATAACAATATTCCAACCAAAATACCACGGAGATCGCATAATAAACTCCTGATTATTTTTTATAGAAAACGGTTCAAAAATTCTAGCATTTAAGTTTAGTCGATGTGTATAAGTTATTTATTTTCCGCTATAATATTTATTTATCTATATTCACAAAAAGTTAAGGAAAGTTATATGTCAACAAATATGGTTCGTATCGCGATCGCAGGCGCTGGTGGCAAAATGGGACGGCAACTTATCCAAGCTGTTTCGCAAATCAAAGGGGTTACCTTAGGAGCAGCATTTGAACGAGCAGGTTCCTCACTAATTGGTAGTGATGCAGGTGAGCTTGCAGGGATCGGTATTTGTGGCATTAAAGTCACCGATAATCTAGAACAAGCTAAAGATCAATTTGACGTATTGATCGATTTTACGCGACCTGAAGGTACACTCGCCCACTTAACTTTTTGTGTTGAAAATAAAAAAATGATAATCATTGGCACAACTGGTTTTGATGATGCAGGTAAACAAGCTATTGCTGATGCAGCTAAAAACATTGCCATTGTCTTTGCCGCAAACTTCAGTGTCGGTGTTAACTTAGTGCTAAAATTGTTGGAAAAAGCCACCAAAATTATGGGCGGTTATACTGATATCGAAATTATTGAAGCTCATCACCGTCACAAGGTTGATGCGCCGTCTGGTACAGCATTAGCTATGGGTGAAGCAATTGCAGATGCACTTGATTGCAACTTAAAGGATCGTGCAGTTTACTGTCGTGAAGGTCATACAGGGGAAAGACCACAAGGCGCTATTGGCTTTGCAACTATCCGAGCAGGTGACATAGTAGGAGAACATACCGCTATCTTTGCCGATATTGGCGAGCGCGTTGAAATTAGTCATAAAGCATCTAGCCGCATGACATTTGCTAATGGTGCTGTTCGAGCCTCGCTCTGGCTTGCCAAACAGCCAGTTGGTTTATACGACATGCGTGATGTTCTAAATCTCAATAATTTGTAATTTGAAAATGTCAGATGAAATTTGGATGCAACATGCACTAGTGCTTGCTAAACGCGCCGAATTGCTTGGAGAAATCCCAGTCGGCGCGGTGATTGTTGATGAAAATAATCAAATTATTGGTGAAGGTTTTAATCAACCCATTAGTAAGCATAATCCCACTGCGCATGCTGAAATGATGGCTATTGAACAAGCAGGTAAATATTTGAATAACTATCGATTGATTAATACAACTCTGTATACCACTCTTGAGCCTTGCATTATGTGTGCTGGAGCCATTATACATAGTCGTATTAAACGCGTAGTATATGGTGCAAAAGATTACAAAACTGGTGCAGCAGGTTCTTTTATTGATATTCTTGCTTGCCAAGGTATCAACCATTATGCAGAAGTAACTGGCGGAGTATTAACTAACGAGTGTAGTACTGTTTTGAGCAACTTTTTTAAAAAACGTCGCTTACAAAAAAAATTGGTCAAGAATGGCTGTCAAAAAGTTTCAGGTAACTAGGCGTTTAAGTATAAAATACAACAATCTGTTCCTATGTTAGTTTAATAAAAAATGGGGGCGCTTATTCTTTTTACCAAGGAAAATTGCTAGAATCTCATTTAATTTTTTAAAAATTTAATTTGAGCATTATTAATGAAAAAACACACATTAGAAATGATGATATCTACTGATGATATCCAAAAACGTGTAATTGAGCTAGGCCAACAAATAAGTCAAGATTATCAACATAGCCAAAATGAACTTATTTTAGTTGGACTTTTACGTGGCTCTTTTATTTTTATGGCCGATTTGAGTCGAGCAATTACTGTCGGGCACGAGGTTGATTTTATGACAGCATCAAGCTATGGTAATGCTGTTATTAGTAACCGTGACGTTAAAATCTTAAAGGACTTAGATGAGGATATCCGTGATAAAGATGTATTAATTATCGAAGATATTATAGATACAGGTAATACTCTTAGCAAAGTCATGGCTATTTTAGAATTGCGCCATCCACGCAGTATTGAAATTTGTACGCTATTAGACAAACCCTCTCGCCGTGAAGTAAACGTTCCAGTTAAATATATCGGATTTTCAATTCCTGATGAATTTGTTGTGGGTTATGGTATTGACTATGCTCAGCACTATCGTCACTTACCTTTTATCGGTCATGTAACTTTACTTGAATCTTAATATTATACGAGGTATATGTGTCTCGATTCTCCTGTTCATTAGGTTTACTTTTAGTTATGACAGCTACGACAAGTTATGCTGACATGAAGTTATCCATTAAGGGATTAAAAGGCGATCTTGCAGATAATGTTGAGGCACGAACTTCATTAATTACACCTGACAAAGTTAGTGATACTCCAAATTTTAAGCGTTATTTTGAAAGCGAAACAAAAAAAGCATTACGTGCATTGGGTTACTACTCTCCTAGCTTTGAATATAACGCACAAAACCCAAAAGTTCTTGTTGTTAACGTTTCACCTGGCGACCCCGTATTAGTTGAGCAGCTTAATATTAATATTACTGGTGAGGGGAAACAAGATCCTGATTTTCAATATTTACTTAAAAACAACTTACCAAAAATTGGCGATGTGTTAAATCATGGTATTTATGAATCATTTAAGAAAAGCCTGCAAAATTTATCACTAAAAAAAGGTTACTTTGATGCCAATATGCCTAAACATCAATTAGCTGTATCTATGTCTGATCATCAAGCCTTTTGGAATATTGATTATACAACAGGTAGGCGATATCGATTTGGTAAAGTTACTTTTCATAATGCCAAAATTCGTGATGACTATTTAGCTAATATTGTGCCATTTAAAGACGGTGAGGAATATACAGCTGAACAATTATCATTATTAAATAGACGCCTTACTTCTACAAACTGGTTTAATTCAGTGGTTGTTGTCCCAGATTTTCCTCATCTAACCGAAGATAGAGTTCTTCCCATTGATGTAGAAACCTCACCCCGAAAAAAAAATAATATGGACTTAGGGTTGGGCTTTTCAACAGATAACGGCGTGCATGGTAAGATTGGTTGGAATAAACCTTGGATCAATAGTCGAGGGCAAAGTTTTCAAAGTAACTTATCACTATCTTCGCCAGAACAATTGGTGACCATGAGTTACAAAATCCCTTTAAAAAAATCACCTTTAGAGCAATATTACACTATCCAAGGTGGTTATAAAAAGATAGATAATAATGATACCTACTCACGTTCTTATACGTTCGGGGCTTTACGTAATTGGGATAATTTTTATGGATGGCAAACTGCATTAGGGTTAAATGTGTTAAATGATGACTTTACCCAAGGTGATTCAAGTTTTAAAACATTCTTGTATTACCCATCGCTTAGCATATCAAGAATCCGTTCTGATGGTAATTTATTAGCAATGTGGGGCGATTCACAACGTTATTCTGTTGAATCAGCTGGAGAAGTATTAGGTTCAGATATTAATCTAGTGCGATTTCAAGCACAACAAACTTGGATTCGCTCCTTAAAAAAATCGCATCGATTTATAGCTCGTGGCAATTTTGGCATTATACAAGCGAGCAATTTTGACCGTGTTCCACCATCATTTAGATTTTTTGCTGGTGGTGAACGCAGTATTCGAGGTTACAGTTATCAGTCTATTTCGCCTAAGGATAAAAAAGGTAAATTAAAAGGAGCTTCTAAACTCATCACTGGTTCACTTGAATATCAATATAATTTATCTGGATCATGGTGGGGAGCTGCATTTGTAGATACAGGTGAAGCTATAGATAAAGTTGATAAAACTAAATTTTATACAGGAACTGGTTTTGGCATTCGTTGGGCTTCTCCGGTTGGGCCAATAAAGGTCGATTTAGCAACACCACTTAACAAAGATACAGGTTCAATTCACCTATACATTGGCCTAGGAAGCGAATTATAATATGACTAAATATTCAGCTAGAATTAAAAAAGTAAAAAAATTAAAGCGGATACGTAAATGGAAAAAGCGAAGCATCGCTATTTTATCTGTTATCGCCTTTCTAATTGTTTTTGTTATTTTGTTTATATACACCAGTCTTGGTGTAAAACTAACCACCTATGTTTTAAATAAATTTCTACCTGAGTTAAAAATAACTCAAGTTGAAGGCACCTTTCATGATTTGCATATACAAGGACTTTCGCTTGAATTACCGGGTATTAATGTTCAAGTTAATGATGCTTCATTTTCACTCACAGGACTTTGTTTATTAAAGACTGAAGTCTGCATCAATCAATTCAATGCCAATGGTGTAAATGTTTCAATTAACACTAAAGAAATCGAAAGTTCACCAAGTGAAACTACTATTGATACTACCACCGCAGAGCAACATTTTGTTCTCAAAACTCCATTACCTATAGAGCTTAACAGCACACACCTTACTAATGTAAAAGTCACTGTTGATGATATGCAATTTGGAATGTCTGACTTCACGGGTAAAGCCACATGGGTTAATAATCAGATTCATGTTTATCCTGCTGTTGCTACAGGGTTGAATGCTATTTTTACAGATAATAAAGCAGCAAATGTACCAGTAAAAACGTCCGATACAGATATCGCACTTAATGAAAAAATCGCCCAACTTTTTAATCAACCACTGATTGAATCATTGCCTCAAATTAATATTCCATTAGATATTAATGTAACTAGTTTAAGAGGGACAAACTGGCTATTACATATGGGGGAGCATGATTACCTTTTTGATAACGTTACAATTCAAACCAATATTGTTAATAGCCGTATTATTATAAAACAATTAGATACAGATGCTATAACTCCCTATGCTAGCGGACATGTTTCACTTTCAGGCGAAATCACATTACACGATAACTGGCCTATATTAGCTTTAATAAAAGCAGATACTGAACAAAACCGATTGGAAGCACAGTTTTCTGGTAAATTGCTTGGTGAGTTATTAACCAATATAAACCTTGATGGTTCGAATCAAATGGTGATGAGTGGACACATCAATTTTATTGAAAAATACTTACCTATAATCACTCAAATTGAAGGTAAGCATATTCAATGGCCAATTGAAGGACAAGCACAATATCAATTAAATGATTTTTCCACATCAATAAATGGTAATGTACAGCAGTTTCAAATGTCGGCCAAAGGTATTATTCAAGGGAAAGAATTAATTAATACTTCGTTTGATATTGCTGGCAAAGGAACTAATCAAGAGGCAAGCATTGATCATGGAATCATTAAATTACCTCAAGGTGAAATTAATATAGATGGAAATATAAGTTGGCCACAAGCATTACAATGGGATATCAACATAAAACTAAATAATGTTGATATGTACAAAGAACTACCTAACTATCCGATTCGATTAAATGGTCAATTTAAAACTACAGGCGTACTAGACAAAGATAAATGGGCGTTTGATTTTTCCAATCTACAACTAAAAGGTAATATTAACCATGCTAATTTTTTAGCATCTGGTAACGTATATGTTGATTCTGAAAACTTAGCCACTGCAAATAATTTTGTAATTAATTGGGGTAAAAATCAGATCGATTTAAATGGTTCAGCTGAAAAAGGCAACTTACTGGCTAAGCTAAATCTCGAATCATTATCGTTAATAGTTGATGATATGCAAGGTTCAATTGTGGGTAATATAAAACTTAATCGCACACATGATAATGCAATTATAGATACTAATTTAGCCATTAATTCACTGTCTTTTAATACTATCAAAGTAGCTAAAGCTAATCTTACCGGTAAAGTTGAGTATAAAGAACAGGCCAGTGGCAACATTAAACTCACTGGGCAATCAATAGAACTTTCAAGCCAAACTATAAAAAAATTAAATGTAGATTTAACTGGAAGTGAAAGCCAACATATATTAACCGTTAATATTGATGGTGAACCTGCATCACTAAAAACATCGTTAACAGGAAAACTTGATAAAGAACGCACAAAGTGGAACGGAACCATTTCAGGTGCGCTACTCAATTTAAACAAAAATAACAGTTGGCAATTAGCTAAATCTGTTGACTTATCTTATGATGTTAATAATCAAATCCCAGCAATTAATGTTCATTGCTGGATTAATGGAAAGTCAAGCATTTGCCTTGATAAGCAATTTTTGTTAGCTAAAAATACCGATACAAGTATCACCTTAAAAAACATTAATCTATCTAGGCTACCAATACCAAATGACGGTGAAACCAAACTTACTGGTAATGTAAATGGAAAAATAACTATTCAATTTAATAATGACAATACAATACCATTAATAAAAGCAAATTTAACAAGTTATGATGTTTATATTCAACAAATGGTTACCTCCCAATCGTTACTATTGCCTTTTGATGTTTTCAAAATAGATGCTGAATTTAATGAACAACAGGCTAAATTGGATTGGAAATTTGGTCTGAATAAATTAGGAAAAATAAACGGTAATCTTGTTATTACTGATCCAATTGAACAAAAAAAATTAAGTGGTCAATTAAGTATCGATCACTTAGCTTTAGCAATTATTAACCCATTATTAGATAGCAAAGACTATGCTAAAGGGGCTATTAATGGTAACGTTAAATTTTCTGGCTCATTAAATGAGCCATTGCTAACAGGAAATATTAACTTACAAAATAGCGAAATCAAATCTAGCCAATTACCAATTGATATTAAATCAGCTAAATTTGACCTCAATTTCAATGGTAAATCATCCACATTAAAAGGTGTTTTAACAACTCAAGCTGGCAATGTTAATATTAATGGTAATGCCAGCTGGAATACTATAGATAAATGGCAAGCCTCGTTAGCTGTTAATGGCGCTGCCATGGAAGTTACTGTGCCACCAATGATTGTTATGTCAATTGTTCCAGATATTAAAATCAATGTAACACAAGATGAATTAACGTTATTAGGTAAAGTTAGCATTCCAAAAGGAAAAATAACAGTTGAATCACTACCAGCATCAAGTGTTGATGTCTCACCAGATGAAGTAATGCTCGATATAAATCGGAAACCTATTAGGCCTCAGGAATTTGGCATTAAGATCAATAGTCATCTTGAAATTGATATTGGTGATAACGTTATTGTCGATGCTTTTGGACTAAAGGCTTCGCTTAAAGGTAGTTTAATTGCGGCACAAACCAATAAAGGACTTGATTTGCATGGTGAAGTTTTGATTCCAACAGGTCGATTCCATGCTTATGGGCAAGATTTAATTATTCATAAAGGCATCATTACTTTTTCAGGATCGGCTGATCAAGCTACACTCGATATAGAAGCAATTCGTAATCCAGAAGCAATGGAAAATAGTAATATTATGGCTGGAATCCGTGTTACAGGATCTTCTGAATCGCCAAAAATTGAAGTATTTTCAGATCCCGCCATGTCACAGCAAGAAGCACTCTCCTACTTAATCCGAGGACAAGGACTCGATAGTACAGAACAAAGCGATAGCGATATGATGACAGCTTTGCTGGTTGGTATTGGCACAGCGAAAACAGGTAAATATATTGGCGATATTGGTAATGTATTTGGTATTAAAAATCTAACACTTGATACGCAAGGTGCCGGTAATAACTCTAAAGTTGTGGTTAGTGGCTACATATTACCTAATTTACAACTTAAATATGGTGTAGGTATATTTGATTCATTGGCCACTTTTACTTTACGTTATCGCCTAATGCCTAGTCTCTATTTAGATGCAACATCAAGTTTAGCTCAAACATTGGATCTGATTTATCAATTCGATTTTTAACATTACCCCAAAGGACTCTATGCCCATTATCTTATGCAGAATCTCAATAGGGTAAAAGGCTAACACCATCCTAGCCTAAAACGTGCTAACTGACGCTTTAACTAAGCTGCATATAAGGTTAGCCATTTCAACGGTAAAAAGGTGCTATCAACATTCGTTTTTGTTTGATATTACATAATTTGTTCCTGTCTGACATGGAGCTACTATTAGGTTATTCTTCAATTTTTTTATCAAACCAAGAATATCCCATTCCCCTTTTCGTGTAAGCATCCTTTACCTGACTACAAGGGTATCCTTCTTTTATTGCTTTTTGTAATTTACTTTCTTTGTTCCAGTCTAATTTTTGAGATTTAACTGCTTCTAATTTATCTATGCATGAGTTATATGTAGTAATAAATTCCGCATTATTTTCTGTATAGAATTTAATGTACTTATCATTTTCTCTTTTCCATGCTTTTTCCCAACTAATACTACAAACTGGTAAAAAAACTAGATCATCTGCACAGTATAGTGATTTTTTTGATTCAATGGTTTGAATATCAGCATTAGCTAATTCATCAGTCGCCTTTTCCTCTAACGCTTTTTCGGCAACACTACAATTAGAACCAGTTCTTTTGTCTAATTTACATAAAGACTGCATTTTTGCTTTAATTTCATTAAAAGATAGTTGTTTTAACTCTTTTTTACCTTCATCTACTTTTTCTTTATAAATCGTTTCCCAAGCTTCACATTTCGGGCTTTTATTAAATGAAAAACTACTTTTACATTCATCTACCTTTAAATATTCATTAACTGATTCGCCCCACGACATACCAGAAATTTGTTTTTTAATAGCACTCATTTCAGAATCTACTGCTTGTTTTCTTTCGTCTTCTTTCCGTTTGTTTTCTAATTCATATTTTATCTTTTTGTCTTTTTTAATTGCAGACATTGCAGCACGACATTCAGGATCTTTTTCTACCTTTTCGATACCGCCTTTATCACTTGCCATAAATGCCTTTTTTAGATCCTGATTACATTGCTCTACTTTTTTATTTGCTGAGTCTATATTGTTTAAATAATATTCTTCGTTTTTTTCTTCACAACCAGTTAAAACCATAGCGGTGGTTAATATAAGTAAAACGTTTTTTAAGGCTTTCATCTATTCTCCTATTTAACTTACTTTTATTTTCATAAATATAGTATAAATAATAAATTATTATTGTTTAATATTTTATATGAATTACCTTATCATTTCTAGAAAATTACTTAATAGTGGAAATTACTCATGTTGTTTATCTAATTTGCAAAAAGACTGTAACAAATATACATACTCACTTATAGCCAACTAACATTTCACGTTTTGAACCAAAGCCTTTTCGTTTTTGAACGATAAATCCTGCATTAATTAAACGACGACGAACAAATCCTGCTGCAGTAAAAGTAGCAAAACTACCACCAGATGCTGTCAGGCTAAAACAATTTTTAAATAAACGTTCTGACCACATATCTGGATTCTTAGCTGGTGAAAACCCATCAAAAAACCAAGCATCAATCAAAACATTTTGCTTTATTAAAAAATCTGAAAAATTGCTAATATCATCATTACATATCTTTAAACTAACATCGTCAAACTGGAAAGTAGAATCAATTAAAAAAGCCTGAAGTCGTTTTGATAATGAAAGTAATGTTTTATTTTTAAAAAGCACACTATTATGAATCTTTATTAATTCATTTAACGATAACGGGTACTTTTCAACACTAAAAAATGCAAGATGTTTAAGTATATGATTCGGGTATTGACTTCTAAAATGTAAAAATGTTTCCCATAAAATCAAAAAATTTAGCCCTGAACCAAAGCCTGTTTCGCCAACTATAAATGTATCTTGCTTGTGATTCAAAAAACGCTGACGTAAATCATTACCTTCAACAAATACATATCTGGTTTCCTCAATTGCGCCTTCAGTATTAAAATAAACATCATCGAAATAGGTAGAGACAGGAGTTTGATTTTCGTCCCAAGTTATAGTTGGTTTATACATAATCACCCTTTAGAAGAAGCCGTTAACGAACTGTATATTAGCTTAGATTAAGTATATAATACGTAAATTAACTTATGAGGTAAATTATGCTATTTCTTTTTCGCTTAATTAGTGGTGTTATAATTGGTATTATCGTTTGTGTTTTAGGCGTCATTTTTTGCCTATTTAACCCAAGAAATCCCAAAAATGTAGCAAGATTTGCTCATTTATTTAGCTTTCTATTCAAACCTATATTGGGAGTAAAAGTTGATACTCGTACGCCTCCTAATATCAATATAATAGGTAGCTGTATCTATATTGCGAATCATCAAGATAACTATGATATAGTTGTAGCTGGTGATGTTGTGCAACCTAAAACGGTAACAGTAGGTAAAAAAAGTCTGGCTTGGATTCCTTTTTTTGGGCAACTTTATTATCTTACAGGTAACATTCTTATTGACCGTAATAATAAATCAAAAGCTCACGACACAATCGGACAAGTTGTTAATGAAATTAAAAAGCGTGGCATATCTATTTGGATGTTTCCTGAAGGTACTCGTAGCCGTGGACGGGGATTATTACCGTTTAAAACAGGTGCATTTAAAGCTGCCATTGCTGCTGGAGTACCAATTGTGCCAATCTGTGTATCGCAAACCAATAATATTAAATTAAACCGCCTAAATAATGGACATATCATTGTTGAAATGTTAGAACCTATCGAAACCAAAAATCTAGGCAAAGAGGATGCTAGAGCCTTAATGGAACAGTGCTATAGCCAAATGACAACTAAAATAGAGCAAATAAATGCTGAAGCAGAACAACTAAACAATCAAAAATAAGTCATGAATAAACAAGATCGTAATTTTGATGATATCAGCAATAAATTTGCACAAAATATTTATGGCACAACCAAAGGTCAAATTCGCGAAGCAGTAGTATGGCAAGAACTAGAAAAAGTTTTAGCTACCTATCCGCACAATAAATCATTAAATATTCTAGATGCTGGTGGAGGACAAGGTCAGATCGCCTGTCGGCTAGCCAAACTTGGGCATCAAGTAACGCTTTGCGATATCTCTGAACAAATGCTAGAACTGGCAAAACAAAAAGCTCAATCCGAAAAGATAAATATAGATTGTCTTTGTTGCTCTATTCAGCAGCTTGATAACTTAATAAACAAACAGTTTGATTTAGTCATTTGTCATGCTGTATTAGAGTGGGTTGCTGAACCAATTGAATTAATAAAATCATTAAAACAACACCTTAAATTTGATGGTTTTTTATCGTTAATGTTTTATAACTATCATGCGCTTTTGTTTAAAACGGTCACATTAGGCAATTTTGGTTACACAAAATCAGGGTTAGCTAAGCGTAAGAAAAAGACACTTTCTCCCGATTATCCAAGAGTTCCAACAGACGTATATCACTGGCTTACACAACTTGATTTTGATATTTTGCAAAAAACAGGGATTCGTATTTTTCATGACTATCTAATCAATAAATCCAAAGCAGAAACTCATTTTGTACAACTATTAGAACTGGAACAAAAATACTGCCAAACTGAACCTTATCTTAATTTAGCAAGATATATTTTAGTTACTGCAAAAAATAAAGTGAATTCATAAAAAACTCGTCTTGCCCATGCTTTTTTAAATGAGCACTCGAAAAATTTATCATAAATCGCTATTATAAGCAGATTAGTTTTATTGATTAAGGAAAATGATCATGATTGTTGTAACAGGCGGCGCAGGGTTTATTGGTAGTAATATTGTTAAAGGTTTGAATGACCTGGGGCACAAAGATATTTTGGTGGTTGATGATCTAACTGACGGCACCAAGTTTTCTAATCTAGCTGATCTAGATATTGCCGATTATATGGACAAAGATGAGTTTATCGCAGCTATTATTAGTCATGACGATCTTAATATTGATGTTGTTTTTCATCAAGGTGCCTGTTCGTCAACCACAGAATGGGATGGCAAGTTTATGATGGAAAATAACTATGACTATTCTAAAGACTTGTTGCATTACTGTCTCGATTTCAATATTCCATTTTTATATGCTTCATCAGCCGCTACTTATGGTGGGCGCAGTGATAACTTTATTGAAGATCGCACTTACGAAAAGCCATTAAACGTATATGGATATTCTAAATTCTTATTTGACCAATATGTGAGACAATTACTACCCCAAGCTAATTCGCCAATTTGTGGATTCCGTTATTTTAATGTATATGGACCACGTGAATCACATAAAGGTAGCATGGCAAGTGTCGCATTTCACTTAAATGAACAAATTAATAAAGGTGAAAAACCAAAACTCTTTGCAGGTAGTGAAAACTTTAAACGTGACTTTATTTATGTTGGTGATGTCGTTGCGGTCAATTTATGGTTCTGGAAAAATAAAATATCAGGAATTTATAACTGTGGAACAGGTCGAGCAGAGTCGTTCCAAGCTGTCGCTGATGCGGTTCTTACTTACCATAAAAAAGATGAAATTGATTATATCCCCTTTCCTGAACATCTAAAAGGACGGTATCAAAGCTATACCCAAGCAGATCTGACTAAATTTAGAAAAACTAAATGCCCAATTGAATTTAAGAATGTTGCAGAAGGAACTGCTGAATATATGAAATGGCTCAATGAACAATAAGATGGAATTGATTAAATGAAAACACTCATTATTGGTCCTTCATGGGTTGGCGATATGATGATGTCGCAAAGCCTGTATCGTACATTAAAACAACTTGATTCTAATAACGAAATTGATGTTTTAGCACCGGCTTGGTGTCGAGCGTTATTAAATAAAATGCCAGAAGTGAATCAAGCAATTGCAATGCCATTAGGCCATGGTGAGTTTGCGTTAAAAAAACGTCATAAAATAGGTAAATCACTGCGTGATAACCATTATGATCATGCTATTGTATTACCTAATTCATTCAAATCAGCACTGATTCCATTTTTTGCCAAAATTCCTAAACGTACAGGTTGGAAAGGCGAGATGCGTTATGGTTTATTAAACGATCTTCGTAAACTTGATAAGCAAGCATTTCCGTTGATGATTGAACGCTATATTGCTCTTGCTTATCCTAATAGACAGATTCATTCGGCTTCCGATTTACCACAACCACTACTATGGCCAAAACTCAATGTCGAACAAAATGAAATAACCCAAGCTCTTTCAACTTTTACTATAACACAAGATGAACCATTAATTGGCTTTTGTCCTGGTGCTGAATTTGGTCCTGCAAAACGTTGGCCCGATTATCATTACGCGGCACTTGCTGATATGCTAGTTAAACAGCACGCTAAAGTTATTATTTTTGGTTCCAAAAATGATCGCAAAGTAGGAGAACAAATTATTGCTAAAATGATACATCGCGATAAATGTATCAATCTAACAGGTCAAACACAATTAGAACAAGCTGTTAGCCTAATTGCTGCTTGTAAAGCCATTGTAACTAATGACTCTGGACTAATGCATATTGCAGCAGCTTTAGACAGACCACTGGTTGCTCTTTATGGGCCAAGTAGTCCAGATTTTACCCCTCCACTATCAGATAAAGCCGAAGTTATCCGTTTAATTACCGGTTATCACCGCGTCCGTAAAGGCGATGCAGAACAAGGTTACCATCAAAGTCTGATCGATATTAAACCCGATATTGTTTTCGAAACTTTGATGAAACTCATCATGCGCTGTAAAAAGAGTAAAGAATAATGAGAGTATTAGTGGTTAAAACATCATCCATGGGGGATGTACTTCATTCTTTACCGGCATTAACTGATGCGGCTAACAATTTACCAAATATATCCTTTGATTGGGTAGTAGAAGAAAATTTTGCCCAAATACCTAGTTGGCACTTTGCTGTAAACCAAGTGATACCGGTTGCAATAAGACGCTGGCGAAAAAATTGGTTCACTAAAACAATTCGTCAAGAGCGCCATGATTTTATTAATACCTTAAGACGACAACGTTATGATGTGATTATTGATGCACAAGGACTCATTAAAAGTGCGTTTCTTATTACTCGTAAAGCACGGGGTATTAAACACGGTTTGGATCGCAAAAGTATCAAAGAACCAATTGCTAGTTGGTTTTATGATGTAAAACACAATGTACCTAAACAAATGCATGCTATTGAACGCGTTAGATTACTGTTTGCAAAAAGCCTACAATATAAATTACCTGATTCAATGGGTGATTATGCTATTGCGCGTCACTTTTTATCTTCATTACCTAACGATAATCAGCAATATCTAATTTTTTTACACGCAACAACACGAGATGAAAAGCACTGGAGTGAAGATGCCTGGCGGAAATTAATTAAATTAGTTGAGCCTACTGGGTTAAAAATAAAATTACCTTGGGGAGCACCACATGAGCAAGCACGAGCAATTCGTCTAGCACAAGGATTCCAACACGTAGAGGTACTTCCCAAGCTTTCACTTTCCGATATAGCAACCGTTATTGCGGGAGCAAAAGCCGTTGTTTCGGTAGATACAGGTTTAAGTCATCTAACTGCTGCATTGGATCGTCCAAATATTACTTTATTTGGCAAAACCGATCCAAAATTGATTGGTGGCTATGGAAAAAATCAATTTAGTATTATCTCAGATGAAAAATGCATGCAAACCATTCAAGCTGAACAAGTTTATAAACAATTAGTTAGCTTTTTATAAGTGGAATAAAAAGAAATGAATTTAATGAATAAATATAGCGATCTTATTTATGAAAAATACGCACAAATTGGCAGTAATGATCTCGGTTATATTGATGATGCCTTAGGCGCTGTTATGCAAGTGTTAGACGAAGTTGTTCGTAACGAAAATGTCCCACAAGAACTAAAAGATAAAGCCGCTTATGCAGCGGCTAATTTACTGATCAGCGACTTTGATGTTAAATAGTGGTTGGTAAATTAATAATAAAACGGGTTGATTGCTCATCAGACTCAGCGTAAATTGAACCTTTATGTGTTTCAATAATGGATTTGACGATAGCAAGCCCTATTCCTGTACCTGAATTATCATTACGATGACGTGATTCGTCAACTCTATAAAACCGATCAAAAAGGTGTGGCAAATGTTTACTATCAACTTTCTTGCCTGGATTCGAAATGATGATTCGAACTCGCTTTTCACTTACTTGACTTAAAATTATAGTGATAGTCTGATTTTCAGGTGTATAACGAATTGCATTGGATAAAATATTACTGATTGCCCTTCTTAACATCATCTTATCACCTTGAATATGGGAACAATTTCCTTCAAGATTAAAGGCAATATTTTTCTCGTCGGTAAGTGGTTCAAAATATTCACACATCATTGTGATCAAGCTATGTAAATCAATATCGATTAAATTAGGCACCAATTGACGATTATCTGCTTGTGCTAAAAATAACATATCAGAAATCATCTGTGACATTTTTTCGTATTCTTCTAAATTTGAATATAATATCTCGCGATATTCATTAGTTGTTCTGGCATTACTCAGTACTATTTGCGTTTGAGTTGTTAAATTGGTAATAGGCGTTCGCATCTCATGAGCGATATCTGCTGTAAAATTACGTTGCCGCTGAAACACATCCTCTATCCGATTAAGCATCTCATTGAATGCTTTCACTAAACTAACATATTTAATTGGTACTAAAGAAGCAGGAATACGGTAATTTAGACTTTTAAAATTAACTTTTTCGATCTTTTTAATCAACCGATTAATTGGTTTTTGGGTAAAATAGACACTGACAAAAGAACCAATTAAGGCCAAAATACAAGCAATAGCAATAAGCAAGCCTAAACCATCGTGTAATCGCCGAATGAATTCGAGATGTAAATCACGACCAACAGCAACTATAGTGGTATATTGTCTACCATTTTCAATCGAAACTCGTGAAGCGGCAATTCGATATGAGGCTTTATCTTGATTCCAAATAGCGGTACTGTGATTTGCAATAATGGTATCAAAATCAATATGATTTTTAGCAACGGTTAGATTAGGACCACGTGTTCGATAAACAATTTTACCTTTCTCATCAATAACATAAACAAATAGGCGATGATGTCCTGTCAAAATTAATAATAAATTTTGAATAAATTCGTCACGATTTTCATCTGGGGAATAGTAAACTAATTCACGTTCTATAGAATCAATAACCGAATTAAGTTCGGACACATTTTGTTGGATTGAAATTTTTTCAAAAGAACGTTCAATAAAAAAACTAAAACAATAAAGTAAACCGCAGGTTAATAAACAAACAATAAGAGGCAAGCGAAATGATATTAACTTATTCTGTTTCATCCAAGACATCTAACTTATACCCCATTCCACGGACTGTATGAATCAATTTTGGCTCGAAATCAGCATCAATTTTATTTCGCAATCTCCGAATTGCAACATCAATCACATTAGTATCACTATCAAAATTCATATCCCAAACTTGAGATGCAATTAATGATCGTGGTAATACTTCCCCCGGATAACGTAAAAAATATTCTAATAACAAAAATTCTTTATTGGTTAAATCAATGCGTTTATCTCCACGTGTTACCATACGTTTAGGAAGATCCATGACCAGATCTGCAATACTCAATTGGGAATTATTGACTTGAGGGACATTACGTCGGAGCATAGATTTCACACGAGCTAATAACTCAGCAAACGAAAAAGGTTTTACTAGATAATCATCAGCACCTAAGTTTAGGCCTTTAACTTTATCATCCACACTTCCCATAGCGGTAAGTAACATGATAGGTGTCTCTTTGCCTGCTTCACGCAGTGACTGAACAATTTTCCAACCAACTATATCGGGCAACATCACATCTAAAATAATTAGATCATAATCTTCTGTCATGGCTCTATGATAACCATCAAGACCATTATTTGTTAAATCAACAACAAACCCAGATTCAACTAAACCTTGACGAAGATACTCACCTGTTTTTTGCTCATCTTCAACTACTAACAATTTCATACTTGAATATTTCCTTTGTTATTTGTCTGGTTGTCGTAATTGCATAACACAGCTATAGAATAAATGATAAACACCAAACCAATCATGATGGTTTAATGACTATTTTGTAATCATAATGTCATTAATTAGTTGGTTTATCTTTGTTATAGTAGCTACACAATGATTCATGAGGCTAGACATTATTGTTTCATTGTTTTATTTCCTTTCATCCATTCCTTGCAATTTAATGCAGCCCTAGTTTATCTAGGGTTTTTTTTTGTTATAGATCGATGCAAGTTTACATACACCCGAAACAACAATTAGTTAGGTATGAATTGAGTATATTTTAACAAAAATACTCTACATTGAATATTACTTCCTTTTACTTTTTATACAACACAATACCCGTCTCGACATGATCTGTATAAGGAAATTGATCAAACATAGCAAAATGTTGAATTGAATGTGTTTTAGTCAATAACTGTAAATTGTCACGCAATGTATTAGGATTACACGAAATATAAATAATTTTTTTATAGGTTTTTAATATATTAATGGTATTTAAATCCACTCCCCCACGTGGTGGATCAACAAGTACCGTATCACATTGATATTCATCCAAATTGATTCCTTTTAAACGATTAAACTCTCGTTCTTTTTTAATTGCACTAGTAAATTCTTCGGCTGACAACCGTACAATATCAAGATTATCAATTTGATTAACTAAAATATTATGCTGAGCTGAATAAACAGACGCTTTAGCTATTTCAGTAGCCAATACTTTGCGAAAGTTTTGTGCTAGAGCAATTGAAAAGTTACCATTACCACAATAAAATTCGAGTAAATCACCAGTTGAATTTTTGGTAACCGATATGGCCCACTGTAGCATTTTAATATTTACCGCTGCATTTGGTTGAGTAAAACTATTTTCAATTTGTCGATAAATAAACGTTTTATCCATTACTGGCAACACTTCATCAACATAATCCACATCAATGGCTATTTTTTGATTACTTGCTCGCCCTACAATATTAGCAACTACTCCATGTTCAGCTAATTGAGTTTTTAATTTTTTTGCTTCTATAATCCATCCATCACTTAACTTTTTATGATATAAAAGCGTAATTAATAGCTGACCACTTAAAGTCGAAAAATAATCAATTTGAAACAGCATATGGCGAAGTAACAAATTATGTTGTAACAAAGGTAAAATGGTTTGCATTGCTTGATTAATTAGTTTTGTTGCAATAGGAAATTCATCAACCCGTATTCGTTTTTTTGTTTTTTTATCATACATAATATGATAAAGATCTTCACCATCATGCCAGATCCTAAACTCAGCACGCTTACGATAATGACTAATAGGTGAACAATATACCGATAATTCGGGCAGTGAAAAATCTGATAATAATGCTTTTAAATTATCTACTTTTTTTTTCAACTGTTGATTATAATTATCATTCGAGAAACATTCAGTCATATTCATTATCTGATAGTTATTAAAGAAGTATTATTTAATATGGAAATTTGAGCCAATCCGTGTTAAGCCACAAAATAATTAAACATTAATTATTTAAACCAATTTAGCCTCGGTAGCATAAATAATCATTATGCATGTTATCGCAAACGGATGCGTATCTTATCACAAACAGCTAACAATGATAAGTTTTGCTTAAATAAAACATCTAATTTTAGACATAAAACTATATTTTACACTGCAATAACTACCTTACAATTAATCGCTCCATAAAAATAAAATAATATTCCATCACATTTTTATTGATTGTAGTTACAACGATTAACGTTATAATGTGCCTTATAATTTTAGATGAAAAGAACACTATGACTACACACACTTTTTCTGGTTTAGAATTAGATGATATTTTAATTCACAATCTCCAAACACAAAATATAAATACTCCAACCGTAATCCAAACACAAACAATCCCTGTTGCTTTAGATGGCAAAGATATTTTAGGTTCTGCACCAACAGGCACAGGTAAAACGCTAGCTTTTTTAATTCCGGCCGTACAACATCTACTCGATTTTCCACGCCGTAAACCAGGTCCACCACGAATTTTGATTTTAACGCCAACGCGTGAACTAGCCATGCAAATTGCTGAACAAGCCAGATTATTAACCGAATCAACAAATTTAAGCATTGCAACTATTACTGGCGGTGTTGCTTATATGAATCACGCTGAAGTGTTTAGTAAAAACCAAGATATTGTTATTGCTACAACAGGCCGATTATTACAGTATATAAAAGAAGAAAACTTCGACTGCCGAGCAGTTGAAATGCTTGTTTTAGACGAAGCTGATCGGATGTTAGATATGGGTTTTTCACAAGATGTCGAAATGATATCTTCCGAAACCCGTTGGCGTAAACAAACTTTATTATTTTCTGCCACACTGGAAGGTGAAGGACTGCATAACTTTGCTAGCCGCATTTTGACTGATCCAATCGAAATCAATGCCGAGCCTTCACGCAAAGAACGTAAAAAAATCCTGCAATTTTATTATCGTGCCGATGATTTAACTCATAAAGTGGCACTTCTTATTCACTTATTAAAACAAGAACAATTAAAAAAAACGATTGTATTTGTTCGTAAACGCGAACGTGTGCATGAATTAGTTAGCTTACTACACCAAGCTGGTATCCATAGCTGCTATTTAGAAGGTGAAATGGTACAAGCAAAACGCAATGAAGCAATAAAAAGGATCAGCAATAATACTGTCAATGTACTTGTAGCAACCGATGTTGCTGCACGAGGTATTGATATTGACAATATTACTCATGTTATTAATTTTGATGCACCCAAAACTGCCGATGTATATTTACACAGAATTGGACGCACCGCTCGAGCAGGGAAAAAAGGCACAGCTATTATGCTAGTCGAAGCGCATGATAACGAACTACTGCAAAAAATTGAGCGCTATATTAAGGAACCAATCAAATTAAGAACGATTGATGGATTACGCCCTAAAACTAAAGCACCAAAACCAGTAACTAAGAAAAAACATTCACAAAAAGCAAAACAAAAAAGTGCGAACAAAAAGCAAGAACAAGTAAAAAAGAAAAAGATAAAACAACGCTATCGAGACACAAAAAATAAAGGCAAACCGAAAATCAATAACTAATACCGAATAATAATCACAACTTAATAGTTTAAACTTATGATACCAATCGTTTATAACAACTTTGACAATAGATTTTAATTGCTATAATGCTACGCTACATGAGTTGCAGTTAATTATAAAGGAGAAATACTATGACACTAGTCACTCGCAAAGCACCAGATTTTACATCAGCAGCAGTTTTAGGTACTGGTGAAATTGTTAATAATTTCAATTTATTACAACATATCAAAGGTAAATATGCCGTTGTGTTCTTTTGGCCAATGGACTTCACATTTGTTTGCCCATCTGAAATCATTGCATTTGATCACCGTCTAGAAGAATTCAAAAAACGTGGTGTTGAAGTAATTGGTGTTTCAATGGACTCTGAATATGTACATAATGCATGGCGCAATACTCCACAAGATAAAGGTGGTATTGGTGAAGTTAAATTCCCAATTGTTGCAGATATCAAACACTCAATTATGCAATCTTATGGTATTGAACATCCTGAAGCTGGAGTTGCACTGCGAGCTTCGTTCTTTATTGACAAATCAGGAATTGTACGCCATGAAACAATTAACGATTTACCAATTGGACGTAACATTGACGAAATGATTCGTATTGTTGATGCTTTCCAATTCCATGAAGAACATGGCGAAGTTTGCCCTGCTCAGTGGACAAAAGGTAAAAAAGGCATGCAAGCAAATCCAAATGGCGTTGCAAGTTTCTTAAAACAGCATGCTGACGAAATTTAATTCAGTACAATTTTTTATTCATCCATATCTTATTTTACGCTTTGCGTTACCGGAGTTAATCTCCGGTTTTTTTATATATATAAACGCAATTAATTATAGAGTGGCATGTAATCCTACAACACCAACGATAATAATGGTGAGACCAAATATACGAGGAAAATTCTTAGGCTCATTAAATAACAGCATATTGGCTAACACCGCACCCGAAGTCCCAAGACCAACCCAAACAGGATACACAACACTCAATTCAAGATAATGGAGCGAAAAATAGAAAAGCACAAAAGAGACAAAAAAACCTCCCCAATATAAAACCAATCTAAATAGACCTTTTTGCTCAGCATATAATTTAAGGCCTATAGCACCAATTACTTCAAAAACTGATGCAATTAATATTAACAGCCATCCCATGATTAAATTATCCTTATTAAAATATTAACTGTCGGCACGTTTTAGTTGTACAACACCAATAATAATTATCGCCACAAAAAAAAGTTGAATTAGCTTAATCTCTTTATTAAAAAGTAAGATATCAATTAGCGTTGCACCGACAGCACCAACACCTGAAAATATGGCATAAACCGTACCTGTAGGTATTGTCTTGCAAGCATTGGTTAAAAAAGTAAAATCAATAATAATGAGCGATACAATAATAACCCATTGCCAAAGCTCGGTTGCGATGCTAAATCCTAAAATCCAACATATTTCAAAAAAGCAGGTTAGCACCACAAATGCCCACTCTTTATTCATGCTAAACATATAGCTACCTCGTTTATGCTACTTTATTTTATGTCGTAATCAATTTTCTGCTGCAATGTGTTTAAGTATAATGCTTGATTATGCCTTATTGCCTAAAAGCAACGACAAGACAAAAGATGGTTCGCAAATAGAATTTGCCGCCAAAAGATATCAATTGTTATATGGTCCTATCCATTAAACCAAAACGCCTAACGTTCACGAAACATCATCACAATTTTTATTATTATTTTTCAAATAAGTAAGTAATTCTATAATGAAGATATATAAATGGCAAGGACAAAATTACACAATTCAATGTTAGAAAGCTTATACAAGCTAACCAATTCACCTCTATATAATACTTAATTATGCAAGATATAATAAAGATTTGTAATTTATTAGAAAAAAATAAAAAATGTTATATCTTTTTCAATTTAACCTAAAATCGTTATAGAATGCTAAAAACCACTTTTGATGCATTTTTTAACTAAATTGTATAATAAACATTTTATACTTATTAAATATTGTTAATTGTAATAATACTTAATATTTTTTAAACATTCGGAAAAAGGAAGGCAGCATGTCAAAAAAGACAGATAATGAATTTAAAGTTGGTATAAAAGCCTATATATCACTAATAGTAGCCATTTTATTTTTTTCAGGCTTATTTTTTAATGTAGAAGGTAAAGAATGGCTAGGAGCGTTTGATTTTACCAGCTTAAGCGGCAAATTTGGCACTATGCTACATCCTGAAAAAAATACTTTTGTGGGTGAAGGAGGTAATAGTGCAAGAGCTGGTTTTATTTTTGCCTTATCACTTATACCTACGGTTATGTTAGCGCTAGGCGTGTTAGAAATATTTACCCATTACGGCACCATTCGTGCTTCACATAAATTATTAACACCATTATTAAAACCAATTTTAGGTGTACCAGGTAAAACTGGACTTGCATTAATTACCGACCTACAAAGCACTGATGCTGGTGCAGTATTAACTAAAGAGTTATATGACGAAAAGCAAATTACTAAAAAAGACCTAATCATTATTAGTGCTTGGCAATATTCTGGTGCGGGTTTAATTAATAACTACTTCTCGATTGGTTCGGCATTATTTGCCTCAATGACTGTAGCTATTTTTATTCCTCTTGTCATCATGTTAGTGCTTAAATTTGTAGGCTCAGTAATGGTTCGCTTAATATTAAATACAATTTATAAAAAGGATTTTATCAATGAGTAATTCACAAAAACAAACTAATAACCCTTTAGATATTTTTGTAATCGGTGCTCGCAAAGGATTCAACATTGCTATTAATAATTTAATGCCCAATATTTTAATGGCATTTGTAATCACCGAAATACTAAAACGTTTAGGTATAATGCAATTAATAGGAACTTATTGTGCTCCAGTAATGGAGATTTTTGGCCTACCTGGCGAAGCAATTACCGTATTACTAACTGCATGGTTATCAGCATCAGCAGGTACAGGCGTTGCAGTTAACTTATTTACCGCAGGAACAATCAATCCAACAGCAATAACCATATTAGCCCCAGCTATTTTCTTAATGGGCTCACAATTACAGTATATGGGACGATTATTAGGCGTTGCCGATGTACCAAAAAAATACTGGCCATTACTCATGTTAACCAGTATTTTTAATGCATTAGTTTCAATGATTATTATGCGATTTTTTGTTTAATAAAGGAGATAAACATGTCTAATGTTTTAGAACATTATCAGTATTTACACCAAATTCCAGAGTTGGGATTTGAAGAACACAAAACATCGGCATATATCGCACAGCAACTTGAACAAGCAGGCTATAAAGTAACTCGCAACATCAATAACACAACAGGAATTGTTGCGCAATACGATAGCGGCAAAACTGGCCCTGTACTCGCTTTACGGGCAGATATGGATGCTCTAGGACATATTATTAACGGCGAACCTTGCGCAAGACATACCTGCGGTCATGATGGCCATTCATCAATATTATTAAGCTCGGCACAAGAGTTAATAAAAGAAGGTAACATCAAAAAAGGTCGATTGAAACTCATCTTCCAACCTGCCGAAGAACTTGGAACAGGTGCTTTAGCTATGATTGAAGGAGGAGCTATTGATGATGTTGATATGATTATCGGTTTACATTTACGTCCAAAAGATGAATGTCCAAAAGGCTTTGCTGCAACGGCAATGTACTATTCAGCATCCACCACAGTTGAAGTAAATATTCATGGTATCCCAGCACATGGTGCTCGACCTCATTTAGGCGTTAATGCCCTTGATGCAGCAACACTGGCCATTCAAGCAGTTAACACCATTCACCTTGCACCTAACTTAAACTATAGTGTTAAAGCCACACGTTGCATTTGCGATGCTGGAGTCACCAATGCTATTCCATCCGAAGCATATGTATGCTGGGATCTAAGAGCGCCAACTAACCCAGCCATGGATGAACTAAAAGCCAAAACGTTAAATGCGATAAAACTCAGTGTTGAATCTATCGGTGCGAAAGTGGATATCAATGTCACTAAAGAAATTCCAGCCGCGGAAATTGATAATGATGTCACAAAAATTATTGCCGAAGCCATTGTCGATGTACTTGGCAAAGAGGGGTTAAAAGAACCTATTTTCACCCCAGGTGGAGAAGACTTTTTCAATTATCCTTGTGAACGTAATGTCAAAGCTGGTTTTTGGGGATTAGGAGCTGATCTAACACCAGGATTACATCATCCTGAAATGAAGTTTGACACTTTAGCATTAGAAAATGGAGTCAAAATAACCAAAGCTTGTGCATTAAAAGTACTTGGCTAATTTCCACCCTATTCCGCCGATACCTTACTTCGGCGGAAGATGATTTAAATCACAAACAAAAGATCTTTCCCTAACTTGTATAATACTGTTGATAAGCACTTAACATTTTTAAGTTAGGATTTTCACTTCAATGCCAAATAGTTACGATATTCAACAATATCTTCGATCGTCACAACTGGCATATGATACTCATTAGCAAATTTAACAACCTCTGGCGCTCTTGCCATAGTCCCATCGTCGTTGGTTAACTCACACAATACTGCGGCAGGCTTTAAACCCGCTAATGTCACTAAATCAATAGATGCTTCAGTATGACCTCGGCGAATTAATACGCCACCTTCTTTAGCAACTAAAGGAAACACATGCCCTGGATGATTAAGATCACTTGGTTTGGCGTTATCATTCACAGCAGCCTTAATAGTCGTAACGCGATCAGCGGCTGATACACCTGTTGTAACTCCATTAGCCGCTTCAATTGAGATGGTAAATGCTGTATTATTTTTACTAGTATTATTTTCTACCATCATAGGCAAATTTAACTCATCACAGCGTTTTTTAGGCAAACATAAACAAACAATACCACTGCCGTAACGAATAGTTAGAGCCATTTGTTCACTGGTAATAGACTCGGCAGCCCAAATAATATCACCTTCATTTTCGCGATCTTCATCATCTAAAACTAGTACACCTTGACCGGCTTTAATAGAAGCAATTGCTTTTTTAACACGTTCAATGGGCGTTCCAAATTCATTTAAATTAAACTGATTCATGGTAAATACCTATATTTTTATTAACTCATTTATTTCATTATTTATCTAATTAAAATCAAATGGCTATTTGCTATCTAATTAATTAAGTATAAATAAAATACCAGAATCAGGGCAGTGCTTGACCAGCATGACTTTGCCTTTCAGCAAATATTGGAAAGATAAGCAACTCTCTTTTATCCAGACTTTTACTGTCGGCTTTGGAATTTCACCAAATCTGCTTGTCCTTAATCTATCAAAATCTAACTGAGCAATAAAACAACTACCACAGTTAACAAAATAAATTAAGCGCTCGTGGGCTATACCACCGGTGGGGACTTACACCCCGCCCTGAGAATTTTGCCAAAAAATTGACGAATCACACTATAATACAAAATGATAAAAAAGACACGGAGTTTTAAAATGAAATATTGCCGCAAACAGCGGCAATAATAGAAAGAGCAGAGTTTAATTAATGCCTACGAGTTTCACTTATGCGACGCCGTTCGGCTTTACGCATCCATAGCCACGAAATAAAGCCAATAATACCAACAATTAGCAATATAATTGTTGCTAAAGCATTAACCTGAGGATCAACCCCTAAACGTACTTTTGAAAATATCAATTTAGGTAACGTCATAGCACCTGGTCCAGTCACAAAGTTAGCAATAACCACATCATCAAGTGACAATGTAAATGCTAAAAGCCAACCTGACACTAACGCTGGTGCGATCATTGGTAGTGTAATAATAAAAAATACCTTTAAAGGATTTGCACCAAGATCTAATGCAGCTTCTTCAATTGACTTATCTAATTCACGCAACCTAGCACTAATTACCACAGTCACATAAGCTGTACAAAATGTAGCATGAGCCATCCAAATAGTTATAGCGCCACGGTCTTTTGGCCAACCAAGTACCTGTCCCATTCCCACAAATAACAACAGCAAAGCCAAACCAGTAATAACATCTGGCATAACCAGCGGTGCTGTAGTCATAAACGAAAATAAATTAGAGCCTCGGAATCCTCTAAAACGAATGATAGCATAAGCCGCTAATGTACCAAGCACAACAGCAAAAGTTGCAGCACCTGCAGCAATAGACAAACTTAGCCCAACAGCTTTAAGTAATGTTTCGTTATTAATTAACTCAAAATACCATTTGACCGAAAAATCCGCCCAAACTGTCACCAAACGCGAACTATTAAACGAATAAACAATCAAAATAATCATTGGGATATATAAAAACGAAAATACCACCAAAAAGATAAGTCCTTTCAAACACCGGAATAGCAATGCAATGGTAACTAAAACGGTAATAATGAAACTAAAAACAAAACAGCTATAATAAAAGCTCCATTCACCCAAAAGCGATAATCCCGATGATGAAATCAAAACACTCAATAAAATCGCACCGAGCAATGACGAGATAAAAACAATCAAAGCCGATCGCATAATAACGGGCAAATCGTTCATCTATCTACCTCCCATTTGTCGATTTTGAAATTTATTGAAATAATAAATAGGTACAATCAATATCATCAACATCACACTAGCTACAGCCGAGGCAGCTGGCCAGTCATGATTATTAAAGAACTCAGTCCAAAGCTGTGTACCAATCATAATTCCTTCGGAAGGGCCTAATAATTCGGGGATCACGTACTCACCTACAGCAGGAATAAACACTAACATCCCCCCAGCAATCACCCCATTTTTGGTTAAAGGTACAATGATCTTAAAAAATGTTTTTATCGGTTTACAACCTAAGTCTAATGCTGCTTCGATTAACGTTGAATCGACCTTACTTAACGACGTATAAATTGGCAATACCACAAATGGTAAATAAGAATAGACAATACCAATATATACAGCAAAGTAGGTTTTCATAATAATCAAAGGCTGATCAATAACCCCTAACCACATTAAAAAATGATTTAATAAACCATTAGGATTCAAAATACCTATCCACGCATAAACACGAATTAAAAACGATGTCCATGAAGGTAAAATGATTAACAACAATAAAATATTACGGGTTGACTGTTTGCATTGAGAAATAGCCCAAGCCAACGGGTAACCAATTAAAACACAAAGCACGGTTGAAATCGCAGCAATCTTAAGTGATTGCAAATACGAATCAATATAAATCGTATCGCTAATTAGATTTAAATAATTGCCAAAATTTAACGTAATATTAAGCAAACCATCGTCATAACTTAACAAATCAGTATAAGGTGGTACAGCTAAAGCAATTTCAGAAAAACTGATCCTAAATACGATTAAAAATGGTAGCAAAAACAGTAATAGCATCCATAAATAAGGGATCGCAATTACGGTTAACCGTCCATAAAGAGTCATTAAATCCGAATCATCTCGCTGTTGACGCAATTTTTTATATGTATAAAAAATTACAACTAACCCTGCTGGAATAAATAAAATACTGCCAGCAATAATAAGCCGATAAGCAAATTTAGACGACCTATAATGCGCTAAAAAACAACCAAAGCATGACAATAAAAAGCTCAATGTCATTGCGGTAAATAGCGCATCTAAAAATAAATTGTCAAATGCACCTGTTGTTACAAAACGCCAATAAACATTGAGCAACACAAATGCATTTAACAACAATCCCAATACAATGGATCGCATTATGATATCCTCTTTTGTTTATTCAGTAAGCACAACACAGCTGTCAACTTCCCAACTTAAGTTAACTATATCACCCCAAGTTGGCATTCCTTTACGATAACGATGCTCATTTTGCAATTGTGCAATAATAACTTGCCCACTTGGCAATTTGACATGATAAATCGATAAATCCCCAAGATAAGCGATTTCAACAACTTCACCTGTAGCGCAGTTATAACCATCTTCAGGTAATTGCTCACATAATTGGATTTTTTCTGGGCGCAAAGCAACTTTAATCGGCACACCTTCCACAGCTGGAGAATCATAATCTACTTTAAATGGATGTTTAATAGTAGGACAACTCAAAATCAAACCATCTTCTAACGTATCTTGCAAGATACCGTCAAAGATATTAACCGAACCGATAAACTCAGCACTATAACGGCTATTTGGATGTTCATAAATTTCTTCTGGCTCACCAATTTGCACAAATTGACCTTTATTCATAATGGCAATACGACCAGCCATAGTCATAGCTTCTTCTTGATCATGGGTAACCATAACGCAAGTTGCCCCCACTTGTTCTAAAATGCTCACCACTTCAAGTTGCATTCGATCACGAAGTTGTTTATCAAGTGCACCCATTGGCTCATCAAGTAACAATAATTTTGGTCGTTTGGCTAAGCTTCTTGCTAAAGCCACGCGTTGGCGCTGACCACCTGATAATTGGTGTGGTTTACGTTTGCCAAATTGCTCCATATGTACAAGCGCTAACATCTCTTCAACTCGATGTTTAATTTCGCTATTGCTTAATTTATCTTGCTTTAAGCCAAAGGCAATATTTTGTTCAACCGTCATGTGAGGAAATAAAGCATACGATTGGAACATCATATTAATAGGACGATTATAAGGCGGAACCTGTGATAAATCTTTTCCATCTAAAATGATTTGCCCCGAAGTCGGTTGCTCAAAACCAGCTAGCATACGCAATAGTGTTGATTTACCGCTTCCAGATGCACCTAATAATGCAAAAATTTCACCTTTATATATAGTCAAATTTACATCATCAACGGCATAATAATCATCATTAAAAACTTTTGTTAAATTTTTGATCTCCAATAAAGGAGTTATCATCTTTTTTTTAGGCTGTACCTGATTTGTTGTTTTATCGTTCACTCTTTTTTCCTCATAACAACAAGCCAAAAAAAACGAGACGGAAAGACTCACAGCCTCTCCGTCTTGGATTATTAGTTAAGATTCGATATACAAAATATCGATTATTTACCAGTTTTGAGCTTAGTCCACGTGCGGGTAATTATACGCTCAAGTTTTGGATCTTTAACTTTTAAAGTGAATAGTTTTTCCATCACTTCTGGTTTTGGATAAACTGCTGGATCATTTTTCACTTCTGGTTTTACAAAATTTTCATTAGCAACCTGATTAGCGCTAGCAAAGTTAACATCGTTAGTAACTTGCGCTGCAATTTCTGGTTTCATAACAAAATTTAAAAACTCATGAGCTTCATCTGGGTTTGCTGAATCTTTTGGAATAGCAAAGGTATCAAAAAAGACTAAAGCACCTTCTTTTGGTATTTGATAACCAACATGCACACCGTTATTTGCTTCGTTAGCTCTATCTCGTGATTGTAAAATATCGCCAGACCAACCCAAAATCACACAAATATCGCCATTAGCTAGATCGGTAATATATTGTGAAGAGTGGAAGTAACGAATATTTGGACGAACTTTTTCTAACAGCTCATAGGCAGCACCAGTATAATCCTTGGCATCTGTACTATTTGGATCTTTACCTAAATATTGAAGAGCACTAGCAAAAATTTCGGTAGGCGCATCCAAAAATGCCACACCACAATCTTTTAGTTTTTCCATATTTTCTGGTTTAAACACTAAATCCCAGCTATCAACTGGTGCATTATCACCTAGACGCTCTTTAACTTTATCAATGTTATAACCGATACCTGTTGTCATCCATACATAAGGGATAGCATATTTATTATCAGGATCATGTGTTGCCATTAATTTCATTAGATTAGGATCTAAGTTTTTCCAATTAGGCAATTTATTCTTATCTAATGGAAGATAGATATCAGATTTAATTTGTCTAGCTAAAAAGCTATCTGAAGGCGAAACCACATCAAAGCCAGAATGACCCGCCATTAATTTACCTTCAAGAGCTTCGTTAGAATCATAAACATCATAAACCAGCTTAATACCAGTCGATTTTTCAAAATCAGAAATCGTATTAGAACCAATTTGCCCTGCCCAATTGTAAAAATGTACGACACGATCTTTAGCTATAGCAGATTGAGATAACGCTAGTGAAACACCAGCCACGATTGAAAGAATTGTTTTACGTTGAGTAAACATGCTCACCACTTCTCCTCTAGTTGTAGGGATATTACATGTTAGACACAAGCCCATTGCAAAGACACAACGGACCCCCAAATTTTACTATCGACATTGTTAACAATAATAAAAATTATCAAAGTAACAACCATCTAGCGAAACCGAGGTAATCAGGCAATCACAAGTCATTAATAACATAAATGAACTAGTAGAGCTAACCTTGCATTACGAGGGATAAAATACCTTTTTTTTTAAAGATGTCCACTTAAAAAATCAAATATTGAAAGTTTAAGGATTGAGTGGTTGTATTTTAACCACCCAAGGAGTAAGGAACAACCAATTAACAATTAGATAACAAAATTATTCAGCACTTGCTTGCATAATTTTAGCATTTGGTTGCCACACACGATATTTAACTTGCAAATCGTTCGGAACATAAAAGACTAACGGTAATTGGCTGTTATAGCTAAACAAACCTAAATTATGGTTGATTGTCACAAATTGATTTTTATTAGTACCTTCAGGGCAAGCCATTAATGTTGAAATGTTACCAACAGTCTTTTCAACTACGTAATAGGAGTATCCCCAACCTTTAAGCTCTTCTTGCTTAACTACACCACCTAAATTTTGCAAATTACAATCAACATTCATTTCTTTACCAATGATCACCTCAACTTTCGCATTGTTTTCATTAGCAATAGTTGGTAAATGAATAGCATAACGAGTATAGCCAACTTGAGCTGCAGGGAATGGCGCTATATCATTGACACTTTGTGCAACAGGTTGCGTTTTTTGTGAATTTGCGCATGCTGTTAATGCTACACCTAATAATGTTAATAACAATAATTTTTTCATTTTTATCTCCTTTAACTAATTAATCATAAACACCATCGTATTAATTTTCAGTGATAATGCGTATAATAACACCATCTAGATTAATAAAATTGGTGTAAAAATGCCAGCAGAAAAAAATACTACCGATTTACTTAAATTGATTTTAAACCTGTTAATAATTGGTTTACTAATCATTATTACCTATCGTGTTGTTGAAGTTTTTTTATTCGGTTTCTTCTGGGCGGTGATGGTCGTAATTGCCACTTGGCCCTTAATGATAAAAATACAACGAAAATTATTTAACAAACGCTGGCTATCACTACTAGTAATGGCACTGATATTAGCCTTTGTTTGTATTATACCTTTCATATTAATTATTAGCTCGGTAGCACAAAACGGTCACCATCTTATTGAATGGGCAAAAACGCTATCTCACCAAAAACTACCAACACTTGACTGGCTTGAAAGCGTACCTGCCTTCGGCTCTGAACTACACCAAAAATGGTTAAACTTAATACAAACTGATGGCTCTGATTTAGTTTCAAGCATACAACCTTATATTGGCACCATGATAGGTTGGCTACTTGAGCAAGCCACCAATATTGGACTATTTATCTTTCATGCTGGTGTAATGATTATTTTTAGTCTATTACTATTTTTAAAAGGCGAAAATATCACCAAATACGTTTACCTACTAGCCAACCGATTATCAAAACAATATGGCGAAATCACTGTCACATTAGCAGGACAATCCATTCGAGCTGTAGCTCTTGGTGTTGTGGTTACTGCCATTACCTTAGCCTTAATTGGTGGATTAAGCTTTATATTAACCGACATGCCGTTACCAGGTATACTCACTCTAATTTTATTTATTTGTTGTGTCGCACAAATTGGTCCTGTGATTGTAATGCTTGGATGCATTTTTTGGCAATTTTGGGCGGGCAACACCATAGCTGGTATCGTATTAATTGTTGTGGCAATTATCTTAACCACCTTAGATAGCGTAATGCGAGCTTACTTAATAAAAAAAGGTGCCAATTTACCGTTTTTACTTATATTATTTGGTGTGATTGGTGGCTTACTTGGCTTTGGCATAATGGGATTATTTATTGGTCCTGTCGTACTAGCTTTAACTTACAAAATAATTCAAACTTGGGTTGATGAACAATCTTAAACAATTTATTATCACCCAGTAAGAAGCATAAGCGCATAAACAAGTTGCTAAATACGCTACATAACTTAAAGCAACTGAGCTAAAATGCATACAAATTAAAAGGAGTGTTATTTTTACTGGCTTAGCTTATATTAGAAAACAAGTTTCTAAAGTAACTTGACAGTTATAATGACAAAAAATCATGCGAATACCATTTATAAAATACAATCACCAAAAGCATCTTGACGAATTAGGTAAAATTCAGCAAGACGCCAAGCAATATCATATCTGCTATACCCCAAAAGCATATCGACTGGCTTTAATTGAAAGTATAAAAAGAGCTCAGCACCGAATTTATATAGTTGCGCTCTATCTAGAGCAAGATGAGGCAGGTCAAGAAATTCTTAATGAACTGTACCAAATCAAACGGCAACGCCCTAATTTAGATATCAAAATATTTGTTGACTGGCACCGTGCACAACGCGGAAGAATTGGCGAAGACAAAGCCCATACCAACGCAAATTATTATTACCAACTAAAACAGCAATATCCAGATATTGACATTCCTATTTATGGTGTACCTGTCAATCGTCGTGAAGTACTAGGCGTACTGCATTTAAAAGGTTTTATTATTGATAATACTGTCATTTACAGTGGAGCTAGCATTAATAACGTATACCTACACAAGCGTGAAAAATACCGTTACGACCGTTATCACTTTATTACTAACCCACTATTAGCAGACAGCATGGTGCAGTTTATTCACGACCACTTTTTACCATATCAAGCGTTGCAACTACTTAATACTGGCACCCATAAAACCCGCA
The DNA here is from genome assembly GCF_013346885.1 of Gilliamella sp. ESL0232. NCBI lineage: Bacteria > Pseudomonadati > Pseudomonadota > Gammaproteobacteria > Orbales > Orbaceae > Gilliamella > Gilliamella sp. ESL0232. The sequence continues at coordinate 45,442 of NZ_JAAEDW010000001.1, read as the reverse complement.
AACAAATTAAGTCTGAAATTAAAGAGCTACGCCAACACTTAATGAATACCAACTACCAATATAACAGCAATACCGACAACAACACCTTATCGGTTGCACCAATAATGGGGCTTGGTCGCAATAACTCGCTCAACAAAATCATCCATCATTTAATCAACGTAACCGAACAAAAAATCATATTTTGCACGCCGTACTTTAATTTGCCTAACATCCTAGTTCGCGATATCATTCGTTTGCTTCGTAAAGGTCGCCAAGTTGAACTGATTATTGGTGATAAAGAAGCAAATGATTTTTATATTCCACCAGACCAACCTTTTAACATATCAGGTGGATTACCCTACTTATACGAAATCAATTTAAGAAGCTTTATTGAGCGCCTACAATCTTTTATTGACAAAGAGCAACTTATCATACGTCTGTGGAAGGATGGAGAGCAAACCTATCATCTTAAAGGTATCTGGGTGGACAATACTTGGGTACTTATAACAGGCAACAACCTAAATCCACGCGCTTGGCGACTTGATCTGGAAAATGGCATATTAATACATGATCCAAAGCAAGAATTAAGCCATAAATTTAACCAAGAACTTGACACTATTCGTCAAAAAACCACATTGATCACACATTTTCAACAAATCCAAGCGAGTCAATTTTATCCAAGTCAAGTTCATAAGTTGATAAAGCGACTGAGCCGCATTAAAGTGGATAGGATTATTAAGCGGTTGTTGTAAAGGTAAGATGTTTTGAAAGAAAAGGTTTCTTAAAAAACATAATAAAAACAATATTTTTTCAACTAATTTTGAGAAAAAAGCGCTTTTGCTGTTTAACAACAAAAGCGCAAATTTGATCTAGACTTCATATTAAAGGTCTACAGATAGGTGCGTTCTAATCATTGCAGTAAGGCAATATCGCCTTTAACAAGAAAAGCACATATAGAATTAAGGGGTAACACAAGCCATAAAGTGACTATTAGCTGTACTCTGCAGAAAAATCCCCCCATCGGCTGAATAAACACCATATAGACTGGCATTATATGAATTAGCCCAATATCCTGTATCATTAGCCCAGTTGTTACCAATACTGAGATTCCAATCACTACCTTCATAGAAATTATTCATAGTATTGGCAGTAAAACCCCACTCGTTAAATAGTCCGCCAACCCATTTACCGCTAATATCTTTATAACTGACTTTTCGTTGACAGTTATTAATACTTCTTCCAGGTAAACCTTCTGTCCAACCAGCTCCATTCCCATTGGTATAGTCATTTATATCGGGAATTCGATAACCATTACCTAAATTACGACAAAAGTTTTGAGCATCCGCATATCCATATCTTACTGTGATTCCTGGTTGAGAGATATACCAACGTTCTATCTTAAAGCTATACAGTAATTTTGTATGATTTACATCAGAGTAAAGCTTAAATAACGAAGGGGAAAAAGCCTTATTACTTGAATTTATGGAAGGGCCTTTTAATATAATCTTTAGTGCTTGTTCGCCACCAGGATAAAGGTTACCATCTCTAATACAAGTCCTACATATCCTATCAATGTCAATAGCCCAATGTTGTGTATTCTCTTTGCTTAACGATAATGATACACCACTACCGCTAACCGCACTCACCGTTGTACCATTTGCAGCTATAACTTGTTCAGGAGAGATTCCTCCCAATAATAAATAGAAATATAACCTATCAGATCCTGTCGTCGGAAAGTTTTCTGCTATATTGCTATTATTTGTGACTTTAAACCCTTTTAACGAAACCCAATTTGGACCATCCATATCCCAAATGGTAGTACCAAAAGCATGGTCATCGTAAGCTAAATTTGGTTGCGCATAGCAAGCAACTGGCCTATTCATATTGGCATTAATATAGTAACTATGCTCATTACCCGTAAAATTGCTACTATTGGGAACACCATACTGCGTCGATAAGGTGCTTGCAGTTGCTGTTAAGGTAAGTTTATAAGGCCCATCACAAAGATTTAGCCGTCTATTCGGATTTGCTTTAACTTCTCCTGTAATATCTGTACCATTTTTATCTTGCCATTTTATGGTTAAATTTCCTGTTGCATTTATATTATCATCGCCATCATCGTCTCGACCATAATTATAAGGTGAATCCATTAATTCGCTTAATTGAATTCTTGGGTAATTTACCAATGGTACTATTGCTTGTATATCAGCAAATGTATCTGTTATATTTGGCATTTCAATTGGTGCATCTACGTTAGATTGATCTATTACTGCATTGGGATAAAGTGCACTATTTGCTCCCTGAGGAATATAACTAATATTTGGTAGTCTTATACCCAATAAATCTTCCATACTAGCAACTTTAGTTACACCATCAATACTTAAATATGGTGCAGAGCCGTGAATGACCTGTGATGTCTTTGCCGATAACGCCTGCGAGCTCAGCGAATAAGGCAATAAAAGCAATGGAGCAAAAATCAGCGGTGACTTGGATAGCAATCTAGAAATCAAAGATATCCTTGCCAACAACTTTATCGATTTCGATAGATTTGGTGATAAAAATAAGAATCGAATCTGTTTTTGACTACTGTGAAATTGAAAAAGATTTAAGGCGTAGGGTTGCCAGTGCTGGTGCCTGGTGCCTGGTGCCTATTATGATAGCGCATAACATTCTACCTGTCAAGTAATTTGTTGTTTTATTTGTGTTTTTATGATTATTTGCTTATTTAATAAGCTGTATTATACTAAATAATGCGTCGAAATTATAGCTGGTTAAACACTAAAGAGCTAGTATTTTGTTAATTTATTGTAATGTCTTGAATACGATTGAAACATTACAAAAAACTTAGCATAAATATTTTTTCGCTATATTTTATCGTCATTTATAAAAGTCAAATTACCCATGCCATATTTATGGAAAAGCCCTTTAACGGAAATACTCACTTTAATTTTTTTAAAATAGGGCTTAGGCAGATATTTTCTGAACCTAGTATATAGTCATGGATCGGCTACACTATGTGCCCATTTATTGCTTTAGTATGCCTTATTATCTTGTAAAAAAGATTCAGGAGTTTATACCGTTTCATATCTCAACGAGTCGTTAAAAACTACTAGCTTGAAGATCTTGTTTTTGTAGTCGATTTAAACCGAGCAAGACAAGCTGATAAATGTTGAATATTGATTAAACATTCTTTTTTTATTTTTGATCTTTTAAGAAAGTAATTTTGAGACAACTACTGGCATAAATGTAATGCCAGTGCCAAATAATTTTTTTGCTATTTCAGGATGAAGTCCTAGATATCAACAAATATAGATCTTTTTAATATCAAGTAATTTAGGAAAAATTTAACTTTTTAAAAGAATTAGGATGTTGATATTAAACGCTTTGGCAATAATTTGTTATTTTGCATTATACCAGCGCCAATAAATTGCTTGCCTTGATAAATTCGCACTAAGGTTTCAACTTGCGTGGAGCTTTCAAGTTCAATGGTTCGTCCTAATAATATATCTTTACCTTGCGTATCGCTAAGGGTAACTTTTGGGCGATCTTGCAATGGGCTGTCAACGGGCATTAATAGATCATCTTTAAGTTCGATATTTTGTAGCTGTTCTAAGGTGACCATGTTTTCAATCTGGTAATTGGAAACTTGTAAACGCCTTAAATAAATAACATGTGCTCCGCAACCCAATAATTCCCCTAAATCATCAATAATGGTTCGGATGTAAGTGCCTTTTGAGCAGTGTATTTCTAACGTTAATTCGTTTTTTATTGCATCAAATTGGATAAATTGATTTTCGTAAACGGTAATTGGTCTAGCTTCACGTTCAACCACAATACCTTGGCGAGCATATTGGTAAAGCGGTTTTCCTTGATATTTTAATGCCGAAAACATAGTTGGCACTTGTAAAATATTACCGCGAAAATGAGTTAAAGCTTGGTTGATTTGTGATCCAGTCACTTTAACAGGTTTGGTACATATAATTTGACCATCAGCATCAGATGTGTCGGTTCGTTCTCCTAGTTTGGCGATCACACGATAACGCTTATCTGAATCCAATAAATATTGTGAAAATTTGGTTGCTTCACCAAAACAGATAGGAAGCATCCCTGTCGCTAGTGGATCAAGAGCTCCCGTATGCCCTGCCTTTTTAGCATTAAATAACCATTTTACTTTTTGCAACGCATCATTTGATGTCATGCCTTGCGTTTTGTCTAGCAACAAAACGCCGTGAAGATCACGGCGAGTTTTTTTTATATTCATCATTTTTTATACTGAAACACATAGTTACCGGAAACTTTTTTACAGAGTTCAGGACTATTTTTTAATATTAATCTTTATGACGCTCATTATCTTGTTTGATAACATCCGCCACCAAACTCGACATTTGCATACCTTTAACGAGCGACTCATCGTAAAAGAATTTTATCTCTGGAATGATTCGCAAACGCATCGCTTTGCCAATTAAGGTTCGAATGTAACCTTTAGCATCATTAAGTACCGTTAATCCTTGTTCAATAACTTGTGGATCATCGTCATTCAAAAAAGTCACAAAAACTTTGGCATACGAAAGATCACGCGAGATATCAACGCCTGAAACGGTTACCATACCAAGACGAGGGTCTTTGATTTCTCGTTGTAAGATAATTGCAATTTCTTTTTGTAATTCATGCCCAACTCGAGATGAACGATTAAATGCTTTTGCCATATCTATTTTCCTTATAAATGAATAAGCAAGGACTATACCTTGCTTATAACATCAAATACGTTGTAATTAGATCGTACGTTTGATTTCGATAGTTTCAAAAACTTCAATCGTGTCGCCAACACGAACATCGTTGTAGTTACGCACACCAATACCACATTCGGTTCCATTACGTACTTCGTTAACATCATCTTTAAAGCGACGTAATGATTCAAGTTCGCCTTCATAGATAACGACGTTATCACGCAATACACGAATTGGGTTGTGACGTTTAACAACACCTTCGGTTACCATACAACCTGCAATTGCACCAAATTTAGGTGATTTAAACACATCACGCACTTGAGCAAGACCAATAATTTCTTGTTTGTATTCTGGTGCAAGCATACCGCTCATGGCTTGTTTAACTTCGTCAATTAGATCATAAATAACAGAGTAATAACGTAAATCTAAATTTTCTGATTCAATTACTTTACGTGCTGAAGCATCGGCACGAACGTTAAAGCCTAAAATGATCGCATTTGATGCAGCAGCCAGTGATGCGTCAGTTTCGGTTATACCACCCACACCTGATCCAATAATTTTAACTTTAACTTCATCTGTTGATAGTTTAAGTAATGAATCAGAAATCGCCTCAGCAGAACCTTGAACATCTGCTTTTAGAACAATATTGAGTTCAGAAACATCGCCTTCTGTCATGTTGGTAAACATGTTTTCAAGCTTCGCCTTTTGTTGACGAGCAAGTTTTACATCACGGAATTTACCTTGTCGATAAAGCGCAACTTCACGAGCTTTCTTTTCATCGCGTACAACAGTAGCTTCGTCACCAGCTGATGGTACTCCAGACAAGCCAAGAATTTCAACTGGTATTGATGGACCAGCTTCAGTCACTTCTTTACCTAGTTCATTACGCATCGCTCGGATACGACCGTATTCAAATCCACAAAGTACGATATCACCTTTATGCAATGTACCTGATTGAACAAGTACTGTTGCAACTGAACCACGACCCTTATCAAGGAATGATTCAATCACAACGCCGCTTGCCATACCTGTTTCGTACGCGGTTAATTCAAGCACTTCAGCTTGTAGTAAGATGGCTTCAAGTAGTTGATCAATACCAGTACCTGCTTTAGCAGACACATGAACAAACTGAGTATCACCACCCCAATCTTCTGACATCACGCCATATTGTGCAAGTTCGCCTTTTACACGCTCTGGATCAGCTTCAGGTTTATCAATTTTGTTAACAGCAACAACAATTGGTACATTTGCCGCTTTAGCATGTTGGATTGCTTCTATAGTTTGTGGCATTACACCATCATCAGCAGCAACAACAAGTACTACAATATCCGTTGCTTTAGCACCCCGCGCACGCATAGAGGTAAACGCCGCATGACCTGGAGTATCTAAGAAAGTTATTTCTCCATTTGGTGTTTTAACATGATAAGCACCGATATGTTGTGTAATTCCACCAGCTTCGCCTGAAGCCACTTTTGCTTTACGAATATAGTCAAGTAAAGAGGTTTTACCATGGTCAACGTGTCCCATAATGGTAACTACAGGTGCACGAGAAACTTTTTCTGCACCTGTATCACGATCGCTCATAAGAGATTCTTCGAGCTCATTTTCACGACGAAGTACTACTTTATGTCCCATTTCTTCAGCCACTAATTGTGCTGTTTCTTGATCGATAACTTGATTAATAGTTGCCATTGCCCCCATTTTCATCATAGTTTTGATCACTTCGGAACCTTTTACTGCCATTTTATTCGCTAATTCAGCAACGGTAATGGTTTCACCAATAACAACATCACGATTAACCGCTTGGACAGGTTTAGTAAAACTTTGTTGCAACGTGCTTTTACCTTTCTTTTTATTATGGCCGCCACGAGTCACTGCTCGAGCTTCTTCACGTTCCGCTTTGCCTTCTGATAGCTTGTTGCCTTTTTTCTGTTTAGTTTGTTTAGTATTTCGACCACGTCCACGAGCGCTTTCAACTTCACGATCAGTTTCATCTTCTGCTGCTCTAGCGTATTTAGAGGTTGTCACATGATAATCTTCATCTTCTGTATGATCACTATCATCAACTTCATTATATTGTTCTGCTAGCTTACGAGCTTCTTCAGCCATACGCTTAGCATCTTCCTCTAATTTTCGACGATTTTCTTCTTCCGCTTTACGTTTAATTTCATTCGCTTCAGCTTCTAATCGTGCTTTTTCTTCTTGCGCTTTTTTTACTTTTGGATCAACTGCTCGCTCTTGTGCCGCTTTCGCTTTTTCCTCTTGAGCACGCTTTTTCGCTTCTTCTTCAGCTTTCTTTTCTTTTTCTTCCGCTTCTTTACGCGCTTTTAATTCGGCTTCTTGTTTCGCTTTTAATTCTGCTTCTTGGCGAGCTTTTTGTTCAGCTTCTAAGCGTGCTTTTTCTTGCTCCGCCGCAATTTCAGCTGGATCGCGTTTAACAAAAGTTCGTTTTTTACGAACTTCTACTTTTATTTCTTTGCTTTTGCCACCACCGCTCGACACATTTAAGGTTGAGTGCGTCTTACGTTGCAATGTTAACTTTGTTGGACCTTGCTGAGGTTTTAAATGAGCAAGCAAAGCTTCTTTCTCCTTTTGTGTGACAGTGTCTGTTGCAGATTTCTTCATACCTGCATCAGCAAACTGTTGCAAAAGTGTTTGCACTGGTGTATTGATTTCTTGAGCCAGTGTTTCTATTGATACTTTGGTCATGTATTACTTTTCCTCAATTATTCATCTGCAAACCAACAAATATTACGAGCAGCCATAATAAAATCGCCAGCTTGTTCGTTTGTTATACCTTCAATTTCAGCTAAATCATCAGTACCTTGTTCTGCTAAATCTTCCAAAGTAATGATGTCATGTTGTACTAATTGATAAGCTAACTCTTGTGTCATACCAGGTAGATTTAGCAAATCTTGAGCTGGTTGTTTTTCGCCACTATTTGCTAGTGCAAGTGTTGTTAATGCATCTTTTGCTCGCGTTCTTAATGCTTCAACAAGATCTTCATCAAGTTCTTCAATTTCAAGCAATTCGTCAACTGGCACATAGGCAAGTTCCTCAAGTGAGGTAAAGCCTTCTTCAACTAATAGCTGTGCAAGCCCTTCATCAATATCAAGATGTTTCATCAAATTATTGATTGCAGCAAAAGATTCTGCATGATGTTTTTCTTGTAAATCTTCGTTACTCATCACATTTAGTGTCCAGCCAGTAAGCTGTGAAGCTAAACGGATATTCTGACCATTTCGACCAATGGCTTGTGGTAAAGTTTCAGCATTGACGGCTACATCCATGGTGTGTTTGTCTTCATCAACAACAATTGAAACAACATCTGCCGGCGCCATAGCATTAATTACGTATTGTGCAGGATTATCGTCCCATAAAACAATGTCAATACGTTCTCCACCAAATTCATTAGATACTGCTTGTACGCGCGCACCACGCATACCAACACAAGCACCAACAGGGTCAATACGACGATCATTACTACTAACTGCGATTTTAGCACGTGAGCCAGGATCACGAGCCACGCCTTTGATGTCAATCATCTCTTCACCAATTTCAGGGACTTCAATGCGGAATAACTCTTCCATCATTTCAGGGTTTGAACGGCTAATGCATAGTTGTGCAGGTTTATTATTTTGTTCTACAAGATATAAAATACCACGGACACGATCGCCTATACGGAAGTTTTCACGCGGTAACATATCATGGCGTGACATCATTGCGTCTGCATTGTTACCTAAATCAAGAATCACGCTATCGCGATTGGTTTTTTTGACAATTCCAGTCACAATATCACCAATACGATTTCTAAACATGTCAATGATCATTGCACGCTCAGCTTCGCGTACCTTTTGTACGATAACTTGTTTTGCTGTTTGTGTGGTTATACGGTCAAAAGCAACGGATTCAATTTGCTCTTCAACGTAATCGCCAAGTTTAACAGATGGGTCTTCGTATTGTGCAGCGTCTAATGTCATTTCTTTAGTTGGTTGCGTAACTTCATCAACAACAAGCCAACGGCGGAAAGTGTCGTAATCACCTGTTTTATGATCTATTTTAACAACAACGTCAATATCAACATTATGCTTCTTTTTTGTGGCCGTTGCTAATGCGGTTTCTAAAGCTTCGAAAATTTTATCACGCGTAAGTGCTTTTTCGTTTGATACAGCTTCAACAACAGCTAAAATTTCTTTATTCATCCTTTACATCCGTACTCTATTTAAGGTTAAAATTAGGTACAATATTCGCTTTTTGAATATTACTAAAAGCAAATACTTCATCTTTATCATCTACAGTTAATGTAATCATTTGGCTATCGATAGACTTAATTCGTCCTTTCCACTTACGGCGATTAGCAACAGGTATACGTAGACTGACTGTAACTTCTTCACCAATAAACCGCTGATAATGCTCAAGCGTAAACAAAGGTCTGTCCATTCCAGGTGATGAAACTTCAAGATTGTAAGCATCTTTGATCGGGTCTTCTACATCAAGCACCGCACTGATTTGACGGCTTGCATCAGCACAATCATCAACCGTAATACCATTTTCACTATCAATATAGACTCGTAGTATAGGATAACGACCACGAATATATTCAACTCCGACTAATTCAAAACCAAGTGCATTAACTGGCTCTTGGATAATATCGGTTAATTGTTGTTCTATATTAGCCAAACAAACCTCCACAGCAGAAAATAAAAAAGGGCATAAAGCCCAACATTCTTTTTAAACTTACGCTTAAATCACTACACGAAAAAAAGCCTCGACATGCGAGGCTTACATTCAAAAACTAACTATAATGAAGCCACTTTATTCGAACTTTCAGACAATAACAGGATAAATTGGTTTATGAATGAAAATTTAAGTGGTTGCGGGGGCTGGATTTGAACCAACGACCTTCGGGTTATGAGCCCGACGAGCTACCAAGCTGCTCCACCCCGCGATAGATGAATGAGAATTATACGGCATTTTAAATAAAATGCAACTGCAAATCACACTGATTTTATCAGTAACCTTAAAATTATTAAAAATATGCTACACGTCAATTTTAATATATATACCACTTAACTTAAGCATAATTGTTGAACTTATATTGGCACAATAATTCCATTTTCAAGCCTATTATTGTGCCCACTATTTAGTACTATAAAGTAATATAAATTACTTGCTAGTTGCCTGTTTCATTGATTGAACAAATTTGGCTAATTGGTTAAGCATTTGTTCAGGATTGTCGAGGTTTTTCTCAATAATTTTTACTGTTGCCGATCCGCTAATTGCCCCAACTGCACCGGATTTAATCGCTTCGCTAACTTGAGTCGGTTCTGAAATACCAAACCCTTGTAACGCAGGTGGAGCGCCAAACTCAACTAATTTTTTGATCAGATGGGTAAGCGGTTTGTTAGCTCGATTTTCAGCACCAGTAACACCTGCTCGTGATACCAAATAGGTATAACCTTTGCCTTGCTTAGCAATACTTTGAATGACTTTATCATCAGCATTTGGTGGACAAATAAAAATCGGTGCTATATTGTATTTTTCGGCGGCCACTGTAAATTCTTGTGCATATTGAGCTGGCAAATCAGCAATCAATACTGAATCAACTCCCGCTTTGGCACACTTGGCATAAAAGTCGTCGATACCATTTTTGAAAACTAAATTAGCATAAATAAGTAATCCTATTGGAATATTGATGTATTGCGCTCTGACATTGGTTAAAATTTCAAAACACTTTTCAACTGTTATTCCTGCTTTAAATGCCCGAATATTGGCATTTTGAATAGTTGGACCATCGGCCATAGGATCTGAAAATGGGATCCCTAGCTCTAGTGCATCAGCGCCAGATTCAATTAAAGTTTGAATGATTTTAAATGACAGTTCTGGCGTTGGATCACCAACTGGAACAAAAGGAACAAAAGCACCTCGTTTTTCGGCTGTTAATGTTGCAAACAGTTTTTGATAACGGCTCATTCTATTTCTCCTTTTGCTTTTAAAATATCATAAACGGTAAAGATATCTTTATCGCCACGCCCTGACAGGTTAACTATTAGTAGCTGTTCTTTAGTTGGATTTTCTTTTATCATTTTCATAGCATAAGCTAATGCGTGTGATGATTCTAACGCAGGAATAATACCTTCATGCCGTGATAACGCTTTAAATGCATCAAGCGCTTCATCATCAGTAATTGAAACATAATCAGCACGACCAATACTATCTAAATACGCATGCTGTGGACCAACTGATGGAAAATCTAACCCTGCCGATATTGAATAAGATTCTTCAATTTGTCCTTCTTCCGTTTGCATCATCGGTGATTTCATACCGAAATAGATGCCAAGCTTACCATGCTTTAACGAAGCGCCATGTTCGCCACTTTCAATCCCATGACCTCCTGGCTCTACACCAATTAATTTGACGGATTTATCATCAATAAAATTAGCAAACATACCAATTGCGTTTGAACCACCACCAACACAGGCAATGACTGCATCAGGCAAACGCCCTTCTTTTTCAAGGATTTGTTGCTTAGCTTCACGGCTGATCATCTGTTGAAATTCACGTACAATTGTTGGAAAAGGATGCGGACCTGCTGCAGTACCTAACATATAATGTGCTTTTTCATAACTGCCAGACCAATCACGTAATGCCTCGTTACACGCATCTTTTAAAGTCGCTGAACCAGTTTCAACTGGGATGACTGTTGCGCCCATCAATCGCATTCTAAATACGTTAGGTGCTTGGCGTTTAACATCTTTTGCACCCATATAAATTCGGCATTTTAAGCCAAGTAGTGCGCAGGCTAAAGCCGAAGCAACACCATGTTGCCCTGCACCTGTTTCGGCTATAATTTCAGTTTTGCCCATTCTTTTAGCAAGCAATGCTTGTCCTAAAACTTGGTTAGTTTTGTGTGCACCACCATGCACTAAATCTTCTCGTTTTAAATAAAGCTTAGTTTTTGTTCCTGCAGTTAAATTTTTACATAATGTCAGTGCGGTTGGTCTACCTGCATAATTAACTAATAGGTCATTAAACTCTTTCTGAAAGTTTGGATCGTTGATTGCAGAGATGAAGGCATCCTCAAGTTGCTCAAGTACTGGCATTAATATTTGCGGGACATATTGCCCACCAAATTCGCCAAAGTAAGGATTTAATTTAGACATAACCATTCCTTTTTTAAATTAAAAAATTAAATTTGTTCAAATACTGCTTGGATTTTCTGTTTATCTTTAACTCCTGGTGAAACTTCAACCCCTGAATTAAGATCAACACCAATCACATTCGTCGCTAAAGCTGATTTAATATTTTCTGGATTAATGCCTCCAGCTAAAATGACATTATTTAGATCTTGATTATCAAGTAGCGACCAATCAAAGCTTTTTCCTGTACCGCCTGCACCATGATCAAAGATATAACGAGACACTAATGGATTGGCATGTTCAGGTACAGCACCATCAATACTTAATGCTTGCCAAATTTGACAAGTTTTGGGTAATTCTTGGCGCAATGTTTTGATATAGTTTGCATCTTCATCTCCATGCAGTTGCACTGCATATAAAGATAACTGTTTTGCTATTTGGCATACGGTTTCAATATCTTCATTTCGAAATACACCAACCCAATTAAGTGGCGCTGCTGCAATAACTGTTCGAGCTTTAATTGGCTGTATATAACGTGCTGAATTTGTGACAAAAATCAAACCACCATAAACTGCACCAGCTTGATAAGCACTAACAGCATCTTCGGGACGTGTTAAACCGCATACTTTATTTTCGCCTAACATCACCTTACGAATTGCCAAAGTTAAGTTTGGTTCAGACATTAACGCACTGCCAATTAAGAATCCATCTGCAAAACGACTCAGTTCTTTAACCTGATTGTGAGTATAAATACCCGATTCACTAATAATAATGCGATCGTTAGGAATTGATTTGGATAAGGCCTTTACCCGATTTAGATCAACCGTCAAATCCCTTAAGTTACGATTATTAATACCGATTACTTTCGCACCCAGTTGGATGGCTCTTTCAACTTCGTTTTCAGTACTAGCTTCTGTCAATATCCCCATATTGAGCTTATGAGCAATGTTACTTAGATGACGATATTCATCATCCGTCAATACAGATAGCATTAATAGTACTGCGTCAGCTTGATAATAACGCGCTAAATAGATCTGATATTCATCAATAATAAAGTCCTTACAAAGCACGGGTTGTGTGATTTCATTACGAACTATGGGTAAAAATTCAAAGCTACCTTGAAAATATTTTTCATCAGTTAATACTGAAACTACTGAAGCATAATCTTTATAAACTTTAGCAATAGCGGCTGGATCAAAATCATCCCGAATCAATCCTTTTGATGGCGACGCTTTTTTACACTCTAAAATAAAAACCGTTTTAGGTTGATTTAACGCTTGATAAAAATTGCGATCACTAGGGAATATCGCTGATTTAAAGGTATTAATTGGCTTTACTGCTAACTGCTCAGTTAACCATGTTTGTTTATCTTCAATGATTTTTTTCAATACTGTTGCCATTTCAACATTTTTTACTAATGCTGCAATTGCCATGTTATTCTCCACTTATTATCTTGCTGCTAGTTGTTGTAATAATGCATAAGGTTTACCACTTTGCATCATTTCAATTGCCCGTTGTGCATTTTGTTTTAAATTTGACTCGCCAAATAAGCTCATTAACATCGCAACATTAGCGGCAATTGCTGATTGGTGTGCTGGTTTTCCGTGACCTTGTAAAATGGCAATTAACATATCACGATTCTGCTCAGGTGTACCCCCTTCAATATCTTTTAAGGTAAATGTTGGCAAGCCAAAATCGTCAGGTTTAAGCGTAAAATAACGAATTTCACCATCTTTAACTTCAGCAACGTCAGTTTTACCATGAATAGCAACTTCGTCCATTCCTGCACCATGCACCACATAAGCATGTTTATAATTAAGCATTTTTAATGTTTCAGCAATCGGTTGGATTAAATCTGGATGATACACGCCTAATAAAATACGTTTAGGACGAGATGGATTAATCAATGGCCCTAACACATTAAAAATGGTCCGAGTTTTTAATTGTTGGCGTATTGGTGCTGCATGGCGAAAACCTGAATGATATTGCTGGGCAAATAAAAAGCACACGCCAAGTTCATCTAATGCCTGACGAGATGTTTGTGCTGACATATTTAATTTAATGCCTAAGGCAGAAAGCACATCGGAAGAGCCTGATTTACTTGATACACCACGATTACCATGTTTAGCCACTTTATAACCTAATGCTGCAGCCACAAAAGCACTAGCTGTTGAGATGTTAATGCTATTGGTGCCATCACCCCCAGTACCAACAATATCAGTAAAATCATAATCTGGAGAATCAAAAAGATCGGCATTCTCAAGCAATGCTAAAGCTGCCCCTGCTATTTCATCCGGTTTTTCACCACGAACTTTCATACTAATTATTGCGGTAGCCAATACAGTTGGTTCAATCTTACCTTGAATAATTAAATTAAATAGTATTTTACTTTCCTCTTGTGTAAGGGTTTGCCCTAAATATAATTTATTAACAATAGGTTGAATATTATACTCTTGCTTATCAACAATAGCTTCCTGTTTTGGCTTCTCTTGTTTTTGTGGAGGATTTAGTGCCCATTTAATAGTTTGTTCTAATAATTCTACACCTTGAATGGTTAATATCGATTCTGGATGAAATTGAAAACCACAAACCCGATCCTCATCATTACGAACTGCCATTACAATATTATTGCAAAGCGCATTGATGGTTAGTGTTTTTGGAATATTTTCACCTTTTAAAGAGTGATAACGAGCCACCGGTAGCGGATTTGGTAATCCTTTAAACATCGCTTGCTCATCATGCTCAATTAAAGATGCCTTACCATGCAAAATATCGCCAGCTGGCACAATCGCTCCACCATAGGATTCCACAATAGCTTGATAACCAAGGCAGATACCAATAATAGGCAATTTACCTTTTAAACGTTTTAACAGTTCTGGCATGCATCCAGCGTCACTTGGCGCTCCTGGACCTGGTGATAACATTAAAATAGGGTTTTGCATTTGTGACAATTTTTCAATAATTACATTTGCAGGGATAGTATTTCGATAAATCGTCACACAATGCTTACTATTACGTAATTGATCGACCAAGTTATAAGTAAAAGAATCAATATTATCAATAAATAAGATATTAGCCATTAGAATACACCTTCTACATTATGCGCTGCCATGATAGCTCGAATAACTGCACGTGCTTTATTACGTGATTCATCAGATTCTGATTGTGGCTTTGAATCTAGCACCACACCACTGCCAGCTTGTACTGTCGCTATGCCATCTTCGACATAGGCACTTCGAATCACAATACAGGTATCAAGATCACCATTCGCGGTAAAATAGCCAACAGCACCACCATAGCTACCACGTTTAACTTTTTCTGATTCAGCAATTAATTGCATCGCACGAACTTTGGGTGCTCCTGTTAATGTTCCCATATTCATAGTGGCTTGATAAGCATGAAGCGCATCTAAATCACTGCGTAACTGACCAACCACACGCGAAACTAAATGCATCACAAAAGAGTAACGATCCACTTTTAACAAATCTTTAGTATAACGAGTACCGGGTTTACAGATACGCGCTAAATCGTTGCGAGCTAAATCAACTAACATTAAGTGTTCAGCCAGTTCTTTTTTATCGGTACGCATTTCGAGTTCTAATCGACTATCTAAATCATAATCAATATCGCCATTAGCAGTTAAACCTCGTGGACGAGTACCGGCAATTGGGTAAATTTCAACTTGATTAGTTGCTTTAGTATACTTAAGTGCACTTTCAGGTGAGGCGCCAAATAACACAAAATCACTATCTTGCATATAAAACATGTAAGGGCTTGGATTATTGTTTTTTAATACCTGATAAGCCGATAATGGCTCAGGGCAAGGTAATTTAAAACGCCGTGAAGGTACTGCTTGAAAAATTTCCCCCTGCTCAATTGCATCTTGCATTTTTTTGATAATTGTATTGAAATCATCATCACTTTTATTACATGTCACATCGATATTAGTAAGGGACTGAGTATGAATGGCTTTCATTGTGCTATTTAATATTGCTTGTAAATTAGTTAACCGTTGCGTTAAGCGCTCAGTTTCTTTTGAATCAGAAGTGAAAACCGTCGTTTTTAAAATGGATTTATGATCTTTATGATTTATTTCTAATATTGTTTCAGCTAAATAAAAACAGAAGTCTTGACAACGCTGCTCAGTTGGTAAATTAGGTAAGTTTTCAAATCCAGCGACAAGGTCGTAACAAAATAGCCCACCAACAAAAATCGCATCTTGACCACATTGTTCAGGGATATTCACAATAGTCAATAATGTGCGTAATGCATCAAAAACTGATAGCGACTTTAATCTTGAATCTTCATCTTGCATACTATCAATAGTGGGAAATACCAATTTAAGTGTTTGTTCATCCACTTGTACATTATCTAACTTGTCTGTAAAAGCCTGTTGTAATAAAGGTAATAGCTTTTCACCATTTGTGGTCAATGCCTTAAAACTCACTTCATTATTTATTGCCGAAATACGTAATGCACTATCGACAATCATGACACTTTTAATTCCTTGCTTATTATCAATTTCGGCTGATTCTAGTAACAACGTTGCCGGTTTACTATCGCACAATTGATAAAACACTTGAGTTGGATCTTGATAATAACCGATGGTTTGGGTTATTTGTGTTAATGTCGGCTTATTCATTGTTGACTCTCTACATTTAAATTTTTATTTAGCTGATTCGTTTAACATCCAAAAACTAAAAAACCCGCATAAAGCGGGTTGTGTAAAAAAGACAATACATCATTACATCACCCGCAAAAGGTAACGCACCACCAACCAAAGCGGGTGAATTGACGAGTAATAAGATGTAAATATTGTGCTTTCATAATTTTATCGATTAAAAATAAATTTTGTACTATTAAACTAGTTTACTAGCACACTGTCAAGAGATTATTTATTTTTAAAAACAAACTTCTCATTTATAACTAGGCAAAAAATTTAATAATCTATAAAATGGTTGACTCATTTTTATTATAAAAAATTATAAGGATTTTTGAACTATGCCAGTATTTTATATCGTCATTGGTGTTATTGTTTTGCTTGCGTTAATTACTGTCTTAAAGGCAATTACAATTGTTCCCCAAGGTTATCAATATACTATTGAACGTTTTGGTAAATATACCCATACACTTGAACCCGGTTTAAATATCATTATTCCGTTTATGGATGGTGTTGGTCGTAAAATTAATATGATGGAGCAAGTACTCGATATTCCATCACAAGAAGTCATTTCAAAAGATAATGCTAATGTGCAAATTGATGCTGTTTGCTTTATCCAAGTACAAGACGCAGCAAGGGCTGCATATCAAGTAAATCAATTAGAGCGTGCTGTCATTAATTTAATGATGACTAATATTCGTACTGTTTTAGGCAGCATGGAATTGGATGAAATGTTATCACAACGTGATCATATTAACTCTAAGTTACTAAGTATTGTCGATGAGGCAACAAGTCCATGGGGAATCAAAATTACCCGTATCGAAATTCGAGATGTTCGCCCACCAGCAGAATTGATTGCTGCGATGAATGCGCAAATGAAAGCAGAACGTAATAAACGTGCCGAAATTCTTGAAGCAGAAGGTGTTCGTCAAGCAGCGATTTTACGCTCTGAAGGTGAAAAACAATCTGAAATATTAAAAGCAGAAGGTGAAAAACAATCTGAAATATTAAAAGCAGAAGCGCGTGAACGTGCAGCCGAGGCAGAAGCAAGAGCAACTCAAATGGTATCCGATGCTATTGCTGCAGGTAATATTAATGCTATTAACTACTTTGTTGCCCAAAAATATACTGAAGCATTACAACAAATTGGTTCATCGGATAATAGTAAAGTGATTATGATGCCACTTGATGCGTCAAGTTTAATGGGTAGTATTGGTGGTATTGCTGAATTGATTAAAAACACGAAATAAAAAATCAATTTTTATACTTAAACATAGTGTTTCCTGAAACTTTTCAACAAAATCGTAAACTCTATATTTAGAAATTTCACTGAATGAATCTTAGAGGTGATTGATAATGAATGGTTTTTTGATGGTTTTCTATAATCCGCCTTATTGGGGATTTATTGTTCTAGGTGGTATTTTGCTAGTTATAAAATTACTCAATACTGGCAAATATGGTTTTTGGAGTGGGATCGCTACTTTTATTATTGTTTTAATTGCTTGGATTTTACCGTTTTCTTGGCCAATTTTGTGGATCATGGATAGCATTGGAGGCATTAACGAAATGATTAAAAATACTAAATAAAAATCAAATTTTATACTTAAACATAGTGTTTCCTGAAACTTTTTAACAAAATCTATAAACGCTATGTTTAAGATTTTTACTGAATGTATTATAAAGGTAATCAACAATGACTGATTTTTTTATGGTTTTCTATAGTTCGCCCCATTGGGTATTTATTGCTTTAGGCGGTATTTTGCTGATTATAGAATTACTTGGTACTGGTGGATACGGGCTTTGGAGTGGGATAGCTGCTATTATTGTTGGTTTAATTGCTTGGATTTTACCTCTTTCTTGGCCAATTTTATGGATTTTATTTGCAATTCTAACGCTTGTATCTGCTTATCTTTGGTGGCTTTGGCTCAAAAAGCAAGGTAAAGATAAATCAAGTAAAGGCGAAATCAATCAGCCACAACAAGATTTAATTGGTATTAAAACAGTTGTCACAGATGCTATTGTTAATGGCTCAGGTCGGGTAAAAATCAAAGATGGAACATGGTCGGCAAGATGCGTTGAAGATCTTAATGTTGGGCAGCGTGTTGAAATTATTGCTGTGGATGGTTTAATTTTAGATGTGCTACCTATAAATCAATAGTTTTTTGCTAGTTATAAAAATAAATAGGGCGCATTAACAATGCGTCTTTTTTATTATAAGAGCGAAAAATGAATTACAAAAAAATGATTTTCATTGGGGTATATGTCAGAAATTACTTTTTTCAAATCACTCAAAGTCATATTCTCTTGTTGGGCATGGTTTTCGGTAAGTTGATCAAATGTAATTTGTGTAATGTTAACTATTTTAATTGTACAAAAATACTCATCAGTTTCAAAAGTTCCAACACGAAGCTTATCACCAACTTTAAAATGTGATTCACTCTTATCTCGAATGGTAATGACTTTTAAACCAGCTAAAATATCAGACTTAAAACGTTGATAAAAAGTAATATCATTTTGCACAGCATTATCCTATGTGAAAATTACCCAAATTACTTAACAAGTATTAATCAAGCAAAGTAAATGTTTGCTTGTCCTGAGTTGTCGAATCACTACCGATATACACATTAAATTTTCCTGGTTCGGCAACATATTGCATTTTATTGTTCCAGAATTTCAGCATATCATATTTAATCACAAATTTTACTTGACCCTTAGTGTGCGGTTTTAAAGTAATATTATCAAAACCAATTAACTCTTTCACTGGGCGGCTAACCGACGCTGTCACATCTTGCAAATAAAGCTGGACGGTCTGCATACCTTCTCTATTTCCTGTATTTTCAACATTAACGGTGACAATAATTTCACCATCTCGATTCATTTTAGTACTTGATAACGAAAAGTCCATCGCAAAATTGGTATAACTCAAACCAAATCCGAAGGGGAATAACGGCTCATTAGGACTATCAAAATACGAGGTTGTATATTTGCCCATATTTTCCGTACCACGAGGACGGCCTGTATTCAAATGGCTATAATAGACTGGGATCTGCCCAACATTATAAGGAAAAGACATGGGCAATTTGCCCGAAGGGTTATAGTCACCAAATAGCACATCGGCAATAGCATTACCACCTTCGGTTCCTAAAAACCAAGTTTCAAGCATAGCATCTGCTTGAGCATACTCTTCAGATAATGTTAAAGGACGACCATTCATTAAGACAATGACCAAAGGTTTACCTGTTTTTTTCATTGCTTTAATTAATTGTTTTTGAGTTGCTTGCAAAGATAGATCTGTTCGACTTGATGACTCATGAGCCATACCTTCTGCCTCACCAACAAAGGCAATAACAATATCAGCTTTTTTAGCTATTTTCACCGCTTCTGCAATCATTTTATCGGCTGGTCGATTATCAAATTTAGTTGTTTCTCCGTATAAATTTAAAAACCGATATAAATTTTCATCATCAGAAAGATTGGCACCAAAAGCATAGCTAATTGATTCAGGATTTTTAACTGCATTTTTAATACCTTCTAATGGAGTTACCGCTAAATTAGCACGCCCAGCTCCCGACCAACTCCCCAAAATATCACGTTTTGAATCAGCTAATGGACCAATCACCGCAATTTTCTTATTTTTAGCTAGCGGTAATATCTCATTCTCATTTTTTAATAACACAATACTGCGGCGTGCCACATCACGAGCTTCTTCACGATGTAATCGATTATCAGCAAACATTGTATCGATATCTAATTTTGGATCTAAATTACGATTAGGATCACTAAATAACCCCATATCATATTTAAGTTCAAGTACATGACGACAAGCTTGATTTATTTCATCTTCTGTAATGGCACCTTCTTCGACTAATTCAGGTAAAAATTGTAAGAAATATTCATCATTCATACTTATATCAATGCCAGCTTTAATCGCAACACGTACAGCATCTTTCGGATCACTAGCTACGCCATGATTAATAAGTTCACGAATAGCCCCATGATCACTGACAACAACACCATCAAAATGCCACTGATTCCGTAGCACTTCGGTTAACAACCAATGATTCCCCGTTGCTGGAATACCATTAACGCTCACTAACGAAACCATAACTGCCCTGCTACCTGCATCAATTGCTGCTTTATAAGGCACAAGATATTCTTGGAACATTTTGCGTTCGCTCATATCCGTACTGTTATACTCACGCCCTGCTTCAACTGCGCCATAAAGTGCAAAATGTTTTACTGATGTCACCAATGATTTTTTATCGGCAAGCGATTGCTTTTGCATCTTTTCAACAAAA
This sequence comes from Gilliamella sp. ESL0232, assembly GCF_013346885.1. Lineage (NCBI taxonomy): Bacteria > Pseudomonadati > Pseudomonadota > Gammaproteobacteria > Orbales > Orbaceae > Gilliamella > Gilliamella sp. ESL0232. Next base: position 24,639 of record NZ_JAAEDW010000001.1, on the reverse strand, counting down.
ATCCGCCCAGCTTCTGAGGTTAAATAAGGATCTTCTCCAAACCCTTCAGACACACGCCCCCATCTAGGATCACGTGTAATATCAACCATTGGCGCCCAAGTTATATTTAATCCATCCGAGGTAGCTTCGTCAGCTGATACTTCAGCAGCTTTTGCAATTGCACTACGATCCCAAGTGGATGCAATACCTAAATTAATTGGGAAGATAGTTCTATGTCCATGAATTATATCAAAACCAAAAAATAGAGGAATTTTATTGCGAGATTTTAGAGCACGCTCCTGCATTTGAGAAAGGTCAGGTTCGACAACAGTATTAAAAATGCCACCAATTTCACCTGCTTCAATTTTATCAAGTACTTTATCTAACGTTAGATCACCACCAACACTAATTAGGCGCAATTGTCCCGCTTTTTCTTGAAGCGTCATTTTTGATAATAGATTATCAATAAAAACTTTCCTTATTTCCTTTACTTCGCTATTAGGTTCTTGTGCAAACAAATGCCCAGAAAAGATAAGAAAAAATAAATATATAGCTACTTTTTTCATCATAATAAATATTGTTATAATTAAGAGGATAGACAAGCAGACAACATAACGTATTTACAAAAAATCTCGTTTTTTATCTACTTACATTCAGGTTTAAAACATCATAATAGTTATTGCATCCCCTTATTCAAACACTGTCTTTTCTGAAATTTTTTACAAAGTTTAAGGGATAATATTGCCGACAATTGTTGGCAATATCAACTCAATAACACATTAATCTCTAAAATTGGTAAATTGAAACGGTTGACCAAATTCGCTATTTTTAATTAATGCCATAGTAGCTTGTAAATCATCACGTGATTTACCTGTAACACGGACTTGTTCACCTTGTACTTGAGCTTGTACTTTAATTTTTCTGTCTTTGATCGCTTTTACAATCTTTTTAGATAGCTCTTTATCAATACCCTGCTTAAGCTTAACCGTAATGCTATAAAGTTTACCGCTGTGCTCCATTTCTTCAGGAATTTCAAGTGCACCACCGTCAATACCACGTTTAGCTAGCTTATCACGCAGAATATCGAGCAGTTGCTGTACTTGGAAATCAGATTGGCTTGTTGCTTTAATCGTTTCATTTTTTTCATTTAATTCAAACGATGCTTCAACATTTTTAAAGTCCCAACGAGTAGCTAACTCACGAGTGGCATTTTCAACACCATTTTTAACTTCTGGCATTTGAATTTCTGAAACGATATCAAAAGAAGGCATAAATTCTCCTCTTCTAATGGTTATAAAACTAAAATTATCTAGTTAATAAATAGAATAATCGTCGCCTAACAATAATTTAGACGACTTTAAAATATAAGCGTGAATTAATCGATAGTACGAAGCAATTCATTGATACCTACTTTACCTAAAGTTTTAGCATCAACTTTTTTCACAATAACTGCACAATAAAGACTATATTTGCCATCTTTTGTCGGTAAGTTGCCAGAAACAACTACTGAACCAGCTGGTACACGTCCATAGTGAATTTCACCAGTTGCACGGTCATATATTTTAGTACTTTGACCAATAAATACACCCATTGAAATTACGCTACCTTCTTCAACAATAACGCCTTCAACAATTTCGCTACGTGCACCAATAAAACAGTTATCTTCAATAATGGTTGGGTTAGCTTGTAACGGTTCTAAAACACCACCAATACCAACACCACCCGATAAATGAACATTTTTACCAATTTGCGCACAAGAACCAACTGTCACCCATGTATCAACCATCGTACCTTCATCGACATAAGCACCAATATTGACATAAGATGGCATTAATACAGTATTTCGAGCAACATAGGCACCTTTACGAGCAATAGCAGATGGAACAACACGGAAACCTTCTTGTTGGAATCTTGCTTGATCATATTCAGCAAATTTTAATGGCACTTTGTCATAATAGTTAGTCGGACCGCCATCAATCAGTTGGTTTTCGTTAATACGGAAAGAGAGCAAAACCGCTTTTTTTAACCATTGATGAGTTACCCAATCACCATTGATTTTTTCTGCGACACGCATTTTACCACTGTCTAATAAAGCAATGCATTGGTTAATCGCATCACGTGTAACTGTATCAACATTTGACGGTGTAATCTCAGTACGACGTTCAAATGCTGCTTCAATAATAGTTTGTAATTGTTGCATCTCAAGTTTCCTTTAATTTATAGTCCGTTAGCAAATAATAATTAGATGGACAGTATAATATAATCTTTCTTGCTTTTTAAGTGGTTTAATCAAAACACCACAATCAATATCCAAGCAATCAAAAACAATCGAAATCTTAGTAAAGTCATAGGAAATCACAAAAAAACAGAAAAATAAAAGCTTTAATAAAAATCAATACCTTTTCTGATCACTTTTGGGATGTAATTGCACTGCTTTTTAACACAAAACAACTCACAAAAACCACCTAAGGCTATGTTATTTGTCTTATTCTGGCGTCAGACAAATTTGTCTGGAACAAATTTGAACATCTGAGCACAGAGAAGATGGCCTCGAAAAGGCGAGTATCAGGATGATACGAATAGTGCCGTAGGCCACATTCTGTAACCAACGCGTGGGATTGCAAAGGGAATTCGCTTTAATTCCCTTTGCTCGGACGTGGTCACTGTGGCTATTTTGTTCACCTAAGGTCAAAACGTCCGAAACCTTGCCGAACTAAAATAGACCACGAATTTAAACCGCCACAGCGTAATCATTAGAATTGCCAACCACGCTTTCAGCGTCAGCGGCGGGGGGCGGCGCGATTGTGGCTTCGCCGCAACAGCGCAACCCTAAGGGAAAACGCCCCAACTGACGCGGAGGCGTTATTTTTTGTTAGATTGTCCTCTCAGGCACCATAACCGCCCCCGCGGCCTAAGGATTAAGAAATAAACGCTAAAAACTAAGGTGTGGTGCAAGCAGCAGAGAAGCTGTAACTGTTACCGTTGCCGTCAACGCCGCCACTAGTAGAGAGAACATGGAAATTACGGATACTTGTGGCATCACTCGTCCAGTAGTTGTTGCTGATGAAACCCGTATCAGCATAGCTGTTCATATTACCCCACTCCGTGAAAAAACCTGCTCCTACATGACGTCTATAATAAAAAGTACCTGACGACGGCATCGCACCATCTATGTTATTTATACATGGGAACCTACTACTATTTACATCACACTTCGCATTGGTTAAATCACTTACCCGTGACAAACGATAACCCAAACTATTACACCATGTGGTTTGATTAGAAACGCTAGTTCTTTGAGCCCCCCGATTGACGAACCACTGCTTTAAGACAAAGCCATATCTCACCCCATTACCACTTCTATCACTTCCCACCAACTCAAATGTCTGTGGCAAAGATGGCACGGTAATTTGACTAGGATTAGAATTGCTCCACAAGCTTCTTGCCTCTGGACCATTCAACGTTACCCGTGTTACATTCTTGGATTTATCTCTAATCCAATTATCATATTGTACAGTACTTCCCCATGGGTCTATAAATGAACCTGAACGCGGCCTAACCCAACTCACCGTTGCCGTTATATCACCACGTGTGGTAACTGTCCAACTAAACTGACTTGCATCTATTCCACCTATATCCAAATCAAAATACAATCCATCTGCACCTGTTGTTGGAAAATTTAAACCGTAAGATGATGGATTAGTAGACTGAACTAAAAAGCCCTTAGCTGGATTCCATATGTTAGCAGGACCTGAGAAGCTGTCTGTGCCATAAGTTAGATTCGGCCTGACTGCACAAATAACGGGCTGTGATGGCGTGATATAATACTCCGCTGTTCCTCCACTAAAAGTACTACTATCTGGCAAACCATATTGTGTAGTTAAACTACCTCCTGTACTACTTAAGGTTACCTTATAAGGCGCTTTACATATATCTAATGCATCACTACGATTAATGGTATTGCCATCTTTATCCGTTATTGCTAACGATATACTTCCTAATGCAGTAACTCCACCTGCTCCCTGTCCATCTCCATCATCGTCTCTCCATTTACCTTGTGCCACTAAGTCATTTATATTTATTGAGTTGCTTGATGGCGGGACTATCATTTCAACATCAGCCAAAGTATCCCCTACATTCGGTAACTTGATTGGCGCTGTCGGTGATGAAGAATTATTTTGCGATGTGAATGTTCGACCATCTGATAACTTAATACCTAATAAGTCCTCTGTTTTAGTCACTTTAGTAACACCGCCATCAAAGGTTAAATAAGGTGCAGTACCCTGAATGTAATTAAAAGTAGTAGCCGATAATGCCTGCGATTCTAAGGAGTACGGCAATAACAACAACGGCACTAATGCCAATGGGATTTTTGAAAATAATTTTGTGAATAATTTCGATAACAATTCGAGAGATAATTTCGATGATATAAATGAGTTTCGTGCAAAAACTCTTCGAATAGGATTATTTAATAAATTTAAGGCATAGGTTTGCCAGTGCTGGTGGCTAAAATGATAATGCATCATGGTTCACCTGTCAAGTAATTATTTGTTTTATTATTTGTTTTATTTATATTTTTATAATTATTTGCTTATTTAATAAGCTTGTTTTCCTATAGCGATAAAAGTATAACCATTTTAAAAATTGTTGGCTAGTTTTTTGGCGGACTTTTTTGTAAAGAAATGTAAAAATAAAAACGATTTGTCTTTATAGAATAGATGGGTTAATTTTCTAATTAAAATAAGGTGTTAGTTTTGTAAGTTTTTGTATTTTGCGGAATGATTAATATTGCTGATAACATCTAAAACACAAACACGCCCAACAACCTAGTTTAGCGTACTAGCTTTACTTCGTTATCGGCACATTTTGACGCTCTAATAAGGCAAGCATATTAGCCTTGTAGTGCTATAAGTGTGTTTCTTGCTTTAAAAGCGTTCAAATGGACTATTGATTTTATTTAAGTTTTTTGTTAATTTCCTTGATTGCACCATGAAGTGTAATTCGTCTTAACGCTTAGAATAAAAAGCGACAGGGCTTTTAAACTTATGCCGTTTTCTTGTGTGTAAGTTCAATAGATATTGTGTATAGTTATAAATACAAAAATCTAGTATCTTTCCTTCCTAGAAAGGTGATTATAATACATAACAATCTCCAAACTGTGATGGTGCGAAGGTGCTAGTATAAATCACCTTTCTACTTTCTTCACTCCACCGTGTTTAAAATTGCACTTCATGTTTGAATCCAGGAAAAACAAAATAAAAAACTTAGTAAAATCAATATACTTGCCAACCGCTTTTTGACGTAATTTTTAAATAAACTTTTCATCAAAACAAAAAGCAAAGTATTAACGAAAAAAGCACAATTTATTTGAGCAATGTATCACAAATCTAGAATGTCAAATAACCAATTGTTTAATTAAAATGTACTCTGCAACTATCGTGATAGTTACCAAGACAATATTATGCAAAATTGGGGATTTTCATTACTAGAATTGTTAATAACTATTTGTATTAGTGCTATTTTAGTCACAATAGGCGTTGAGCATTGGAAAGAGCAACAGCTGCGTAATGAATTAGCTTATACAACCAAACAGTTAGCTTATTTTTTGTATGAAGTTCAAATAAAAGCGTCGATTAAAAATGAGAATTACATTATTCACCAATTTACTTCACCTTGGTGCATTGCAATCACTAACGATGAAAAACCTACATCATGCAGTGAAGGAGTACTTTATTTTATCAAACCTGATAATTCTGTTGAAATTAGTGAATTATTAAACAATAAAAATGCTTTGATCTTAGGTCGTCGCAACTTAGCACAAACAATGTCTTTCCAATTAAAAAATAAGATAGGTACTAGCAGGATTTTTATTTCTTTATTTGGACGCATTCGATTCTGTGCAGAAAATAGCTATATAACAGGGTTACCTCGATGTTAAAAGCATCTGGATATTCCTTATTTGAAATGCTTATTAGCTTAATATTATCAAGTCTAATTTTTATGGGTATAACCTCGTTTTACATTCAATTACAAACAAGTATTATGCAATATTATCAAAAAATACGTTTACAACAGGCAATTGAACTTGGATTAGCTGGTATGAAAAAAGACATAAGACGAGCTGGTTTTATTGCTAATGACCCCAAAAAAATAACAGCTAAAGCTATTAAAATCGATAAACAAGGAAAATGTATTGTTCTTCGATACGATAGCGAAATTCGCAATTCTTGGGTTTGGGACAAATTTACCCCTATAAAGTCAGATGTTTTTACCTATCGCTATAAAGAAAACAATATAGCCTATAAAACAGGAGCAATAGATTGTTTTGGAACTAAATGGGAAAACTTATTTGATTCAAACGAAATCAAAGTAACCGATTTTACAATAAAACAGCTACCCGATGCCATTAGTCTATCTGTTACTGCTGAATTAAGAAAAAACAAGCAGATTAATTATCACATAACTGAAATAATCAAAAATGAAAACCTATTTTAAACAAATTTATACTTCGTCTGGGTTTAGCACTATTTTAATGGTAGTTATTTTGATGGTTGTGGGATTGGTGCTATTAATTGGTTTTAATGTCCTTATTGCCTCGTGGCAAAAAACTATCTTAATGGAAAGTCAATACTATCAACAATTTAATCAAGCTAGTTCATCTTTAACTTGGGCAATAACCCAAAATTGGCAAACTCCTAAAACAAATTGGTATTGTATGACTGAACCCACTTATCAATTAAAAGCATGTATAAAAAAGTCTTTATTAAAAATTGATAAGTATGTGTTAGTAAGAGGCGAAGCTAAAGATTTTTATTTATATACACTCGCACATTTTGATAACAATCGATTGATTGTTGAAAAAGGTCATTGGCTCGATTATTGCCCAGAAAAAAGAGCTATTTATTGTGAATAACAAAAAGAAAAAAATAGCTGGCTTTAGTTTAATTGAAGTTATGATAGCAACGCTATTATTTTCAATTATTATGTTAGGATTTGTTAATTACCAACAAGCATTGTTTTATAAACATCATTACTTTACAAACTACTTACGTGCCAACAAAATTGCTTTTCAGCTACTTGATAGCTACCCTTATACCACAAACCAAATTATTCCTTCTGGTTGGCACTATAAGCTCACCAGTAAAACTTATAATGCTCAGTGTAAAATGGTTGTTATAACGGTTAATGCACCTAACAAACAAGTTGCCAAGCAGCAACGATTATTTTGTAATTCACTCTAAATGTTTGCAAGTTAAATACCATTCATCCCTCTATCCAGTTATGTAGAAGTTGCAAAACTTGTGACGTTTTTTCAGCGTGAACATTATGCCCTGCACCTTCAACTACTTCAATTTTTGCATTAGGAAATTGTTCGAAAATCGCTGGATAAGCTTCATTTGTAATATAAGTAGAGTTACCTCCCCGAATAAATAACGTGGGTTTTAAGCAAGGAGAGATATTTTGCCAATCGCATATATGAGCATATTGTGAATTAATTGCTTCAATATTAAACAACCATTTATCATTCTTAAACGATTTTAGTAAAAAAAGAATGGTTGGCATGTTAATACCTACTTGTTCCATTAAATTGATGATCTGCTTTTTATCGGTAATTTTGTTACTAAGGCAATACATTAACACTCTTAAAATAGTGGCATTGGCCGAACGGTGATATTTTATAGGCGCAATATCGATAGCAACAATTTTTTGGATAGAATCTGAAAGCATTTGCGATAATTGCAAAGCAATCTTCCCCCCCATTGAGTGACCAACTAATATTATATCTTTTAATTGTAAATCATAACAAAGTTCAGCTACATCTTCAGCCATAGTTTGATAAGTTATCTTATTAGACCAAGGGGAATGCCCATGATTCCGCAGATCAACTTGCACGGTTTGATTATGTTGCACAAAATCCTTCGCTAGCATATTTAAATTATCTAAACTCCCAAATACCCCATGTAAAAACACTATCGGCTGTCCATCACCCTGTAATTTATAGTTTAATTTCATACTTTAATTCGACCAATTATTTTAAGTGGCATTATTATACTTCTATTTTCAATACCATCACCGATTAATTCAATAACCACAATTTGCATAAATATGATAGAATTTAATACCAACTTTTTAACTAGTGTTAGGCCATATGTTTCAAAATAACCCTCTACTTGCACAATTAAAACAAGAACTCCATGAGCAAACACCACGCGTTGAAGGCACTATTAGAGCTCATGAAAAAGGATTTGGTTTTTTAGATGTTGATAATAAAAAAAGTTATTTCATCCCTATTGCTAAAATGAAAAGAGTTTGCAATGGTGATAAGGTATTAGGGACAGTAATAAGTAATAACGATAAAGAGTCTTTTGAACCTGAATCATTAATTGAAAGTGCATTGCAAAAATTTATTGGCAAAATAGGCTTTCAAGATCGTGCAATGGTTATTTATCCTGAAAATATGTCAACTAATCTAGCCATTCGTTGCAAAATAAACAAGCAAGTTAGCGAAAAACTAAAAGAAGGCGATTGGGTTGTGGCAACGCTTGTTTCTCACCCTTTGCAAGAAGAACGGAATCAATTTCTTGCCGAAATTGTTCGTTTTGTTGCTGAAAGCAATTCACCTTATCAACTTTGGCTAAAAACGTTAGCGCGCTACGATTTAGAAACTCACGCCCCACAGTTCGATTCATTATCAATTAACGGTACTGAACTTGATAACCGTCAAGATTTAACCGATGTTAACTTTTTCACCATCGATAACGAAGATACAGAAGATATGGATGATGCTATTGCGATATCAAAAGGTGAACAAGGAGATTATCAATTGACGGTTGCCATTGCCGATCCTACCGCTTATGTATTACAAGATAGCGAACTTGATCGTATTGCCAAAATCAGAAATTTTACCACTTATTTACCTGATTTTAATATCCCTATGCTACCCAAAGAGCTTGCCAATGATTTATGTTCATTAAAAGCAAATCAAAAACGTCCAGCAATGATATGTAAAATGGGTATTGACGAAACGGGCAATATTAATAGCGATGAGATCACTTTTATACCAGCTTGGATTGAATCAAAAGCTAAATTAACTTATAACAATGTTTCTAATTTTTTAGAAAATAATGAAGATTTAGAAACTAACAATCCAATTATTAAACAGCAACTTAAACATTTAGCTGACTTAGCAAAAATTCGTATGACATGGCGGCAAAATCATGCATTAGTTTTTAAAGATAATGGAGATTATCGTTTTGAACTTGATGAAAATCGCCAAGTTAAATCAATAATTAAAGAGTCTCGTCGGATTGCAAATCAAATAGTAGAAGAAGTCATGGTTTTAGCAAACCAAGCTTTAACATTGCAATTAAAAAATAAAATTGGTTTTGGAATTTTTAATATTCATTCAGGTTTTGATAATAAATATATTGAACAAGTAGTGACTTTTTTAAATGACAACGGAATCACTGAATTTGATAAAGAATCATTATTATCTTTCGATGGTTACGTAAAGTTGCGTCGTATAATCGACAACACTCCATTTTTGTCCACAAAACTTCGTAAGTTCCAAAGCCCTGCTGATTTTTCAACTGAACCTAAACCACATTTTGGTTTGGGATTTGATGCCTATGCAACATGGACTTCACCAATACGTAAATATGGTGATATGGTCAACCATCGATTAATCAAAGCATTTATCCGATCACAAGAATTAGTCGCACCCGATAAAGATCAATTAAAAAACATGAATGAAAGACGCAAAACATTACGCTATGCAGAACGTGATATGGCTGAAAACCTTTATGCTCAATACTTATCAAATAAAGTAGGTGAAAGTTTTTCTGCTGAAATTATCGATATCAATCGTGGTGGTGCTCGAGTTCGTTTATGTGATATAGGCGCTTTTGCATTTATGCCACTTTCAATGATTCACTCAGTCAAGGAAGAAATTATCTCGTTACCTGAGGAAGGAATCATCAAAATTAAAGATGAGGTTTGCTACAAACTTGCTGATACTATATCTGTTGTTATTCTCCAGGTTAAAAGCGAAAATCAATCAATCATTACAAAATTAACCAACAATTAAAAAATAAAAGAAAGATTATTCTTGCTTGAATTTACAGCTTTTTTGCTGTTATTTCTTCCCCCGATGTAAATCAGGGGGAATAATTAAAACTTTATTATATTTTTAATATCAAACCTCTTTTTCTTATTAAAAATATCTGTTATCTTTCGGGACTAAAAATAATGAATTAATCATTAAAATGAACAATAATTCAGGGAGGCTATAATGTCAATTCATGGACACGAAGTATTGCATATGATGAATGGAAACAATTATACCGAATCTTCTTTACTTGATGCTATCAAAAGTAAGTTTGGAGAAGATGCCATATTTCATACTTGTTCAAAATCCAACATGAATGCCGAGCAACTAATCGCTTTTTTAAAAGCAAAGGGGAAATTTAAACCCTCAGTTGATCATGAAACTAAATTTACGGTCGATAATAAAAAAATATGCAAACATTAGAGAGAAATGACCGTATATAAAGTACAATTTTTATAAATTTAATTTAATCTGCTAGTGTTTTTTAAATTAATAAGAGTATATAATTTCGCGCTATAACAATAATCGTTATAAGTGGCTGTTGTTACTAATAACGTGACTAAATTAGTGGCAAAGTTGCTCGCTTTAAAATTAACCTAAAGAATATGCTCATGGAATTTGATAAATGAAAGTAAGTAATATCCTTATATGCACCTTTGTCGCTATTCTTGTCACAAGTTGTGCAAAAAAAAATTTACCTTTAAAAAATAATGAACCAATTTCCGAAACAGAGCAACTATCTCTATTAAAACAACAAACTGAAACTAACGACCCTTATGTTGTTGATGCTAAAAATCAGCTAATTCGGTTTGTTGGTGATAAAAACTTCGATAACTACATTATTAAACAAGGTATTCTAAATTGTAAAGGCAATAATAATCTCTCCTCTTGCGTATTGAATTTTTATTTAAATGAACTATATAAATTAAAGTATCATGTGCAACTCAAAAAAGTAGTTGAGGAAAACCAAGCCGAACATAATATGGAACTAAGTAAAATAAAAGCAACTGAAAACAATATAAAAAGTTATTGCCAATATTCAGCTGATTTCGTTGCAGCAATTTATACAAAAGATAATGCAAAAATAACACAATATTTTCGACCACAATTTAGAATGTCAGAACAAGATATCTCATCCTTAAAAGCAAAGATTACTAAAGATGACTATTCTTACTTCCTAATAAACGAAAACCCAAGCATTCTTCAAGAAATGAAAGTGGATTACGTTGAGAAATGCTTAGATGATCCAAAAAACAATATTATCAATTATTTCAATATTTTTAGATAATACTAACGCGAGTCTTTTATGTGCAATTTATTTCCAATTCATAAGTTTAATAAAACTTTAATTTGCAAGGTGCTTTGCTTAGCTTCAGCTACTTGTATTAGTTTTTCTGCATGGGCTTTTTCGCTTGATGATGTAGTTGAAAAAGCTGAAAAACTATCTAAAAAGGCTTATGTTCAACCATCTAAAAATATTCCTAATGAATTAGCATCTTTACAATTTGCTGATTACCAAAAAATTCTATTTAATCATAAAAAAGCTTACTGGGGTGATCAAAAAAGTCGTTTTAAACTTGAGTTTTATCACGAAGGAATGTACTTTGATGTTCCAATAAAGATTAATGAAATTGTTAATAACCAAATAACTCCAATACAATATGATCCTAGCTATTTTGATTTAAGCCAGATTAATCTTGATAAACTAGATACTAAAAATTTGGGTTTTGCTGGTTTTAAAGTCCATTACCCAATTAATAATCCAACAAAAACCGACGATGAAATATTTTCAGCTCTTGGTGGCAGTTATTTTCGTGCGGTAGGTAAAGATCAACGCTATGGTCTTTCGGCAAGAGGGCTTGCCATTAACACTGGAGAAATGTCTGGTGAAGAATTTCCACGTTTCAAAGAGTACTGGATTGAAAGACCAGAACCAAATCAAAAACATTTAGTTATCTATGCATTACTTGACTCACCAAGCGTAACTGGTGCTTATAAAATTACATTGATTCCAAGTATTGATACTACTGTTACAGTTCAAGCTAAGGTCTTTTTCCGCGATTCTGTAAAAAAACTTGGCATTGCCCCACTCACCAGTATGTTTTTATTTGGGCCTAATCAACCATCACCATTGTTAAATTATCGACCTGCAATGCATGACTCTAATGGTCTGTCAATTTTAGCTAATAATAACGAATGGATATGGCGTCCATTAAATAACCCTAAACGTCTATCGTTTTCATCGTATAGTTTAGAAAACCCAAAAGCTTTTGGCTTAATTCAGCGTGATAAAGGTTTTGATGATTATCAAGATCTCGATGATCACTATGAAAAACGACCAAGCGTTTGGACTGAAATTTTAGGCGATTGGCAAAAAGGACGAGTCGAATTAGTTGAAATCCCAACAGCAGACGAAACTAACGATAATATTGTCACTTTTTGGGTGCCAGAAAAACAATATAAAGCTGGCGACGTGCTTGATATAAAATATCGATTACATTATTCATTACATGAATTACAGCGTTATCCTAATAATATCGCAAAAGCTATTAGTACCCGATTATCACTCGGCGATATAAAACAAGCTAATTTAATTCGTAAACTTGATGGCTCTAATGCGTACGTGATTGACTTCGCTGGTCCTTCATTATCAGAAAATGACCCAGTCAAAGTAATTTCAAGTATTACTAACGGCTCTATTGTAAGCTGTGATTCACAGTACAATCCAATAATAAAAGGATGGCGTGTAATTGTTAGATTCAACGTCCAAGATAGTAAAAAGGCAACGGATATTCGTGTACAACTCGCTTCACAAGCAACCAATGAAGTGATTTCTGAAACTTGGAGCGGGCAATACCCAGCACAATAGTAATGTAATAGTCATTATTATTATAAGATAAAAATATGAAAAAAGATTACTTTACAAATCTACCTGATGCTGAAGCTTGGCGTCAAAAATATGAAAATAATACAACATCACCTGATGATGTTGAGTTCTTAAAATATCGCTTAAATCAGATTGGCGATACTAGTTCTTTTATTGATGACCGAAAACAACAACCAAGTTATCCTGAAGTTGAACGCGTTCCAATTCAACCTCAAATCTGGAACCAGCGCTATATTGCCAAGTCAAAACATAACTTTAATATTTTAGCTATAATTCGACGCTTTATTATGTTTGCGCTGATTGTAGTACAAACATATTATGGAACCACTTATCTATCTTCTTTATTACCATACCAAAGTTGGCAAAAAATCAATTTTATGACTAATTGGGATATCAATCCTGAATTAGCCATCTACAGCATAATACCTTATATCATACAAGGGGCGATTATTATCCTGTTTGCTATTTTGTTTTGTTGGATCTCCATTGGATTTTGGACCAGCATTATGGGCCTAATTTTAGCCGTCATGGGTAAAGACCGTTACACTATTCCTATTCCCAAGGACCCAGCATCACATATCGACGCAAAGCATCGAACCGCTCTTGTTATGCCAATTTGTAATGAAGATGTTGCTCGAGTATTTGCTGGGTTACAAGCAACTTATCAATCTTTAGCTGAAACAGGCCACGCAGCTTGTTGTGATTTTTATATATTAAGTGATACTAACGATCCCGATCTATATGTGAACGAACTTAAAGCTTGGGCTGAATTTAATGCAGCAAAACAAAACAATGGTTGCAACGTTTTTTATCGCCATCGCAAACGCCGAGTAAAACGTAAAAGTGGTAATATTGATGACTTTTGCCGTCGTTGGGGACATCAATATGAATACATGATGATCCTTGATGCCGATAGTATCATGACTGGTGATTGCATTTTAAAAATGATCGCCATGATGGAAATGACCCCAAAAGCCGGTATTTTACAATCACCACCAAAATCAGTAAGAATGACCACGCTTTATGGACGTATTCAACAATTTGCCAACCAGATTTATAGTGATATATTTTGTTCTGGTACACACTTTTGGCAATTAAGCGAAGCGCAATATTGGGGACATAATGCAATGATTCGCTTAAAACCTTTTATTGAGCATTGCATATTATCTCCATTGCAAAAACGTAAGGGTCCAATTCATATCTTATCGCATGATCTAGTTGAGGCGACGCTTATGCGTCGTGCTGGTTATGGCGTCTGGATTGCTTATAATATGAATGGAAGTTATGAAGAGCTTCCTGGTAATATGATTGAAGATTTAAAACGTGATAATCGCTGGTGTATGGGTAACTTAATTAATTTAAGGCTAATCTTCAAAAGCGGTATTAAATTGACCCATCGTTTAATGTTTGCAACTAGTGGCATGGCTTATATTTCTTCATTATTGTGGCTAGTATTTTTAATATTTTCGACACTATTATTATTGGTGTTTAATATTTCTGAGCCTCAATATTTCTTCCAACCTAACCAATTTTATCCGACTTGGCCAAGGTGGGATGAACAATTAGCCATTCAACTATTATCAACCACAATGGTTTTACTGTTTGCACCTAAATTCTTCAGCTACGGTATTATTATAGCCAGAACTGGGGCAAAAGATGTTGGCGGTATATTTAAATTAACTTTATCAATACTGATTGAAATGATTTGGTCAATGATTTTAGCGCCAATACGCATGATCTTTCATAGTAAATTTGTACTTAAAGCATGGATGGGCAGTAAAATTCAATGGAAGTCACCATCCCGAAATGACGACGCTCTAACATGGGGGGAGTCATTTTATTTTTGTTGGCCACTGTCATTATTAGGTATTATCTGGTTAGGAGTAATTATCTGGTTAAATCCACAATTTACTTATTGGTATATAGCCATATTAATACCTTTAACCATTTCACCTTTAGTAATTAGAGTATCTGGGCTTTCAAGTATCGGCATGAAGGCAAAAAAAGCAGGACTATTTTTAACCCCTGAAGAAACGCATCCTACAAGAGCTGTTACTCTTACAGGCGAATATTTAATTAAAACTGAAACTGCATTTGTTGAGCATGGCTTTGTTATGGCGTTGGTCGATCCTATATATAATGCGCTAACTTGCTCTTTATCGACTTCAAGACATAGAGTTAATAATAAAAACCAACAAAAACGCAATGAGCTTATTGAACAATATCAACACATAGACTTAGAAAAAATGAGTAAAGAAAAGCAGTTAGCGATTTTAGAAGACCCAATTATTCTTTCCGCATTACATCGTCATATTTG
This sequence comes from Gilliamella sp. ESL0232, assembly GCF_013346885.1. Lineage (NCBI taxonomy): Bacteria > Pseudomonadati > Pseudomonadota > Gammaproteobacteria > Orbales > Orbaceae > Gilliamella > Gilliamella sp. ESL0232. The sequence goes on along the minus strand of NZ_JAAEDW010000001.1, from coordinate 9,348 downwards.
GCAACAACAAGAAAAATACGACAATTTGTTCTCAATATGGCAAAATGAACGCCAGCAATAAGAAATAGGGCTTTTGCCCTATTTCACTTCTTTTTAGTAACTAATCAAAATCCATGGATATTTTTATGACTTGGCAACCTTCTGCACCTATAAATAATTTACTTAAGCGCGCGAAAATTGTTTCTCAAATTCGTCAATTTTTTGCTGATCGCTGTATTTTAGAGGTCGAAACACCTACCTTAAGCCAATATGCAGTAACAGACGTACATTTAAGCTCTTTTCACACTAAATTTTTAAAGCCTGGTGAAATCGATGATCAACAAGGGCGAAACATGTCATTAATTACTAGCCCTGAATATCATATGAAACGCTTACTAGCTGCTGGTAGTGGTCCAATTTATCAAATGTGTAAATGTTTTCGTAATCATGAAGAATTCAGCCGTTATCATAACCCTGAGTTTACCATGTTAGAATGGTATCGCATCCAATTTGATATGATGCAAATGATTAATGAAGTCGATGATCTATTACAAACCATTTTAGATTGTGAACCTGCTGAACGTATTTCTTATCAAAAAGCGTTTCAAAGGCATCTTAATATTGATCCTTTGGAAGCCGATCACGCAACCTTAGTCAATGCAGCAAATCAGCTTGATATCGGACTTAACACAGATAATTATGATAAAGATGGATTGTTACAATGCTTATTCACTTTCGGTGTTGAACCACATATTGGTCAAGACAAGCCTATTGCTGTATTTAACTTTCCAGCATCACAAGCTGCATTAGCCGTTATTAGCCCAGAAGATCATCGTGTAGCTAGCCGTTTTGAGTTCTATTACAAAGGTGTTGAACTTGCTAATGGCTTTAAAGAATTGACTAATGCACAAGAACAACGAATGCGTTTTGAACAAAATAATTTAGATCGTACTAATCAAAATTTACCAGCTCAGAATATTGACATTGAATTACTGGCCGCTATGGAAGCTGGGCTACCAGACTGTGCTGGAGTCGCTGTCGGATTAGACCGTTTAATTATGCTTGCCTTAAATTGCAATAGCTTGAATGATGTGATGTCATTTACTTTTGAAAGGGCTTAATTATGTTCAATGCTTTAGGATTAACCGAATGGATTGCCATTATTATTGGGATTGTTGCCTTAATGTTATTTATATTTGCTATAAAATCTCAATCAACAATTAATAATTTACAGCAACTATTCGATCTACAACTAATTCAAAAAAAGGAAGAAAACCAAACTTTAGTAATTCAAGTAAAACAACTTGAGCATGAATTAGAGCAGTATCGACAACAAAATCTAGCGCAGAATGTTAAAATTAGTGAACTCAAAACGCGTTTAGAAGAAACGTTAAGTGCAACACATGAACGACAAACCATACTAGAACAAAGCGAACAACGGCTTACGACTCAGTTTGAAAACCTAGCCAATCGTATTTTCGAACAGAGTGGCAAAAAGATTGAACAACAAAATAAGCAAAGCCTTGATTTTTTACTTTCACCACTAAAAGAGCAACTAGAAGGTTTTAAAAAACAAGTACAAGACAGTTTTGGACAAGAGGCAAAAGAACGCCACACACTGACGCATGAAATCCGTAACTTGCAACTACTTAATGAACAAATGAGTAAAGAAGCAACCAATCTAACTAATGCGTTAAAAGGTAATAACAAAACCCAAGGGAATTGGGGGGAATTTATTCTAAGTCAAATTCTGGACAATTCAGGATTACGTTCAGGTTATGAGTACGAAACACAAGTTAATCTAACCAACGAGAACAATCAACGATTACAACCTGATGTCATTGTTCACTTACCGCAAGGGGGTGATGTAGTTATTGATTCAAAAGTGGCCTTGGTTGCCTACGAACGCCATTTTAATAGTGATGACGAAAACGTTAAAGCAAAAGCAATGGCCGAACATTTAACGGCTGTGCGTAACCATTTAAAACAACTTAGTCAAAAAGATTATCATAAACTTATTGGCATTAATTCATTAGATTATATTTTGATGTTTATTCCTGTCGAGCCAGCATTTTTAAGTGCAATAGATAATGACCCAACATTAATTAACGATGCGCTGAAAAGTAATATTATGATAGTAAGCCCCACTACTTTATTAGTTGCATTACGAACTATCCATAATTTATGGCGATTTGAATATCAAAATCGTAATGCTGAACTTATTGCCGATAGAGCAAGCAAATTATATGACAAAATGCGTGGCTTTGTTGAAGATATGGAAAATCTGGGAAGTTGTTTAGACAAAGCTCAACAAACCTATCAAAATTCCATGAACAAATTATGTAAAGGTCGTGGCAATGTAATTGGACAAATTGAACGATTTCGTGAAATGGGTATCGAAGTTAAAAAACCGATTAATCCAGATATTACCTTATTATCAATGGATGAATTGAATAACGAAAATGAGAGTAAATAAACAAAACCTAGATTCACGATTATGGGAAATAAGTGTATACTCATCGCACGCAAAGAGGAATTGAATATGGCAAAAAAGCAAGACAAAGAAGTAAGTTTCGAAGAGACACTTAAACAGCTCGAAACCATTGTAGCTCAATTAGAAAACGGCGATCTACCATTAGACGAAGCACTAAATGAGTTTGAAAAAGGGATCAAATTAGCAAAAGCAGGACAAAAACAGTTACAGCAAGCTGAGCAACGCATTCAGATTTTATTATCTGAAAATAGTGACTCCGAACTGTCAGAATTCTCAAATGATGATAATGAATAGTTTAAAGCCATTACAAGAACGAATTGATTCGTTTTTAACCACCTATATTTCACAAATTGAACCATCTCAACTTCAACAAGCAATGAGTTATAGTTTGTTGGCTGGTGGAAAACGAATTCGACCTATTTTAGTCTATTTAACTGGACAAATGTTTAATTGCCCCCTTTCTAAGTTAGATGAAGCCGCTGCTGCGATTGAAGCAATTCATACTTATTCATTAATTCATGATGACTTACCTGCAATGGATAATGATGACTTACGCCGAGGAAAACCAACCTGCCATATCCAATTTGGTGAAGCTCAAGCAATACTTGCTGGTGACGCCTTACAAAGTTTAGCCTTTTCAATACTAGCAAAAAGTAAATTAATCGATGCTGAAACTAAAATTAATATGATAACTGAACTTGCCCATGCCAGTGGCGTTAATGGCATGTGCCTTGGTCAATCACTTGATTTACAGGCCACACATCAATCAATTAGTCTTGAACATTTGCAAAAAATACATTGTTATAAAACAGGAGCATTGATCAAAACGGCAATCCGTTTGGGTGCTTTTGCATGCGGTGAAATAGCTAAACCTTATCAGCTAATGCTCGATCGCTATGCTGAGGCTATTGGGCTAGCATTTCAAATTCAAGACGATATTTTAGATATCATTGGCGAGCAATCTATTATGGGTAAACCACAAGGTTCAGACCTTACTCATGAAAAAAGTACATACCCTGCATTAATTGGGCTAGATAGCGCAGTAAAACTAACCCAGCAACTCTATCAGCAAGCTATCGATAGTCTAAAACAAATACCTTATAATAATCAGCCATTACAGGATCTTGCTGGTTATATTATTAATCGCAATAGTTAATAACTAGCTAAAATACAGCATTACATAATGAATTTAGATAATTACCCTTTGTTAAAACAAATAAACTCGCCTGAGGATCTAAGACGTTTTCCTCAGTCACAGTTATCGTCTATTTGTCACGAGCTTAGACAATATTTACTCGCATGCGTAAGTCAATCAAGTGGTCATTTAGCATCGGGACTAGGTGTTGTTGAATTAACAACAGCCTTGCATTATGTTTATCACACACCTTTTGATAAAATTATTTGGGATGTTGGTCATCAAGCTTACCCTCACAAAATTTTAACTGGTCGACGAGACCAAATGCTCACTATTCGTCAAAAAGGGGGACTTCATCCATTTCCTCATCGTAATGAGAGTAAATATGATGTGCTAACCACAGGTCATTCTTCAACTTCAATTAGTGCAGCACTTGGTATTGCAATTAGCGAACAAAAAAAACAATCAGGTAAAAAAGTAGCGGCCATTATTGGTGATGGAGCATTAACTGCTGGTATGGCATTTGAAGCAATGAATCACGCTGGTCATGTTAAGCCAGATATGCTAGTGATTGTCAACGATAATGATATGTCAATTTCTGCAAATACCGGTGCACTTAACCAACATCTAACTCAAATCTTATCAAGTAAAGCCTATACATCTTTTAGGGAAAATAGCAAACGAATATTAGCTAATATTCCACCATTAAAAGAACTTGTTAAAAAAACTGAAGAACACTTAAAAGGATTAGTCACACCAGCTATCTTATTTGAAGAACTTGGATTTAATTATATAGGTCCTGTTGATGGACATGATATTAATGGATTGGTCGCAACTTTACAAAAAGTTCGCCAATTAAAGGGTCCACAACTGCTTCATGTAATAACACAAAAAGGCAAAGGCTACGCACCAGCTGAAAAAGATCCGACTTTATGGCATGGCGTACCAAAATTTAATCCAAATGATGGTATATTACCTACTACTCAAAAAGTTGCGCCAACATATTCGCAAGTATTCGGCGATTGGTTATGCGAAATGGCGCAAAATGATAAACGTTTAATGGCAATAACCCCAGCAATGGGGGAAGGTTCAGGTATGACAAAATTTGCAAATAATTATCCTGACCAATTTTTTGATGTTGCAATAGCCGAACAACATGCGGTAACCCTTGCTGCTGGGTTTGCAATTAGTGAATTAAAACCTGTTGTAGCTATTTACTCAACTTTTTTGCAACGCGCTTATGATCAAGTAATTCATGATATTGCTATTCAAAACTTACCTGTATTGTTTGCTATCGATCGTGCAGGAATTGTCGGCGCCGACGGTGAAACTCACCAAGGTGCATTTGACTTAAGTTATCTACGCTGCATACCCAATATGGTCATTATGACACCGAGTGACGAAAACGAATGTCGACAAATGCTCTACACAGGCTATTTACATAATGGTCCTGCAGCAGTACGTTACCCCCGTGGTGAAGGCACTGGAACACCATTAATCCCATTAACAGCAATTCCTTTGGGACAATCTAAATTGTGCCGGCAAGGTGAAAATATTGCTTTACTAAATTTTGGCGCTTTACTTACCGAAGTTTTACAAGCTGCAGAACAAATCAATGCTACAGTTATCGATATGCGTTTTGTTAAACCATTAGATGAAAAAGTCCTTTTGCACATTAGCCAAACTCATAATATACTTGTCACCATCGAAGAAAACAGTATCAAAGGCGGAGCAGGTAGCGCCGTCTGTGAATATTTATTATCGAAAAAAATAAAATGTGATATTTTAAATATTGGACTCCCTGATAAGTTTATTTCTCAAGGCTCTCAAAGCGAAATAAGGCAAGAAATAGGACTAGATAAAAAACACATTATCGATAAAATTAATCGTTTTATGAATCAATAGGTTAAATATGGAAACTCAAGCTGTCACTATTCAAATTTTTGGACGAACATTAAAATTTAATTGTCCTGTTGATGAAGTCGACGCACTTAACAATGCCGCAAAAGATTTAGATGCGCGCTTAACAAATTTACGAGAAAAGTCTCCACATGTTGGCAGTGATCAACTTATTATGACTGCCGCTCTAAACATTTCTTACGAACTCTCAAAAGAAAAAGAAAAAAGCAGTGAATTTGGCGATCGGTTAAAAATGTTACAACAATTACTCGATTCTGCCCTAAATCCTAATAATTAACTACTTGAATTGTAAATTTAATACAAATAGTATTGTATGATCCGTCAAATTTTGTATTATAGCATACGACTCTGAGATGATCGCCATATGGGTTAGTCCCCTGAGCCGATATTCTAAACTTAAGAACGGAGTGACTTTTAATTGGTGTGTATGCCTTACTTGTAAGGAAACCTAAAAATTAAAACACAATGTTCACCTTGAACCTTGGGTTCAAGGGTTACGACCCTAACGACATCTTGGAGCGCTCTTTTACTTTTAAACAACAGTGAAAACTGATGAATATAAGGCAAATCATTCGTCAAAAACGGCGACAATTATCTCCCGATGAACGTGAGATTGCACAACACGCTATATATCAAAAAATTGCCTGTCACCAAGCGATTAATAAAGCAAGAAATATCGCCATATTTTTATCATTTGATGGCGAAGTCGAAACCCAACCTATAATTAACTATTTATGGCAACAAAATAAATCCGTCTATTTACCTGTTATCCACCCTTTTGCAACCAAAAACTTACTCTTTTTAAAATATACCAGTCAAACTCAACTCATAAAAAATAACTTTGGTATATTAGAACCAAAGTTAAATGTATTAAATGTACTTCCTTACCATCAACTCGACATTGTTTTTACGCCACTAGTTGCTTTTGATCAACGAGGTCATCGTATGGGCATGGGTGGAGGATTTTATGACCGATTACTAGCAAATTATCAAACTCAACAAATTTTACCAATTGGGCTTGCTTTTGCTTGCCAAAAAGTCCAACATATTGAGAACAAACCTTGGGATATTCGATTGCCCGAAATTATTTACGCTTGAATTTATTGATAACAATTTAAAAAATTGTCAAAATTTTCATAATTATCAAAAAATAAATGATTTAGTGTATTATTCCATTGAGAACCTTAAATTTAGAAATACACAAATTTATAGATATAAATTAGATGTTGTGAGTTTAAATATATTTTAACGTATTGAAAACCCCCAATATCCAGCTTTTTACTATGCACTACCGTCCCATATATATGTTTTAGTAATTTTAAATTCAAAAATTAATTAATTGATTATTTTAATTTACAAAAGCGCTTTAATATACTAGAAAGGAGTGTTGCAATGTCAGAAAAAAAAGAACTAACCACCAATAACGGTGCCCCAATAGCCGATAATCAAAACTCTCGAACTGCTGGCCCTCGTGGTCCAGTATTGCTTGATGATTATCAACTCATTGAAAAACTAGCCCATTTTAACCGTGAAAATATTCCTGAAAGACGTGTACACGCTAAAGGCTCTGGCGCACACGGTACCTTTACGGTAACAAATGATATCACTCAGTATACTCACGCCAGTATATTTGCTAAGATAGGTAAACAAACACCTCTTTTTGCAAGGTTTTCAACAGTTGGTGGAGAACGTGGCTCATCAGACACCGCCCGCGACCCTCGTGGATTTTCGGTAAAATTTTACACTGACGAAGGCAACTGGGATATAGTAGGCAATAATACACCTGTATTTTTTATACGTGATGCATTAAAGTTTCCTGACTTTATTCACACCCAAAAACGTGATCCCAAAACCAACTTAAAAGATCCACAAATGATGTGGGATTTTTGGTCTTTATCACCAGAATCACTTCACCAAGTCACTATTTTATTTTCTGATCGTGGTATTCCTGATGGTTATCGTCATATGCACGGCTATGGTAGCCATACTTATAGCTTAATTAATAAAGATGGCGTTCGCACTTGGATTAAATGGCATTTCAGAACTGAGCAAGGAATAAAAAACATTCATCCTAAAAAAGCAGCAGAAATGGATGGAACTAATCCAGATTCAGCACAAGAAGATTTGTTCAAAGCCATTGAGCGAGGAGATTATCCAAAATGGCGACTTTACATACAAGTAATGACAGAAGAACAAGCTAACAACCATCCTGAAAACCCATTTGATGTTACTAAAGTTTGGTCACAAAAACAGTTCCCATTAATCGAAGTCGGCGTAATGGAACTGAATCGTAATCCAGAAAACTATTTTGCTGAAGTTGAACAAGCAGCATTTGAACCAAGTAATGTAGTGCCAGGAACGGGTTTATCACCAGATAAAATGCTTCAAGGTCGAATTTTTGCTTATGCCGATGCGCACCGCTATCGTATTGGTACTAATTATCAACAATTGCCGATCAATGCTCCAAAATGCCCTGTTCATAATTATCAACGTGATGGTGCAATGCGTTTTTATGCTCCTGATAATGCGCCTAACTATGAGCCTAATAGCGTCGATAGCGCACCAAAACAACAACCACAATATACCGAACCGCCAATGCATGTACCAGCTGGCACAATGGACAGGCACGATCATCGTGTTGATGACGACTATTACTCACAACCACGCGCATTATTTAACTTAATGCAGTCTGATCAAAAACAACTGCTTATTGATAATATCGTTGGCTCTATGAAAAACGTGAATCGAGACATTCAAATCAGACAGCTCAAACACTTCTATAAAGTGCACCCTGACTATGGAACTGGAATTGCCAAAGGATTAGGCATTGATATTGACCTAATAAAAAGTTAGTACTTAAAATAAAATGCCGACAATTTTAGTCGGCATTTTTAATTATTGGCTGTAGCTAAATACACAAATATAAATTGATCACGTTATAAAATTTATAAAAACACTTCATTAATTTAGCAAAGTCACATATTATTAGCATAAATTACAGTGAAATCATATAACTTATTGAAGTTAAAAGGATTATCCGATGAAAATCATTAATCTAATTGTTATATTGTTGTTTAATTGTGTCGGAGGATTGCTAAGTTATCAATGGTGTTATCGTTTTATCAAAAAACAATACCATACACCTGAATATTATTATTTAATGTATTATGGATTGTGTTATTTCTGTTTTATTCTTATTTCAATCTTCATTTTAAACAAAATAAAAAAACCGTCAGGTTTAGTCTTTTGTGGTTTACTTATTGGCATTTTAATTAGCCTTATTTTTATGATTATCCCTCGGTTAATTCGATATCCTTATTTATATCAGCGTTATTTAATCAATTCGATTGGTATTGATTTGCTGATATCAGCATGGATCACGCTTAATTTTATAATATACCCAGCTATTTTATTGTGCTGTCACTACTCAATTTTTTGGATTGAAAAAATATATAAGAAATGTATTTTCAAGCAATAATAGATGTTTCCCCATAGATAAAATATTAGGCAGTACGCACGAGTATAAATAAAAATAAGATCGCAACTTGTTAAAAAGCATTTAACGATCTAAAAAACAATATTTTTTACTGAAACGTAGGGTTACCTGAAACTTTTTGACAAAATTATACTCATTTGTTTACTTAATTTTTTAAAGACAAATAAAAAATTCATGCTAATAAAAAAGATGCTTACTAGGGCGTGTTGATCTTTCGTGATTATTTTTTAGACGGCATGATGTGAGTTATAATAATTCTGTCAAAAACAACCATAACTCGATTCATCATGCCAAGAACAATGCTAACAGATAAACGGTGGGAAA